>NZ_JBVIGN010000009.1:280725-332203 GCF_055570785.1 Streptomyces sp. NPDC031100
CTTGCCCCTCCAAATCTCAAAAGTCCCCCCTACCCCCCCCAAAAAAACCCCCCCCCCCCCCCCCCCCCCCCCCCCCCCCCCCCCCCCCCCCCCCCCGAGGGCGGGAAGAGGCCGGGGAAGAGGCCGGGTCCGGGGGTCAGCCGAGCCAGGCGCCGTCGCGCATGAGGCCGCGCCCCGCCAGCTCGTTCGCCTCCCGCCAGGCCTGGATGCGGCGCGGCAGGATCCGGAAGTACTGGTAGTCGTCGAGCTTGCGCGGATCGAACCCGGTCTTGTCCGCGAAGGCGTCGGCCGTCTCCGCGCCGAGCTCGGCGATGTCGACCGGCTCCGCGACCCCGTCGATGATCACGACGTCGCGCGTCGGGCCGACGCCGAGGCGCACCCTGCCGTCGGCCAGCAGGTTGCGGCCGGTGACCGACTTGCGGGGCGTCGAGACGACGATCGCGGTGCCGTCCCAGAGGTACGAGAGCGGGATGAGGTGGACGCCGGCCGAGCCGCCCGAGGTGGCGACCCAGAGATCCACGTCCTTCTCCAGGCGCGCCCGGGTGTCCCGCAGCCTCTCCTCCAGTTCACGCGGTGGTGCCTCCGTCATGCTTCCTCCATCCATGTCATGCGGATTCCCTGTCCGGGAGGTCTCCGTCGGTCGTCGGACGGGCCGCGGGCGCCGTGGCCGCCACGGCGGCCAGTGCCCTGACGGCCTCGTGCACACCGATCATGTCGTGCGCGCGGTGCGTCATGAAGCGCACGTATCCGTTCGGCAGCGGCAGCACGGCCACCCCGTGGTCGGCGAGGCGCGCGGCGCACTCGCCCGGGGTGAGCCCGGCGAGCCGTGCCATGACGACGTTGGTCGGCCGCGGCGGGCGCATCAGCTCGACGCCGGGCACCGACCCCAGCCCCGAGGCGAGCGCCGCCGCCGTCTCGTGGTCGGCGGCCAGGTCGGGCAGGCGGGTGAGCGCGACCAGGGCGGGCGCCGCGACGACGCCCGCCTGGTGCAGGGAGCCGCCCAGCCATCCCCTCAGTTCGCGGGCGTGCGCCACATAGGCGCGTGACCCGCACAGCAGCCCGCCGACCGGCGCGCCGAGCCCCTTGGAGACCGAGAAGGTGACGCTGTCCGCCGGCTCCGCCAGCGCCCTGGGGGGAACCCCGAGGGCCACGGCCGCGTTCGCCAGCCGGGCGCCGTCGAGGTGGACGTGCGCGCCGTGACGGTGGGCCAGCGCGGCCACGGCGCGCGTCGCTTCGGCGTCCAGGGCGTTGCCGGAGCGCATCATGCTCGTGTTCTCGAGACAGACCACGGTCGGCGGGCCCGCCCCGGTGGCGAGCAGCGCGGCCAGCGCGTCGAGGTCGGGCAGGCCGTCGGGGCGCTGCTCCACCGGCACCAGCTCGACACCGCCGAAGCGGCGCAACCCGTCCGGTTCGAGGAACGCCATATGGGTGTCGGCGCCGACGATCAGCCGTGGCGCGGGCGATCCGGCCGGCCCGGCCGCGGCGAGCGGGGCGAGCAGGTTCGCCATCGTGCTGGTGGGCGTGAGCAGTGCGGCCTCGGTGCCGAGCAGCCCGGCCACCCGCTCCTCGAGAAGGGCGACCGTGGGGTCGTCGCCGTACACGTCGTCCCCGACCTCCGCTTCGGCCATCGCCGCGCGCATGCGCGCGTCCGGCACGGTACGGGTGTCACTGCGGAAGTCGAGCCGTGGGGAACCGTTCCAGCCCATACGGCCTACCGCCCCGGCCGGTGGGCCACCCACACGGCACGGGGCCTGGTGTAGCCCTCCACCGCGTGGATGCCCAGCTCACGGCCGTATCCGGACTGGCCGAGGCCCGAGACGCTGACCGTCTCCTCGGTGTCGCCCCAGGTGTTGACCCACACCATGCCGGCGCGCAGGGCCCGGCCGAACCGTTCGACCCGGTCGGCGTCCGACGTCCACACCGAGGCCGACAGGCCGTAGGCGGTGTCGTGCGCGAGGGCCAGGGCCTCGGCGTCGGTGCCGAACGACGCGACGGACAGCACCGGGCCGAAGATCTCCTCGCGCCAGGCGCGGCTGTCGAACGGCACGCCGTCCACGACGGCCGGGTGGACGAAGAACCCTCCGTCGAGATCGTGCCGAACTCCCGAGCGGCCGGGCGGAAGGATCACCCTCGCGCCCCGCGCCGCCGCCTCCGCGACGATCTCCACCGTACGGTCGGTGGCCGCTTCGCTGATCAGCGGGCCGAGATCGGTGCCGGGGTCGGCCGGGCGGCCGACCCGGAGGGCACCGGAGAGCTCGGCCACGCGCGCGACGAACTCGTCGTGCACGGCGCGGTCGACGACCAGCCGTGAACCCGCCACGCACACCTGACCGGTGTTGCCGGTGAAGCCCATGACCACGGCCCGCGCCGCCAGGTCGAGGTCGGCGTCGCGGAAGACCACGACCGGGCTCTTGCCGCCCAGTTCGAGGGAGACGGGCTTGAGGCCTTCCGCGCAGCGCCGCGCGACGTCGCGCCCCGCCGCGGTGGAGCCGGTGAACGAGACCATGCCGACGGCCGGCTGGCCGCAGAGCAGCCTTCCGGTCTCTGCGCCGCCGTAGACCGCGGTGAGCACGCCCTCGGGCAGCACCGCGGCGGCACGGTCGACCAGGCGGCGGATCGAGAGCGGGGTCTCGGGCGCCGGTTTCACGACGACCGTGTTGCCGTAGGCGAGTGCCGCTGCGATCTTCCAGACGGCGAGCAGGAGCGGGTAGTTGTTCGGGACGATCGCCGCGCACACCCCGACCGGCACCCGGTCGGTGTACGTCCGCATGCCGGGTCCGGTCGGATGGGTCTCCCCCACCGGGTACCGGGCGGCCGCCGCGAACCAGTCGGCGACCTGGGCGGCGAAGTCCACCTCTCCGGCGGCGCGTGCCGTGGGCTTGCCCGCGTTGCTGCGCTCCAGGGCGGCGAGTTCGTCCCGGTCGTCGCGCAGCAGCTGCGCGAGCTCGCGCAGGAGGCCGGAGCGGTGGGCCGGGGAGGTGTCGGCCCAGCCCTCGTGGAACGCCGTGTCCGCGCGGGCCACGGCGGCGGCGACGCCGGATTCGCCGGTGTCCGGCACATGGGTGAGGACCCGGCCGGTGGCCGGGTCGAGGACGGGCCTTCCCTGTGCGGCGGCCGGATCGGGGAGCGCCCGTTCCGCCGCGGCGACCAGGCCTGCTGCCGCCCTCACCCCAGCACCTGCGCGTTGCCCGCGAGCCGCAGCCCCGCGTCGATCCCGGCGACCAGGGCGTGGAACGCCTCCCGCCCGAGGCCCGCCCCCGCGCTGCCGAGCAGCCTGAGGTCGTACCCGTCGGGGTGCTGCCACCAGGCGTCGCAGGACCCGAACTCGGCACTGAGGTAACCGAGGTGCACCGGGCGGCCGCCGAGGTCACGCACCTCGTCGGTGGCGGGGTGCTTGTCCCGCTCCGGCGGGAACGCCAGCCGCCCGCCGCCGGTCCGCTGCACCGTGAGGCGCAACTCGCCGCCGGACGCCGACAGATAGACGACGTCCAGCTCCCGGACCGAGGAGCCGTCGCCGAACGTCGCGGCGCTCTCCGCGCGGAATCCGCCGGCCGACACCGGCACGCCCTGCGCGGTGAGGAACGCGGTGACCTCCCCCGACGGGATCCAGTCGCCCTCGTGCTCGCGCCCGCGCCGGTGGAAGTGGAAGACGCCGGTGGGCACCGACACCATCTCGGCCGGGTGCCTGGCCCAGTAGCTCAGCTCGGAGAACGGTGTGGCCAGCACCCGCGGCACCGCCTGCGGCACGGCCGGCCGCAGCGCGGCGAACAGCGCGACGATCTCGTCGTCGGTGAAGTCGCCTTCCAGCACCGACAGTTCGACGGTGGTCCGGGCCATCCGGGCGCTGCCGGCCCGGTTGCCCAGGTAGTCGGTCCCGAGCCAGACCACCCGGCCCTCGCCGATCTCGGCCGGCCGGGTCTCACTGCCCCACAGGCACGGGTGGTCCGCGGCCGGGAAGGCCCAGTCGTACAGGAACTGCTTGAGGCGCAGGCGCCGTCCGCCGCCGGAGATCTCGGTGCGGTAGCCGGCCGGGTTGGCGTCGCTCCAGGGCGAGCGGCCCTCGGCCTCGACCCGTCCGGGCGGCGCCTCGCGGCGCAGCGTGCCGACGCTGGTGTCGCAGCCCTCGGGCAGTGCGGACGGCCGCCACAGCACGAAGTTGCACCCGTCCTGGGCGTGCGCCTCGTCGAGCACCGGGGGCACCCGGTCGAGGCCGTCAGCGCGGTCCAGGATCTGCCAGCGCCACCGGGGTACGGGACTGCTCACCATGACTCCTCGGGTCGGTTCTGAGCTCCGCGAGGTGGCCGAGCCAGGCGGAGGTCGAAGCAAGGAACATCCATTCGCCGACGCCCAGTTCGGCCCGGAGCGCATCCGGCAGCGGCGGCAGCCCGAAGGGTGCGCCGAGCCCGTCGGCGAGCTCGGCCAGCTGCCGTACGTAGCGCGGGTCGGTGGGGGTCGGAAAGCCCTGTTTGGGGCGGTGCCGCACCGAGTCGGGCAGCAGGTCGGCGAGCGCGTCCTTGAGCAGCCCCTTGTGGCTGCTGCCGGGCTCGCCGGAGTCCTTCAGATGCTCGGGGCAGCGGAAGGCGAGCTCGGCTAGGGCGACGTCCTGGAAGACGGGCCGGTCCTCCAGGGTGAAGGTCGCCGAGGTGGCGTCCACCATGTCGTTGACGTAGACGAGGAAGCGCCGCAGCAGGTGGTGCCGGCCGCGTTTGAGCGGGGACGCCGTCTTGAGCGACCGGTACGCGTCCATGGTGCGCTCCCACACCAGGTCGGTGACCGCCGTCATGTCGACGCCGAGCTCCGCGGCCATCCAGGTCACCAGGCGCGCCCAGACGGGCCGTTCGTCGGAGTAGAGCTGGTGGGTGAGGTAGTGGCGGCCGTGGATGTACGTGGGTGCGTAGGGGTCGACGACGGGGAAGTAGCGGCCCGCCTGGTAGCCCCACAGCTCGTCCGCCCCGTGGCCCGAGTAGACGACCACGTTCCGGTCCTTGGCGATGGTCCCGTACAGGTGGTGCATCGCCAGCTCGGCGCCGTGCAGGAGCGGGCGCATCAGCCGGGTGGGCAGCACCGGTACGAGGTCCGCGGCGGCGTGCCGGTCCAGGTCGCAGACGGTCAGCGGCACGCCGAGCCGGTCGGCGGCCTCGGCGGCGTGCACCACGTCGTCGCCCGAGCCGCCGATGCCGTCCTGGTAGCGCAGGACGTATCCCTCGACGGGCACCCCCAGGGCGGTCAGGCCCGCCACCGTCGCCGTGCTGTCGACGCCGCCGCTGAGCACCGCCGCCCGCGGCACGTCGGACACGGAACGCTCCGCGATCGCCCGGTCGAAGGCCGCCCTGATCTCCTCGGCGGAGACCAGGCCGTCCACCGGCGTGGGCTGCCAGTAGCGGTGGACGCTCGTGTGCGGCCGGTCGGCCACCAGGTACTCGGCGGGCTGCAGCGCCCTGATGCCGCGCACCCAGGTGTGGTCGTCGGCCGCGTCCATCCGGATCCAGGAGCGCAGCACGTACTCCAGGGGGTCCACCTCGGGGGTCACCAGGCCGGTGCGGAGCAGCACGCCGGACTCCGATGCGAACAGGATCCCGCCGTGGGTGAAGGCGTAGAACAGCGGCTTCACCCCGAAGTGGTCGCGGGCCAGGACCACGCGGCCGGTCGCGGTGTCGTGCCAGGCGAGCGCGAACATGCCGGACAGCGGGCGCAGCGCGGCCGCGGGGTCCGTCTCGCGGCAGACCTGCTGGAGGACGAACTCGGTGTCGCAGGTGGTGCGGCGCGGCCACACCGTCGGTGCGGGCGAACGGGAGCCGTACACCTCGCCGTTGTGCACCAGGACGACGCGTCCGGTGGGGTCGGCCATCGGCTGGTCGCCCGCCTCGGTGCGGTCGCGGATCGCCAGCCGTGTCGCGCACAGCATCACGGTGCCGCACGAGGAGACGTAGGGGGCCGAGGCACCCTCGCCGCGGTGTGCCATGGCGTCGGTCATCGTCCGGCCCAGCGCGTCCAGCCACGCGGGGTCCCGCCGTCCGTCCAGGCTGATGAAGCCCGCTATGCCGCACACGTTTCGGCCCCCGTTTCCCGCCACACCCGCCGGAGCTCCGCCAGCGCCTCGGCGAACACGTACTCGATGCCGTGGTGTCCGCCCTCGTGCTCCCGGTAGAGATGGGGGACGCCGTGTGCGTCGAGGGCCGTGTGGAGGGCGCGGACTCCCCAGTGCATGCCGTAGTCGTCGCGTTCGCCGACGCTGAGGTGCAGCAGGCCGAGTCCGGCGAGCCGGCCGGCGTGGGCGGGGAGCATCCGTACCGGGTCGTGGGTGAGCCAGCGCTGCCACACCTCGTCGCGGAACAGGCCCGTCGTGGGGTCGCAGGGCAGCGCGTCCGACGGGGTGGTCCCGGGATCGTCGGCGTAGCACATGCCCATCGCGACGAGGCTCATCGCCACCATGAAGGGGACGTCGTGCGGGCCGCCGGTCCGGCGGGCCAGCAGCCCGTCGAGGCCGCCGGCCGCCCTGACGGTGTCGAGCGCGGCGGGCAGCAGCGGAAGGTAGCAGTGCTCGAACCCGGCGTCGGGCGAGAAGGCGAGCACCGACCCGAACAGCTCGGACGTCATGCCCGCGACGAGCGCGCCGTAGCCGCCGCTGGACTTCCCCGCCACGGCGCGCCAGGCCGGCTCCGGCCGGGTCGCGAACCGCCGGTCCACCTCCGCGACGACCTCGGCGAGATAGCCGGCGTACCGGCCGGAGGCGGCGGAGTCGAGGTACTGCGAGCCGCCGTAGGCGGTCGTGCAGTCGGGTACGACGAGCAGCGCGGGCGGCACCCGGCCGTCCGCCATCGCCCCGCGCAGGCGGTCGGCGACGGATCCGCCGAAGGCGAGCGCCCGGCCGGCGAGGCTGGGGTGGGCGCCGAACCCCGGCAGCCAGTACACGACCGGGTACCGCCGGACACCGTCGTACCCCGGCGGCAGGTGCACCTCGATCCGGCGGTGGTGCGGGTCGCCCAGCGGGTTGCCGCGCAGGCAGCTGCTCTCGTGGTCGAGCAGCACCGCTTCGAGGGTGTCGGTCATGGACCGCTCGCCTCCCGCAGTGCCCGCTCCACATGGCGCGTGTAGAACGACGGGTGGTGGAAGACCGCCGACAGCAGGACGCCGTCGCTGGCCCACAGCCCGAAGGAGCTGCCGAACAGCAGGTCGGCGTCGAGCATGGCCTCCAGCGTGGCGGCCGCCGTCTCGGTCCAGCCCTCGCCACCGGCGAGGTTGCTCCGGGCCGGTCCCGGGCCGAGCCGTGTCACCCGGCCCGCCACCGGGTCGAGCAGGAAGGAGGTCTCGCCGCCGTCGTCCTCGTACAGCGAGACGACATGGCGTCCGGCGCCGTCGTCCAGCGCCCGGTACCAGTAGTCGGTCGCCACCAGACGGTCCAGCAGCTCGCGCAGGAGGTCCTCGCAGGCGCGGGTCTGACGGCCGTACCGGTCGCGCGAGGCGTCGAACGGCGGCACGGGCGTGTCCGGGTCGAGCGTCACCTCGGCGTAGACCTCGTCGAAGTCGTAAGTACCGGGCGCGACCGGCCCGTCGGCCGGGCGGGCCTTGCCGTCCGCCACCTCGATGACCTGGCCCGGGCCCCACAGCAGGCCGTCCCGGCCCAGCTCGTCCAGCCGCCGCAGGGCCTCGACCGGGGTGAAGGGGAAGATCGTCCGGTTGCACCAGGAGTAGTCGCGCTCGCCGTCGCCGCTGATGCGCCACCCGAACGAGGAGGGCACCGTCACGGCCGCGGGGATCGACTCGACGTACCGGTCGAAGTTCGCGACGGCGCGGGCGCGGACCGCCTCCGGGTCGGTCAGCGGGCGGCGCTCGGTGAGCACGCCCGGCGGCGAGATGCTGTGCGCGGGGACGAACACGGCGTCGAGGCGGGGCGCGTCCTCGCGGCGGAAGGCCGCCACGGTGTCCTCGTGCAGGAGCGCGTCCCCGCACAGCATGACCGCCGCGTCGGCCGTCTCCACCAGCACGCTCATCTCGGGGAACGACACCGCCGAGGGGAACGTCCGCAGGGTCGCCCCGCCCAGGGTGATCGTGTCGCCCGGCGTCACCGGGTGCAGGCGTTCGTAGCCGAAGCGGCGGAGCGTCCAGGCGATCGCCTGGTGCCCGAGCCCCGATGCGGTCAACTGCGGCGGCACGGGACCGGCGGGGTAGATGCAGGTGACCCCGGAGCTCTGCCGCGGGCTGTCGTCGAAGTCCACGTCGGCGCCGTCGACGAGGCGCAGCAGTGAGGGGAAGTGGTGGTGGTCGAAGTGGTGGTGGCTGAGCACCACGTAGTCGACGCCTTCGTCGAGCACCTCACGGACCAACGGGTCGGGCAGCGGGGGGTGGTGCTCCCAGAAACGGTCCAGGCGCTGGGTGAGCCACGGGTCGAACAGGATCCGCTCCGTCCCTGTGTCGACGAGCACCGCGGCATGGCCGAGGGAGGTCAGTCGCATCAGTCGCCCGCCTCGTACACGCAGCGGAAGCCGACCTCGTTGTGCCGGTCGGTGATCAGGTCCTTGCCCCGGTAGAACGTGGTCAGGCAGGCCGGCGGCGACGTCCAGGTGCCGCCGCGCAGCACGTGGAAGGCCTCCTTGCGGTTCATGAAGTCCAGCGGGTGCCGTCCCTTGAAGAACGGGTCCATGTCGTCGCCCGTGTAGAAGTTGGTCCGCGTCAGCTCCCAGACGTTCCCCGACATCTGCAGCACGCCGTAGGGGCTCGCGCCGTGCGGGAGGGAGTCCGCGGGCAGCACCGGATGGGCGGGGTTCTCGCCCTGTTCGATGGTGACCAGCAGCGCCTCCAGGGAGTCGAGGTCGGCCACGGCCTCGCCGAACGACCGCTCCACGTAGTTCACCCGGTCGGGGTCCCACTCCTCGCCCCACGGGAAGCGGCGGCCGTCCACGCCGCGCGCGGCCTTCTCCCACTGGACCTCGCTGGGCAGCGAGCCACCGGCCCACTTCGCGAAGGCGTAGGCGTCGTACCAGTCGATGCCGACGACCGGGAGGCCGGGTGCGTTGAAGCGCGGGTCGTGCCAGTGCGCCGGGCGGTGCGAGCGCTCCAGAGGCTGGTCGGGGTGGTCGAACTCACCGGAGTCGCCGGCCTCTTCCAGGAACTCCCGGTAGCGCGCGTTGGTCACGGTGGTCCGGTCGATGAGGAACGCGGGGACGTCCACCGCGCGCAGCGTGCTGTCGTCCTGCGCCATGCGGAAGGCGTCGGGCTTCTCGTCCGCACCGATGATCGCCGGGCCGCCCGGCACCAGGACGACGTCGGTGTGGCGCCGGGGGCGCTTGCGGGCGGCCTCGACACGTGCCCGCATGTCGGTGAAGTACTCGTCCTCGAGACGGCGGAGTTCGGCGGAGTCGCGGGTGCCGAAGACGGCGATGAGGGCGCGCTTGGTGAGCGCCGCGCCGCAGCCGACGGGCTTGCGCACCCAGTCGGGCCGGGTGAAGTTGCTGGGCCAGCCGGAGATGCGGATGAGGTCGGGGACGGCGGCGGCGATCCGGTGCTCCGTGATGACCTTGAGCGCCGTGAACGCGACCCAGTCGACGGTGTCGTGGGTGGCGGCGGCCACGGCGGCGTCGGCGGCGGAGTCGCCCGCGTGGTGCGTGGCCAGCAGCCGCACGGCGCCGGCCCGCACCGGCCACTCCGGGTGGGTGACCGCGAGACTCGCCAGCAACGGTATCCCCTCGGCGGTCCGCCCCTTCTCCTCGGCCAGCTCGACGATGCGCTCCACCGATGCCCAG
Source organism: Streptomyces sp. NPDC031100 (assembly GCF_055570785.1). NCBI lineage: Bacteria > Bacillati > Actinomycetota > Actinomycetes > Kitasatosporales > Streptomycetaceae > Streptomyces > Streptomyces sp. NPDC031100. Next base: position 290,466 of record NZ_JBVIGN010000009.1, read on the forward strand.
TAGCGGTCGTCGGCGGAGTCGTCGATCACCAGTAGATCGGCGGGAATGTCGATGACTTGTGAAACGCGATTACCTACCATGTCGAACCTCTCTTGGACCACCTGCCGCCCGTACGGAATTGAATTCCGTACGGGCGGCATAATTCGCTGATCAGCGCATTACCACTTGCTGGTCTCCTGCTGCGCGTCACGGGTCTCGATGAAGTCGCGGTCGCTCATTCTTCACTCCCTCCGTCGTATCCATTTTTATGTGGCCCAATGGCCTCACGACTCGGAAGAATACGGAGGGCGCAGAAGGCACGGCAACGTGCCGTGCCCCGCGCACCTTGAACACGAGAAAAGGGAAGAAAGGGAGCTGAGAATGGTTGACACCCATTCCCGTGACCTGCGGGAGAACGGATTCGTACGACTCCCCGCGCTGGCGGACGGCGACGCGCTCGCCCGGCTGCGGCGCGCGGTGGGCCGGCTTGAGGAACTCGCCCGCGGCCGTACGGTCTCGACCGGGGAGTTCGTCCTGGAGGCGGCCGGCATCGGCGGCTGGGCGGCCTGGCAGCAGGGGGCCGAGGCCCTCACCGGGGTGCTCCGGTCGGCCGACCGCATCCATGAGCACGTCCCCGAGTTCGACGCCGCACAGCGGTCGCTGGGCCTGGCCGGCGGGCCGGTCGCCCGGGCCGTCGGGGCCCCGGGCACGCTGGTCAACGCCTTTTTGTGGGCCAAGCCGCCCGTGGTGGGCTCGGCGAAGCCCTGGCACCAGGACATAGCCTTCGCGCCGGAGGGGTTCGGCCCCGAGGAGCACGGCATCGTGACGGTCTGGGTCGCGCTCGAACCCGCCACCCCCCGCAACGGCTGCCTGGAGTTCCTCCCCGGCTCCCACCTGCTCGGGCTGTTCCCGCACACCGGGGACCGCGAGCGCCTGCCGGGCGAGGCGCCGCTGACGGCAGCCGTCGAGCCGCATGTCGCGGACGAGCACCTGCCGCGTACGGCCGAACCGGTCGCCGTACCCCTGGAGCCCGGCTCGGCCGTCCTGTTCGACGGCATGGTGCTGCACCGCTCGGCGCCCAACACCACGCAGGCGGAGCCGCGCACCGCCGTCAGCTTCGTCTACCGGGTGCCCCGGCCGTCCTGGACGCGCTGGGAGCCGGCCGTCGTCACCCGCCGGTGACGTTCGACCGCGGCGGATCGGCAGTCGAACGTCACCGGCGGGTTCAGGAGGCGGCAACCTGGGCCAGGGCGTAGAACGCGGCGCCGTCGAGATGGCGGATCGTGTTGAGGTCGCGCTGCACGACCTCCTCGAGGTCGTGCAGCAGCGTCACGATCACCGGGTAGGTGAGGTCGTCCACCGTCGGGGTGATCTCCTGACCCGGTTTCACCAGGGTCGCCAGGGTGTGGAAGCTCTCCAGCCGCTCGATCTCCTCGATGCCCCGGTACTCGCTGAGCACGCCCCGCACCGGCGAGACCAGGCCGGCGATCGCGCAGTAGCGCCGCACCGCGTACGGGGTCCCGGCCCGGGCGTGGAAGCGCTCGGGCCGCAGACAGGCCTCGACGGTCCACTCCAGCTGTGACTCGCCGATGCCGAGGCCGGCGCTGGCCGGGATGCCGCCGCCGGCGATCCGGGCACCGACCTCCACCAGGCACGGCCCCTGCGGGGTCATCCGGATCTCCACGTGCGCCGGACCGTGCCGGATGCCGAGAGCGTCCAGCACCCGGAACGCGTAGGCCCCGAGCGGTTCCACGACCCGGCTCTCCGAGTCGATCAGCAAGAGCGCGTCACAGAGGTCGACGACGCCGTTGGCGCTGACGCGGCTGGTCCGCCAGACGTCGCACACATGGTGGCGTCCGTCCCGGCTGACGGTGTTCACCATGTACTCGGTGCCCGGGAGGTACTCCTGCGCGACGGCCCCGTTGTTGGGCTGCGAGAAGACGTCGTCCGCGGCGGCGAGGGCCCGGAAGGCCCCGGCCGACTCCTGCGGTGTGTCACAGAAGAAGACCCCCTGGCTGCCCGCGCTGCGCAGCGGCTTGACGACGACGCGGCCGCCGAGTTCGCGGTGCCAGGCGGCGAGGCCGTCCGCGTCGGTGGCCCGCAGCTGCCGGGCCGCGCGGAGGCCGGCGGCGCGCACGGTCTCGACCATGAGGTGCTTGTCGCGCCGTGCGGCACTCAGCGCCGTACCGTTGCCGGGCAGGCCGAGGCGCTCCGCGAGCAGGTCCGCGAGCTCCACCCCGATCTCCCCGCCCGCGAGGACCGCGACCGGCGCGAACGCCGCGACCTCGGCCACGGTGGCGTCCAGGTCCCCGTCGTGGCGGATGTCGGCGACGAAGTCGTCCGGGACGAACGGGGCCGAACGGTAGACGAACGGGATCTCACGCGTGCTCTGCACACGGACGACGGAGCATCCCTGCTCCCGGAATTCCAGCACAAGTGAACGTGCCGCGGCATAGGCATCGACCATGACGATGCACGGGCCGCTTTTCATGGCTACTGTCATGCGTTCAACGGTAGACAGACCTTCCGCTCGCCGAAATCCGTTCAACTCTGACATCCTCCAGCCCTGGAGGAGTAGCTGATGACATCGTTTTCCACGAGATTTTCCACGAGGTTTTCCACGAGCTTTTACGCAACACTTTCCGCGCGGTTTTCCGCAGGATTTTCCGGAAGGTTCCGGTCGCCGTATTTCACTCCGGTACTGCTGTTCGTGAACGCGCTCGGGAGTTTTCTGGTCCTCGTGAGCCTCTCCACGCGCGTGGGGTCGGCGACCGGGTCCGGACTCCTCGCCGGGGCCGTGCTGAGCGCGCCGTGGCTGCCCGCGCTGCTGCTGGCCGGTCCGCTCAACCGGCTGCTCAGCCGGCACGCCCCGGAGCTGCTCGTCCGGCTGGCCGAGGCGGCGAGCCTGGTGCTGACCGCGGCCGCCCTCCTGGCGCCGGGCCCTGCGCTGCTCGTCGTCGCCACCGTGCTGCTCCTGGTCCGCGGGTACTTCGAGGCGATCACCCGTTCGGCCACCTCGCTCGTGCTGCGGGGCGCGGTCCCGGCGCAGCGGCTGGACCGGGCCAACACCGTCGCCGAGATCGGCAAGCTGACCGGGCTCAGCATCGGTGCGGCGCTGGCGGGACCGGCCGGAGCGGTCCTGTCGCTCCGGGGCCTGATCGCGCTGAACGCGGCGACGCTGGCGCTCTCCGCGCTGCTCGCCTGGGCGTTGCCGGCCTCGCCCGGGCAGGATCCCGTGGGCGCCCGGGACGGCACGGACTCCACCGCCGGCACCCGGCCGCGCGTCATCGACCCGGGCCTGCGCAGGCTGTTCGCCCGTTTCCTGCTGGTGGCCTTCTGGCAGGGCTTCCACACGGTGGCCGTCACCGTGGTCCCCGTGCAGGTGCTCGGCGGCGGAACCCGCCTGGTGGGCGTGTTCGTCGCGGTCTCGGCCGTCGCCATCTTCGCCGGCTCGCTCGCCGCCCTGCCCGCCCAGCGCTACCTCGACCGGCTGCCCTCGGGCGTCTGGGCCCTGCTGCCCATGCCGTTCCTGCTGGCCGCCCTGCTGGTCGGCCGGACGAGGCCGACGCTCGTGCTGTACGCGCTCTTCCTCGTGCTGTTCGAGGTCGCGTACGTCCACTTCAACAACCGGCTGCTGGCCGCGTCCTCCGCCGAGGAGCTCCCGTCGGTGGTGACGCTCCGGGCCACCCTGCTCCCGTCGGGTGTGGCGGTGTCCATCCTGGTCACGGGCGCGCTCTGCGATCTCGCGGGCCCGCTGCCCACCGCCTTCGTGGTGGCCGCCGTCACCGTCGTCGTCACCGCCGCGACCGGCGCCGCCCGGGGAACCCGGCAAACCTGGAGAAGCCCCGTCCGCGATGCGTGATCAGGATGGCAGGGGGCGGGAAGCCCGGCGCTTCCCGCCCCCTGCCATCCCCCACTCCCTGACCGAAGGACATTCGTCGTGCGGGTTCTCCTGGTGCCGTTTCCGTGGAAGACACATGTGTACAACCTGGTTCCGCTGGCGTGGTCGCTGCAGACGGCCGGGCACGAGGTACGTGTGGCCGCGTGGCCGGACTGCCTCGACGCGGTCACCGGGGCCGGGCTGACGGGGGTCGGCGTCGGTGCCGGCGAGACCACGCAGGAGCGGACGAGACAGGACCAGCGCAGGGCGGCTCGGAAGGCTCCCGCGCCGGGCACGGCTCCCGGGGCTCCCGCGTCTGCCGCCGATACCACGGGACGGCCCCCACAGGGCGGCCTCGACCCGCTGTTCGACATCCGGCCGGATCGCGAGCGGCTGAGCTGGGAGCAGGTCACCCGGCTCTTCGGCACCCTCGTGGTGCCGCAGGCGCGGCGGTTCAACGACTCGATGATGGACGACCTGGTCGCCTTCGCCCGCGCCTGGCAGCCCGACCTGGTGCTCTGGGGGGCGAAGGCGTTCGCCGGGGCGGTGGCCGCCGCCGCGGTGGGGGCGGCGCACGCCCGGGTGCTGTACTCGGTCGACGTCTACCCCCGTATGCGGGAGGACTACCTGCACGCCATGGCGCTCCAACCGCCGGGTGAGCGCGTCGACTTACTGCGTGACTGGCTGGAGGGCTGGACGGCGAAGTTCGACTGCGCGTTCTCCGAGGAGTTGGTGAGCGGGCAGTTCACGATCGACCCGCTTCCGGAGGCGTTCCGCCCCGACCACCGGACGACCACCGTGCCCATGCAGTTCGTTCCTTACAACGGGCCGGCTGTCGTGCCGGGTTGGCTCGCCGAGCCGCCGCGGGCGCCACGGGTCCTGATGACCTTCGGCGACTCGGTGAACGACGGGCCGGTACAGCAGCTGGTGCCCCTCGAACGCATGCAGGACATCCTCGACTCGGTGCGCGACCTGGAGATGGAGCTGGTCCTGACCCTGCCGGCGGACGCCCAGCGACAGCTGCGCGACGTCCCGGCCAACACCCGCCTCGTGGAGTCCGTGCCCCTCGCCGACATCCTGCCGACCTGCGCGGCCATGGTGCATCACGGCGGGGCCTGGTCGTTCGGCTGCGCACTGCGCTACGGCGTACCCCAGCTGCTGGTCAGCCGCGCGTTCGACGTTCCGCTGAAGGTCCGGTGCCTGGACCGGTCGGGAGCGGGGCTCGCCATGCATCCCGACGAGGTGGACGGTCCCGGAGTCCGGGCCGCGATCCTCCGGCTGCTGCAGGACGGAACCATCCGGGCGAACGCCCGGCAGCTCCGCCGGGACGTGCTCGGCACGCCCTCCCCCAACGAACTGGCGCACACCCTGGAAGACCTGGTCACCGCCCACCGGGGCGGCACCGCTCCCACCCGGCGCTGACGGAGAGAGGGCGGGCCCCGCACGGCGCTCGTGCGGGGCCGCCTGACGGCGGATCAGGACGCCGGCACGGGGTCCGCGGGCGCCTGGCAGGTGGCGTCGACCCCCTCCACGGAGGCGGGACGGGTGCCGTCCCTCAGGTAGTCGCCGACGTAGGTGTTGAGGCAGGTGTCGTTGTTCGCCGACAGCGCCGCGCCGACGTTGTGGCCGCCCTTCTCCAGGACGAGCGCGGAGTTCGGGAACAGCTCGTGCGTCTCGTAGGCGCCCGTGACGCCGTGCGCCGTGTCGAACTCCGGCTGCACCAGGAGGACGTTCACCCGGGGGTTGCCGACCTTCGGCGGCGTCTTGGCGTGCACCGGCCAGAACGCGCAGGGCGCCATGTACCAGGCGTTGGTCCAGGTCAGGAACCGGTTCCCGGCGTCGTACTGGCGGGAGTAGTCCTCGTGCCAACGGTCCCAGTCCTGCGGCCAGGAGGCGTCGAGGCACTGGTCCGCGTTGTTCATCGCCTGCCGGTTCTGGTGCGGGAAGCCCGGGACCGTGAAGGTGGCCCGCAGCGACGTCGGGTCATTGCGGACCACCCAGTCGGCGAGCACCTTCGCGCGGGAGATCCAGGTCCAGCTGCGGTAGACGACCGGCTCGAAGACGTCCGCCCACTCGGCCGGCCCGATCTTGCCGTCCACCGGCGACTCGCGGAGCGCGTCCTCGCCCTTGTAGTAGTTCGCCTCGGCCTCGGCCTCGGTGGCGCCCAGGTGGTAGACCGAGTCGTACTTGGCGACCCAGCCGAAGAAAATCTTGGCGTTCTGCTCGGTCGTCTCGTTCTTGTCGAGGTTGTTCTGGTACCAGACACCGCCCGGCCGCACCACGCTGTCCAGCACCATCCGGTTCACCCGGTCGGGGTACATCGAGGCGTAGACCGAGCCGAGGTAGGTGCCCCAGTCGGTGCCGAGGTAGGTGATCTTCTTCTGGCCGAGCGCGACGCGTATGCGGTCGAGGTCGCGTGCGGCGTCCTTGGTGCCGAGGTGCTTGAGCACATCGCCGTACTTGTCGCCGCAGCTCTCGGCGTACGCGCGGGCCCGGTCCACCCAGTCCTGCTCGTCCTCGGGTGTGCTCGGCACGGGGTCCGCCTTCGCGTACCCCGGGTCGACATAGTCGGGGTCGCAGACGACCGACGGTTCGCTCGCCCCCACGCCCCGCGGGTCGAACCCGATCCAGTCATATGCGGCGCCGACGTCCTGCGCCAGCCCGCTCGTGCCCTTGGCGTACCGGGTGGGCAGGTCGCGGCCGATGCCACCGGGCCACTGGCCGCGGTTCAGCAGGACGACTCCCTTGTACTGGGCATCGGCGACGGTGTGCTTGGCCCTGGTCAGCGCCAGGGTCAGCTGCCTGCCGTCGGGCCGGCCGTAGTCGAGCGGCACCTGTACCGAACCGCACTCCAGGCCCTTGAGCAGGCTGCCGAGCATCGGGTCGGAGTCCGGGCACGGCGACCAGGCGACGCTGGGGGCGGCCACCTCCGCTGCGTCCTCCTCGGCCGCCACCGGGGTGACGGCCGGACCCCCCAGTCCGATCAAGATCACTGATGTGACCAATGCGAGCTTTTTCACTTGGTTTCCCTTCTGGATACAAGCCGCTCGCACCCTGACAAGTCGCTCTCCGATTCCGGTCAAAGATGGCTTGATTCCAGCCGGAGCGAGCAAGAACGGAGAAGCGCCGAGTCCGCGGAATTCCCTAGCATGCGAAAAGAGATCCCAACCCCCAGGAGCGTTCAAATGGGTAAGCCCGCCACCCAGGGAGTCAAGACGGTGCTCCATCCCGTCACGGACCTGGCGAAGGCCAAGAAGGTGTACACCGCGCTGCTCGGCATCGAGCCGCAGACCGACGAGGACTTCTACGTCGGCTACGACGTCGCGGGGCAGCACATCGGCCTGGTGCCGGGAGCCGCGACACAGGGCATGACCACGTCCGTCGCCTACTGGCACGTCCCCGACCTCGGGGCGAAGCTGGCCGAGGTGACGGCCGCCGGCGCCGCGGTGCGGGACGAGGCCTCGGACGTCGGCGGCGGCCGTCTGGTGGCCACCGTCACGGACTTCGACGGCAACGTGCTGGGGCTGCTGCAGGACCGCTGAGAGCGCGGCTCCTCGAAATCCCCTCGAATCCCTCTCGAATCCTTCTCGAATATTTCTCGAATCCCCCGCGAGTTCTGTTCGAGTCATCCTCGAGGGGGATTCGAGGGTCTCCCATCACACTCCCCGAACGGGGCCGGGCGAGCGAGGGCGGTCCCCATCCGCGAGATGGAGACACGATGAGCAGGGACACCAGGACGGACGCGTCCTCCCCGGAGCCGCACGCCGCCGACCGTCACGATCTGATCCGCGTGCACGGGGCCCGGGTCAACAATCTCAAGGACGTCACCGTCGAGATTCCGAAGCGCCGGCTGACGGTGTTCACGGGGGTGTCCGGCTCGGGCAAGAGCTCGCTGGTGTTCGGCACGATCGCCGCGGAGTCGCAGCGGCTGATCAACGAGACCTACAGCACGTTCGTCCAGGGCTTCATGCCGACGCTCGCGCGTCCCGAGGTCGACGTCCTGGAGGGGCTGACGGCCGCGATCATCGTCGACCAGCAGCGTCTCGGCGCCGACCCCCGCTCCACGGTCGGCACCGCCACCGACGCCAACCCGCACTTGCGCATCCTGTTCAGCCGGCTCGGGCAGCCGTACGTCGGCCCGCCCAGCGCGTTCGCCTTCAACGTCCCCAAGCGGACGGCGAGCGGGGCCATGAGCGTCGACAAGGGCGAGGGCGAGCGGATCGTGGTACGCAAGGCCGTCTATCACGGCGGCATGTGCGCGCGCTGCGAAGGCCGTGGCACGGTCTCCGACATCGACCTGACCCAGCTCTACGACGACTCCAAGGCGATCGGCGAGGGCGCGTTCACGATCCCCGGCTGGACGCGGGACAGCTTCTGGACCACCCGGGTCTACGCCGAGTCGGGCATCCTCGATGCGAAGAAGCCGATCCGCGACTTCACCGCGAAGGAGATGCGGGACTTCCTGCACGGCAAGCCGACCAAGGTGAAGGTCGACGGCGTCAACCTGACCTACGAGGGCGTGATCCCGAAGCTACAGAAGTCGATGCTCTCCAAGGACCTGGACTCCCTGCAGCCGCACATCCGGGCGTTCGTGGAGCGGGCGGTGACCTTCGCCTCCTGTCCCGAGTGCGCCGGCACCCGGCTCGCCGCGGAGGCCAGGTCGTCGAAGATCGGCGGGATCAGCATCGCCGACGCCTGCGCGATGGAGATCAGGGACCTGGCCGCGTGGGTGCGGGGTCTGGACGAGCCGTCGGTGGCGCCGCTGCTGACCAAGCTGCTGCACACCCTGGACTCGTTCGTGGAGATCGGCCTCGGCTACCTCTCGCTCGACCGGCCGTCGGGCACCCTGTCGGGCGGTGAGGGACAGCGCATCAAGATGATCCGCCACCTCGGCTCCCCGCTCACCGACACCACCTATGTCTTCGACGAGCCCACCACCGGCCTGCACCCCCATGACATCAGCCGGATGAACGACCTGCTGCTGCAGCTGCGCGACAAGGGCAACACGGTCCTCGTCGTGGAGCACAAGCCGGAGGCGATCGCGATCGCCGACCACATCGTCGACCTCGGCCCGCGCGCGGGCGCCGGCGGCGGCCAGGTGATGTTCGAGGGCACCCTCGAAGGGCTGCGCGGCAGCGGCACGCTCACCGGCCGCCACCTCGACGACCGGGCCACCCTCAAGAAGACGGTACGCAAGCCCGCGGGCCGCCTGGAGATCCGCGGCGCCGCGACCCACAACCTGCGCGACGTCGACGTCGACATCCCCCTCGGCGTGCTGTGCGTCGTCACCGGGGTGGCGGGCTCCGGCAAGAGTTCGCTGGTCCACGGGTCGGTGGTGGGCCGGGACGGCGTGGTGGCCGTCGACCAGTCGCCGATCAAGGGGTCGCGCCGCAGCAACCCGGCGACGTACACCGGCCTGCTCGACCCGGTCCGCAAGGCTTTCGCGAAGGCCAACGGCGTGAAGCCGGCGCTGTTCAGCGCCAACTCCCAGGGCGCCTGCCCCACCTGCAACGGCGCCGGCGTCGTCTACACCGATCTCGGCGTGATGGCGGGCACCGCCACCACCTGCGAGGACTGCGAGGGCAGGCGTTTCGAGGCGTCGGTCCTGGACCACCGGCTGGGCGGCCGCGACATCAGCGAGGTCCTCGCCCTGCCGGTCGACGAGGCCAAGGAGTTCTTCGGCACCGCCAAGGCGCATGTCCCCGCGGCCCACCGGATCCTCGAACGCCTCTCCGACGTGGGACTCGGCTATCTGGACATCGGCCGGCCCCTCACCACGCTCTCGGGCGGTGAACGCCAGCGCCTCAAACTCGCCACCCGCATGGCGGACCAGGGCGGCATCTACGTCCTGGACGAACCCACCAGCGGTCTCCACCTCGCCGATGTCGAGAACCTGCTCGGACTGCTCGACCGGCTGGTCGACGCGGGCAAGTCGGTGATCGTCATCGAGCACCACCAGGCCGTGATGGCCCACGCCGACTGGATCATCGACGTCGGCCCCGGTGCCGGCCAGGACGGCGGCCGCATCGTCTTCGAGGGCACACCCGCCGACCTCGTCGCCGCCCGCTCCACCCGCACCGGCGAGCACCTCGCGGCCTACATTTCCGCTTGAGCCGGCAATCTGAAAGATGCCCGGAAATCGGGTGATTCTCTAGCGTGAATTCCACGGTATCCATCCCCTCATCGAAAAGGGAAAAGACAGATGCTTCCGTGGAATTCCGACTGCGATGTGATCTCATGAGAATCCTCGTCACCGGCGGAGCCGGATTCATCGGCTCGCATTATGTACGCACCATGCTCGACGGGGGATATCCGGGCTTCGAGGACGCCGAGGTCACGGTCCTGGACCTGCTGACCTACGCGGGAAACCGGGACAACCTCCCCGCCGCCCACCCGCGGCTCACCTTCGTGCGGGGGGACATCCTCGACCGGGACCTGCTGCGCACGGTCCTGGACGGCCAGGACGCGGTGGTGCACTTCGCCGCCGAGAGCCATGTGGACCGTTCGATCGAGAGCGGCGCCGCGTTCGTCCGGACCAATGTGGAGGGCACGCAGGCGCTGCTGGAGGCCTGCCTCGCGGCCGGCGTCGAGCGGATGGTGCACATCTCGACGGACGAGGTGTACGGGTCCATCGAGGAGGGGGTCTGGACCGAGGAGTCCCCGCTCCTGCCCAACTCGCCCTACGCCGCGTCCAAGGCCGCCTCCGACCTGATCGCCCTGGCCTACTTCCGCACCCACCGGCTGAACGTCTCCGTCACCCGCTGCTCCAACAACTACGGCCCCTACCAGCACCCCGAGAAGTTCATCCCGCTCGCCGTCACCAACCTGCTCGAAGGACGCCCCGTCCCGGTCTACGGGGACGGGCAGAACATCCGCGAATGGCTGCACGTGGACGACCACTGCCGGGCCGTGCACCGGGTGCTCACCGAGGGCAGGGCCGGCGAGGTCTACAACATCGGCGCCGGCACGGCCGTACCGAACCTGGCGCTGGCCCACCGGCTCGCCGAGCTGTGCGGGGCCGGACCGGACCTGATCCGGCACGTCACCGACCGCAAGGGACACGACCGGCGCTACGCCCTGGACCAGAGCCGGATAGAGCGGGAGCTGGGCCATCGGCCGCTCACCCCGTTCGACCAGGGCCTGGCGCAGACCGTCGCCTGGTACCAGGACAATCCGCAGTGGTGGAAGCCGGTCAAGGAGAGCGGTGGTCGGCCGTGACCGCACCGGTTCTGGTTCCGCGCTCCCGGGCCGGGATCTCCGAAAGGCTGGCCCGGTCCGCCGCGGCCGCGGAAGGTGTCGACATCGCGACGGCCGACGTGGCGGGCTGGCTGGAGGGGCACCGGCAGTCCTGCGGGACGGCGGTCCGGCGGATCCCGTTCGCCGAGCTCGACCACTGGTCGTTCGCGGCGGAGACCGGAAACCTGCAGCACAGCAGCGGACGGTTCTTCACCATCGAGGGGCTGCACGTCGTGCGGCCCGAGGTCGAGTGGCAGCAGCCGATCATCGTGCAGCCGGAGATCGGCATCCTCGGCATCCTGGCCAAGGAGTTCGACGGGGTCCTCCACTTCCTCATGCAGGCGAAGATGGAGCCCGGCAACCCCAACCTGGTGCAGCTCTCCCCCACCGTGCAGGCCACCCGCAGCAACTACACGAAGGCCCACGGCGGTTCGGCGGTCAAACACCTGGAGCACTTCCTCGACCCGGCCCCGCGCCGGGTGCTCACGGACGTGCTGCAGTCCGAGCACGGCGCCTGGTTCTACCGGAAGCGCAACCGCAACATGATCGTCGAGGCGGACGGCGACGTGCCCGCCGACGACGCGTTCCGCTGGCTCACCCTGGGTCAGCTCCTGGCGCTGCTCCACCAGGACAACGTGATCAACATGGACGCACGCACCGTCCTGGCGAGCGCTCCGACGGCTCCGCCCGAACCCGGGGCGCTCTCCTCCGACCCCGCCCTGCTGGCCTGGTTCACCGGGGAACGGGCCCGGTACGACGTCCGCACCCGCCGGATGCCCCTGCGGGAGGTCGGCGGGTGGCAGCGCGACGAGACGTCCGTCCGCCGTGCCGACGACCGGTTCTTCCGGGTCGTGGCGGTCGCCGTCGAGGGCGCGGGCCGCGAGGTCGCCGGCTGGACCCAGCCGATCATCGAACCGGTCGGTACCGGGATCGTGGGCTTCGCCTACCGCGAGTTCGACGGCGTCCCGCACGTCCTCGCGCACGCGCGGGTCGAGGGCGGCTTCCTCGACACGGCCGAGCTCGCGCCGACGGTGCAGTACGTCCCGGAGAACTACGCCCAGCTGCCGGAGGAGCAGCGACCGCCCTTCCTCGACCTGTTTCTCGGCGCGTCCTCCGACCGCGTGCGCTACTCGGCGGTCCACTCCGAGGAGGGCGGCCGGTTCCTCGACGCCGAGAGCCGCTACCTGATCGTCGAGACCGACGAGGCCACGACGCCCGCCCAGGCGCCGCCGGGATTCCACTGGGTCACGCCGGGCCAGCTGAACTGGCTCGCCGGGCACAGCCGTTACGTCAACGTCCAGGCCCGGAGCCTGCTCGCCGTCCTCAACACCGGGGCGGCCGCGCGCTCCCACCTGTCCGGCTGAGTCCGCGAACCCCAAAAGGCCCTGTTCGGTGGAGACTCCACCGAACAGGGCCTGAATACGTAAGGCGTTACCGGGATGCGGCGAGCCGGGTGGTCATGGGCGTCCACTTCTTGGGGTTCACGCGCCAGTCCACCGGCTCCTGCTTGGTGACGACATTGACCCGGTTCCAGAGGTTGACCAGACCGATGTGCAGCACAATGGCGCCGAGCTGCACCTGGTTGAAGTGCCTGGCCGCCTCGTCCCAGACCTCGTCCGGCACCGGGTCCTCCCGGTCGTTGATCCGGGTGGCGCCCTCGGCCAGATCCAGCACCGCGCGCTCGGCGTCGGTGAAGCAGGTCTGCTCCCGCCAGGTCGCCACCAGGGGCAGACGGTAGTCCTCCTCCCCCGCCTCCTCGAACTCCTTCTTCTTCACGGGGATCTGGACCGGGCGGCCGTTGATCTGGCTCACCCGCAGGTGAATGAGCACCAGCGTCTGCAACGGCACGCCGACATTGTTGACGGCCTTGACCAGCTCGCGCATGGGCGGCAGAACATCGGGAACGACCAGCGACGGGTTAGGCATCCGCGGCGACATCGGTAATTCTCCTTCGGATTGGGATCTGATAACAGCTTGCCCGCAGGGCCGTCTTTTCCACAAGCATTGCGAATTTCGGCGGCTAGTTCATTTTCGGGCGTCCGGCGGCTTGCGCAAGTGCGTGATGAAGTCGTTTGTCGGCTGTGTGTCCGGCTTCCCATTGCACGCCGACCGCAAAGGGGTGATCCGTGACTTCGACGGCCTCGACGGTGCCGTCCTCGGCCCAGCCGGTGGCGGTGAGACCGGCGCCGAGCCGGGCCACGGCCTGGTGGTGATGGCAGGCGGTCTCCGGCTCCTCCTCGTCGAGGACGGCGGCGATCCGGCTGCCGGGCTCCAGCTTCAACCGGCGGTGGCCGAGCGTGAAGGACGGCGTGCGCGGCCGGTGGCCGTCGTGGCCCGTGACGTCCGGCAGGTGCTGGTGGAGGGTTCCTCCGTGCAGCACGTTGAGCAGCTGCATGCCGCGGCAGATGGCCAGGACGGGCACCTCGGCGTCGAGTGCCGCTCGGACCAGGGCCAGTTCGACGCGGTCGGCGTCCGGGCTCACGGCCCGGGTCACGGGGTGCGCCTGCGCACCGTAGAGCGCCGGATCCAGGTCGGGGCCGCCCGGGATCAGCAGGCCGTCGAGCCGGCCGGCCAGGCTCTCCACGCCGGGCAGCAGCGGCAGCAGCAGCGGTGTGCAGCCCGCCTCGGCCAGGAACGCGACGTGCGCCTGCAGGGCGAGGCTGACGACCATGTCGCTGCCCTGGAGCGTGACCGGCGCGGTCCGTGCGCAGATCCCGACCACCGGCCGCCCGGTGCCCGCCGGATCCTTCACGACTGAATTCATGACCACCCTCGTGGGTTTCCGGGTTCAACTGAGGAGAATGCGCAGATGAAACAACCGCTTCCGCGAACAGCGGGCGCCGTCCAAAAATAACTACGGAGGGGAAGCCGGGGCCATCGTTCAGACCCGGGCGGCCCACGTCTACTGAACGGATTCCCGCCCCTGGTACCACAGGTGGGCGCGGAGCATTTCATTCCTCCGTAAATCTCTTGCAGCCCATTCACCCGAGGTGACCATGATCGAGGCCAAGAACCTCACCAAACGCTACGGTGACAAAACGGCCGTGAACGACCTGTCCTTCACGGTCGAGTCCGGCCGGGTCACCGGCTTCCTTGGCCCCAACGGCGCCGGAAAGTCGACCACCATGAGGCTGCTGCTCGGGCTCGACCGGCCCGACAGCGGCGAAGCCACCATCAACGGCGTGCCCTACCGCGACCTCCCGCGTCCCCTGCGGGTGGTCGGCGCACTGCTGGAGGCGCGTGCCGTGCACACCGGCCGCAGCGCATACGACCATCTGCTCTGCCTCGCCCAGACCCAGGGCATCGGCAGGCGCCGGGTCGAGGAGGTCGTCGACCAGGTCGGCCTGGCCTCGGTGGCCCGCAAGCGGGCGGGCGGATTCTCGCTCGGCATGGGGCAGCGACTCGGCATCGCCGCCGCACTGCTGGGCGACCCCGCGACGCTGATCCTGGACGAACCGCTCAACGGCCTGGACCCCGAGGGCATCGTCTGGATCCGGAACCTGATGAAGTCGCTGGCGGCGGAGGGTCGCGCCGTCTTCGTCTCGAGCCATCTGATGAACGAGATGGCCGTCACCGCCGACCACCTCATCGTCATCGGCCGGGGCCGGCTGGTCGCCGACTGCTCCACCGAGGAGTTCATCGAGCGCAGCACCGAACAGAGCGTCCTGGTGAAGACCCCCGACCGGGAGCGGCTCGCCGAGCTGCTGAAGGCCGAGGGCGCCACCGTCACCGACGCCGACGACGGCGACCTGGACGTCATCGGCGTGGAGGCCGCTCGCATCGCCGAACTCGCCTCCGCCGGCGGCCTGGTGCTGCACGAGCTGGCGACCCGGCGCGGATCGCTGGAGGAAGCCTTCATGGAACTGACCAAGGACGCCGTCGAGTACGACGCCGAGGTGCCCACCGCCGGAGGAGTGAAGTGACCACCGTGACCGCATCCGTCCACGCGTCCGCGCCCGTCGACGACGCGCGCGGGCCGAGCTTCGGGCGGCTGATGCTCTCGGAGTGGACCAAGATCCGCTCCGTCCGCTCCACGCTCTGGTCGCTCGTCATCCTGTTCGTGCTCACCCTCATCGCCACCGCGGTGTTCATGAAGATGGGTGTCGCGAACTGGGACAAGAGCAGCCCGTCCCAGCAGGCCGAGATGAGGCTCGACCCGACCGGAACCATCCTGGGCAGCGGCATCCTGCTCAGCCAGCTCGCGGTGTGCGTGCTGGGCGCGATGGTCATCGCCTCCGAGTACTCCACCGGCATGATCCGGGCCAGCCTGCTCGCGGTGCCCAAGCGGGTGCCGGTGCTGGCGGCCAAGAGCGCGGTCTTCGGACTGCTGGTCCTGGTCGCCGGCGAGCTGACCGCGTTCGCGTCCTTCCTCGTCGGCGCGCCGATCCTGCACGACAAGGCCCCGGTGGCGATCGGCGACCCGGGCGTCCTGCGGGCCGTTGTCGGCTGCGGTCTCTACCTGTCGCTGCTCGGCCTGTTCGCGCTCGCCGTCGGTGCGATCATCCGGCACACCGCGGCGAGCATCACCGTCGTCATCGGCTTCGTCCTGGTGATCGCGCCGATGACCAGGATGCTGTCCGGCAGTGTGGGCAAGCACATCCACGGCTATGTCCCCACGGAGGCCGGGTTCCTGATCACCCAGCAGCACTCCCGCGCGGCCGACGTGCTCGGGCCCTGGCAGGGCCTCGGGGTGCTCGCGCTGTGGACGGCCGCCCTGCTGGCCGTCGCAGCGGTGCTGCTGCGCCGCAGGGACGCCTGACCCGCACGCAGGCCGCGGGTGTTCGCCGGTCCGGCGGGCACCCGCGGCCTGCGTGTTTCCAGGGAGCGTCCACCTTGCCTCGACTGCAGCTAAAGACCCTGTTGCGACCCTCGACGTGAGCGGCAACGAAGAGGGAGTGAACGGAATGGCTCAAAGCAACGGGCAAGCCGTCTTGATAACGAGTGCATTCAGCTCCGTCAGGACGGAGAGCGCTGAATCATCGGCCCGCAGTGAATTCGACCCGAAGAATTTCGAGCAACTGCCGGCCCGCGATGTCCCCGTCACCTCGCTGTCCCCTGGAGTGGCCCTGCGTCAGGGCGGCACGGACGCCGCACACATCCAGCTTCTCGTCGAGGCGGCGGGTACGGCGGAACTGCCGCCCATTCTGGTCCAGATGGACGGCTACCGCATCATCGACGGGCTGCACCGGCTGGAGGCCGCCAGGCTCCGGGGCGACCACACCATCAAGGCGCGATTCCTCGACTGCTCGGACTCCGAGGCGCTCGTCATCGCCATGAAGGCGAACGGCACGCACGGACTGCCGCTGTCGAAGTCCGACCGCGTCTGTGGAGCCCAGCGTGTCCTGCGCTCCCATCCCGACTGGTCCGACCGCGCCATCGCCGGCATCACCGGGCTGAGCGCGAAGACCATCGCGTCGCTGCGGGCCCGCTCGGCCGACACCGCGCCGCTCGACGGCAAGCGCATCGGCCGGGACGGCAGGCGGCGCCCGGTGGACGCGGCCGAGGGCAGGCGTCGCGCCGCCGAGTACATCGTCGCCCACCCGAACGCCCCGCTCCGTCAGGTCGCCAAGGAGACCGACGTGTCGCTGGGCACGGTGCACGACGTGAGCGCGCGGCTGCGGCGCGGTGAGAGCCCCGAGCGGGACGGGCGCCGTCGCACCGCGCAGCCGGAGTCGGTGCAGCCCGCGCAGCCGGTGCAGCCCGTCTGGCCCGTGCAGGCCGTGCAGCCCGTGCGGGCCGTCCGGCAGGGCGAGGAGGTGACACGGCCCGTCGCCGTGGTTCCCGGCGGCACCGCACGGGTGCCGCTGCGGGTGGCCCCGAGCATCGACGCCACGCCGCACCGCAGGAACCACACCGACGTGCCGCCCTCGTGGGCGACGGTGGCGGCCAAGATGGCCGGCGACCCCGCCATCCGCTACACGGCGGGCGGCAGGGAGTTCCTCCGCTGGATGCAGCAGCACGCCACCGACCCCGACGACGAATGGCGCGAGCTCGTCGACGCGGTCCCGCCGCACTGGCTCGGCGTCATCGCCCCCATCGCCGAGCGCATCGCCAGGGAGTGGGGCCTGCTGGCCGAGCGTCTCAAGGCCAAGCAGGACATGGTGCTGTGATCCCCTGTCCTCACGACCGTGACGGCGCCGGTGCCGCGGACGCCACCCGCAGGTGGGCCGCGGCCCGGGGCCGTCCGACGGGTTCGGGCCCCGGGCTGACGGAGGCGCACCCGGGGTGTGACCTGACGACCGCCGGGGGTTCGAGTTCGGGCAGCGCGAGCAGGACGGGCGGATCGGAGAGCCGGCCCGGGCGCAGCCGCACCGCCGCGCTGGTGACGCTGTCGGCGGTCACGGCCACGGTCGCCGCACCGTGGCCCCCGACCAGCGGGGTCCGCCGGGCCTGCGGATCGGGCCCGATGCCGTCGGCCACGGCCACCGCGAGCAGATGCCAGCTTCCTTCGGGCACGTCCTTCAGGGAATAGCAGGAGGGACGCCCGCTCGGCACATCGATGAGGATCGCGGCGACGGACGGATGCTGGACGACGCGCGTGTGGAAGGCGCCCAGGAACACCCGCGCGTTCCCGTGGCCCTCCGGCAGGCTGACCGTCCCGGCGACCATGCCGAACCCGGACTGCGAGCCGGGATCCGGCATCGGCTCCGGCAGAGCGGGCCCCCCGTCCCGCGACAGCTGGCGGAACCGGCCGGGCGACACGCCGACGCTGGCCGTGAAGGAGTTCGTGAACGAACCCAGGCTGTTGTATCCGACCGCATAGGAGATATCGGTGATGCTCATCGAGGTGGTCTCGATCAGCCGCTTGGCCTGATAAATACGGACCGCGGCCAGGAATCTGCCCGGCGTGAGCCCGGTCTCCTCTTTGAACAGCCGTGTGAAATAGAAACGGCTGAGCAGAGCGCTGTCAGCGATCTCCGTGAGAGTCAGCGGTTCGCCGTAACGCTCCCGAATGAACTCGATCGCCCTTTCTACTGCATTATCCATATCCGCTCCACACGTCTCGACACGCTGCAGGATGACGCGGGAAGATCGCGATCGGCTCGAGTAACGCTAGTGATCTGACCAGCCTGTTCAGGCCGAAGGCGCCACGTTCAGGCCGCAGTTGATGAACACGGCCCCGGTGTCGGTGCTCTGGGATATGGTCCGGTCACGACATCCCCCACTGTTGAGATCCGCAAGGGAGACATCTGCCATGAGCGGTACCGGGAGCAGCTCGTACGAGGGATTCACGGCCGAGGAACGGGCCGCGATGAAGGATCACGCCAAAGAGGTGAAGGCGGCGGCGCGCCGCAGCTCGCGTGCGGACAAGGCGGCGCAGGCGGAGCAGGACGTGGTCGCGAAGATCGCCGAAATGAAGGACTCGGACCGGGTCATGGCCGAACGTGTCCACGCCGTCATCAAGGCCGCGGCCCCGGACCTCGCCCCCAAGCTGTGGTACGGCATGCCCGCCTACGCGCTGGACGGCAAGATCGTCTGTTTCTTCCAGAGCGCGGAGAAGTTCAAGGCGCGCTACGCGACGCTCGGTTTCAGCGACGAGGCGAAGCTGGACGACGGCGCGATGTGGCCGGCCGGCTTCGCCCTGGCCGAGGTGACCCCCGAGGTGGAGGAGCGCATCGCCGAGCTCGTGAAGCGGTCGATCGGCTGACCGAGCGCCCGTACGGCCCGGGCCGGTTGTGGGCTACTCGTTGACCAGCACGGGAAGGGAGACGACCGCGGCGGCCGGAGTGCCGGTGAGGTGCCCCGCGGGGGCGGTGAAGTCGATGCCGTCACCGGCGGCACGCGGGCCGTCGTGGTGGTCGCTGCCGTGCGCGTCCTCGCCTTCCTCCTGGTACTGGAAGCTGCCGGTGCCCAGCAGGCGGCCGTGGGAGTCGTAGTAGGCGGCGCGGACTTCCAGCGCGAGGACGTCGCTGACGTCGGAGGTGATGGCCAGGTGCCCGGTGACCGCGGGCTTGTCCGTGAGCTTCAGGCCCGTCAGGCGCACCCGGTCGGTGAACGGTCCGGCCTCGATGCGGACTTCGCCCTGGTGCGGGGCCGGGGAGAGCGTGGGCGCCGGGGCCGGCGCGGAGCGCGGGGCGGGCAGGGCGGCCCCGGCGGCGGAGGCGCGCGGCTTCGGGGCGCCCGGGTGGTCGGCCGCCGGGTCGCCGCTGCAGCCGGTGAGCGCCACCAGGGCGGGGACGAGAAGGCCGAGCGCGGCGGCCGTGGTGCGGGTGAGCGGGCTCATCGGGCGTACTCCCGGGGCGTCTGGAACGGTCGGTGCGGTCGGTGCGGTCGCGGGGCCGGGGCGCGGAACGCGCACCCGGCCCCGCGGGTGGGTCAGCTGGTGCGCGGAGCCGTGCCGAACAGGGAGCGGTACATCTTGCCGTACAGCTCGGTGTTGTTCTGGCTGGTGGCGAACCGCTTGCCGCCCGGGCCGTACGCGTAGATCGGCACGTCGGCGCCGGTGTGGTTGCCGGAGAGGTAGGACAGCCACAGGCTGGCCTCGGGGGTGCCGTCCTTGACGTCCGCCGGGTCGTCGGGCGTGCGGAACGTGGCGGGGCCGAAGTTCTTCGCGTCACCCGCGCCGGCGCCGTTGACGATGCCCGAGGAGCGGGCGGGGTCCTTGACGTTGGCCGAGGACGAGCGCGACGGCGTGGAGTTGTTGGCCGGGTTGCCCGCGTCGGTGTTGGCCGGCGGAGCGGCCGCCTCGGCGTTGGTGAAGGTGCCCTTCTCGATGATGTTGAAGCCGGCGCACTCGTGGTCCGCCGTCACGACCACCAGGGTGTGGCCGTCCTTCTTGGCGAAGTCGACCGCGGCCTTCACGGCGTCGTCGAACGCCTTGACCTCGGCGAGGGTCTGCGCGGCGTCGTTGGCGTGCGAGCGCTTGTCGATCGAGGCGCCCTCGACCTGGAGCAGGAAGCCCTTCTTGGAGCGTCCGCCCAGCAGGGAGAGCGACTTCTTGGTCATCTCCGCCAGGTTCGGCTCCTGCTTCTGCGGGGCGTCCGCGGGCAGCTGGGCCTTGGCCTGCTCGACGGTCAGGTTGCCGCGGTTGAACAGGCCGACGACCTTGCCGCGCTTGACGCTCTCCAGGTCCGCCTTGGTGGCGACCTTCTGGCTGGCGGCGGTCTGCGCGGGCAGCGCCGGGTCGCCGAAGCTGCCGAGCACCTGGTAGCCCTGCGCCTGCAGCGCCTTCTGGTCGTCCGGCTCGAAGCGGGCCAGGCCGCCGCCGAGGATCACGTCGGCGGTGCCGTTGCGGGCGATCTGCTCGGCGATCGGCGTGATCAGCGTCTGGTCGGCGGGCTTGTCCTCGAAGGTCCCGTCGGCCTTCTTGGGCAGGCAGGAGGCGTCCGAGTAGACCGGGCCCTGGCAGCCGCGCAGCAGCGCGTGGCTGAACTGGGCGGCCGGGGTCGCGTCGGTGACCTCGGCGGTGGAGACGTTGCCGGTGGCGAAGCCCGCCCTGTGGGCCTGCTCCATCAGCGTCGCGACCTTCTTCTCGTAGGCGTCGACACCGAGGGCGGCGTTGTACGTCTTCACGCCCGAGGACCAGGCGGTGGCCGAGCTGGCGGAGTCGGTGACCAGCGCCGGCGTGGCGCTGCCCTTCTCGACGGCGTACGTGGCGACGGCGCCGTAGTTCGGCAGCCGCTCCATGTTCAGCTTGCCGCTCGCGCCGTAGTAGCGCTCCCGGGCGGCGGTCACGTGGGTGCGGCCCATGCCGTCGCCGAGCAGGTAGATGACGTTGCGTATCTCGGTGCGGTGACTCCCCTGCTGAGGCGTCGAGTTGGCCGCCACGGCGGTACCGGCGGCGAGCGCGCCGGTCGTGGCGACGACCGTCAGGATTCTGACGGATCTGCGCATGCGGATGCTCCTAGGAGGCTGGGCGCCGCGACCCGACCCCCCTTGCGTGCCGGCCGCGAGCGCGCCCGTACGAGCCGGGCGGCAGCGACGGTAAGAGCAGGGTATGAACACGACAAGAGGTCAGGATGTCATCGCGGGGAACACAGTCGGCCTTCGGCGGGGACTGCTTCGGCCTACTCCTCCAGCGTGACGGCGGGCAGCTCTGCCAGTCGGCGTACGACGCCGAGTCCGTCGGGGGTGCCGGGCCAGTGCCGGGCGAGGGCCTCGGTGCCCGCCTGGCGGACCACCGTCCGCAGCACCAGTGCCACGGCGATGGCGTCGTCGGCGTAGCCCAGGACCGGGATGAAGTCGGGGACCAGGTCGGACCGCCTCGGTGAGCAGGTTGCCCTTGGGGCGGGCGATCGCGACGACCGCCCGTGGCCCCGTCCGTCGGCAGGACGGGGCCGGAGGGCTACGGGGTTACGGAGCGGGCTGGTAGGTCACGGTGGTGGTGGGGCATGCGTCCGCGAGCTGGTTGAGCGCCTCCTGTTCGACGGCGTCGACGGTGAGCCCCCAGCGGAGCTTGGTTGCGGTCCACTCCGAGACGTAGCGGCACAGGACGTCGACGGACGGCGGCAGCCACTCGGCCGGGTCCTGGTCGGCCTTGCTGCGGTTCGAGGCGGCGGAGACGGCGACGAGGGAGGTCGCGGCGTCGAGGTCGTTGGCGTAGGCCTCGCGGCGCGCCGCGGTCCACTGCGACGCCCCGGAGTCCCAGGCTTCGGCGAGCGGCACCATGTGGTCGACGTCCAGGCCGGAGGCGGTGGTGATCCACTTGGCGTCGTAGTACGACCACCAGCGCCCGCCGGACAGCTTGCAGCCCGCAAGCACCGTCGGCTTGTCGACCGCTTCGGCGAGGAGCACTTCGGCTCGGGTGTTGCAGCCGTCGGTGGGGTTCTTGCCCGCGTTCCAGTGCTTGAAGCTCGTGCGCTGGTAGCCGTCCCGTACCTCTGCGGCCAGGGGGAGGACCCGGACCGCGGTCCTCAGCGGGAGGGTGTGCGTGTCGACAGCGCGGTGCTGTGCGTGGGCCGGGGTGGGTGCCATGAAGGGCACGACGAGGAGGGCGGCCGCGATCGCGGCTCGCCTGAAGTTCTTGATCACGCATCGCAGAGTTGACTGCGCGTACCTCGTTCGAGGGGTTCAACTCGAACGAATGAGCCAAATGGAGGCCTGAGTTCACCAGACAGACGTGCTATCGATCGCCCGATGGAGGAATGGCTTCACCAGAGGCCCCTTGTCGCTTGCCAGGGGTTCGTACCTCATGCCCGAGGCCGTCACAGAGCCGAAGTCGATGCGTCGGTGGACACCTCTGCCCAGACCGTCTTGCCCACGGGATGACGAGGCGCCGAGCCCCAGCGCACGGCCAGGACGTCCACCAGGAGCAGGCCACGGCCCGACTCGCCCCCCGGGTACGACGAGGGGGCGGCAGCAGGCGGCCGTTTCGTTGCGGCGGCGTCGGCGACCTCGATCCGGACCAGGCCCGCCGCCTTGTCGAGGCCGAGCCGAAGCCCGAAGTCGCGCCCCGGTACGCGGCCGTGCTGCACGGCGTTCGCGGCGAGCTCGGCGACGACGAGGGCGACGGCGCACGACACCTCCGAGGCTGCCGGGTATCCCCCCTCCTCCATCCACCGCAGGGCGAGGCGTCGGGCGAGCCGTGCGCTGCGGGGCGAGGGGGCGAACTGCGCGGTGAGCGGCGGGTGTTCGCCTGCGGTCGTCGTTCCTGTCAGCACAGCGTGTCCGTCCTTGCCTGTCGAGTGCACGAGTCGTCACGTTCCGTGCTCAAGAGTCGTCGGACAGCCCTACGCTCGGAAGGTGACGCAGCCTTACCTTTCGGTTCGTAAGGAACGGAAGTAACGCCTTGGCCAACGAAATTGACCCCGGTACGTCGATGGCGGCGCTGTTCGGTTCACGGGTGCGCAGACTCCGTACAGCGGCCGGACTGACCCAGGCCGAACTCGGCCGGATGACACACGTGGTGAGCACCCGGATCACGCAGATCGAGCGGGCCTCAGGGGCGAAACCGACGCTGGCGCTGGCGCGTGCGCTGGACGCTGCGCTGGGCGCGGACAACTTGTTGGTCGAGCTTTGGCCGTATGTGTATCGGGAGGCGTTCCCGGACTGGTCGCGGGCGTTCATGGCGCACTCGGAGAGAGCGGTGTCCATCGCAGAGTACGCAGCGCATGTGGTGCCCGGTCTCCTTCAGACCGAGGCGTACGCGCGGGCCGTCCTGAGTGTCGGCCTCACTCTCAGCAATGACGCGCAGTTGGAGGAGAGGCTCACTGCACGCATGGGCCGCCAGGAGCGGCTCGGCTCAGCCGATCGACCGGCCCTGTGGGTCGTCCTCGACGAAGCGGTACTGAGGCGTCCGATCGGCGGCCATGCTGTGATGCGTGAGCAGTTGGAGCGCCTGCTCGAGGCCGCAGCGGAACCTCACGTCACCGTGCAGGTGCTGCCATTCGACCAAGGCGAGCACGATGCGATGGGTGGCTCGCTGACCATTCTCGCTCTGCCTGACGCCTCGGAAGTCGCCTACACAGAAGGCGCGCACTACGGCCAACTCATCGAGGATCCAGCCGAGGTCAGAACGTTTTCCCTGACCTACGATCGGTTACGGGCGGCAGCCCTGCCCCCGCTCATGTCGCTCGACATGATCCGATCCGTGATGGAGGGCAACCACCGTGGAGCGAATGTCCCGTCCCGATCTGCACGGCGCCGCGTGGCGCAAGAGCAGCTACAGCAATCAGGAGGGCGGCAACTGCGTGGAGGTGGCCGACGGGTTCCCCGGCATCGTCCCCGTCCGTGACAGCAAGGTCCCGCACGGCCCCGCGCTGACCTTCGAGGCCGGTTCCTGGGCGGCGTTCATAGGCCGGCTGTAGGTCTTCCGGATCCGCCGGATCCTTGTCCGCGAGGGTCCGGCGGGCCACTGAACTCCCAAAGAACCGGGGCTCTCCAGAACTGCGACGACGGCGACCGGGCATTCCGCGCGCCGGAACCCGGCCGCTGCCGGGGCTGCCGGTCCGGCAGTCGTCTCCCTGCGGCCTGCTGAGCCGGGCGTAAAGACTGGCCGTCATCCCGGGCCGGTCCGCAGATCGCGCACGGCCTGAGCATCGCTCCGGTCGAGCTGCACATCAGGCGCAGACGGACCACCGACCTGGCCGGGCATGCCTATCTTCCCGGGGCCGAGTGCCTCAGAAGAATCATCGTCCGCCTCGGGCAAGCGTGCCTTTCTGGGAGGACCGCCCTGCTTCCCCGGGTCCGATGGGTACCACGTGCCGTCATCGCACTGAATTACGGACTGGCAATCGACGCCGCCGTTATCATTTGGCGAGCAGAAGGCGCCGTCCTTGCAATTCGACTTTTTACCTTCACCCACGCTCAATGTAGTCTTCTTCTTTTTCTTCTTGTTTGTGTCCGGCCTCTGTTCCGGCGCCGACGCCTTCTTCACCACCGGAGCCTTCTGCGGCGCCGGTGCCGCGAAGGCGCTCCCCGCTCCCAGCAGGGCACCTGCGGACACAGCCGTTGAGATGGCTGCCGCTACGAGTCCTCTTCGCCAAGTAATCACGATCTCCTCCATTCCCTTGAGGGAACTTGCCGTCCTTACCCCTCAAGGACATGCGGCGGAGAGGACCCCGTCACGTCACTGAAAGTCGTGCCTTGACGCAAGAATGCGATCTTGGTAGATCATGTTCCGGCCGAACGCAGCTCGCGCAGGATGCGCGTCAGGTCGGCCGGTGCCGCGGCCAGGCGGATCGGGGTGCCGGCGTCGTCGAGTTCGGCGATGTGCCAGCTTCTGGGGACGGTGTCGCCGTCGCTGCCCCGGGCGCGTCGTACGGTCCGGACGGTGAGCCGCTCGACCGGGATGGGTTTCGCCGCGAAGCGGCCCGGGCCGGGCGTCACCGCGGGGGCGCCGTCCCCGAGGACGATGTGCGTGCCGAAGCCGTTCGGGTTGAAGTCGGTGGACTCCAGGAAGCGGGCGGACAGGAACACCTCGCCCTGCTCCGCCTGTTCGGCCGCCCCGGCGTCCTCGGGCCTGCGGATGCGGGTCGCACGCCAGGCCGCGGTGAGCAGCGCCAGGGTGACCAGGGTGCCTGCCGCCGCCCAGATGATCTGCCCGGGCGAGGAGAGCGGGTCGGTCGGGTGGAGGTAGCAGAGGGGCAGCAGCCACAGGGCGGTGCCGGCCAGCGCACCCGCGAACGGCAGGGCCGAGGGCAGCACTTCGTCGTCCGGCAGCCTGCGCCCGCGCAGGTACAGCAGCACCTTCGCGCCCGGATAGCCCGCGGCCAGGGCCAGCAGGGCCGCTACGACCGCCAGGGAGCGAGGCGTGGTGACGTGCTCGTGCCAGCTGTGACCGGCCCCGGCCACCTTCATCACCCGGCCGCGCCAGAGGGTCAGCCGGACATGGTCGCCGGGCCGGAAGTCCTCGGCGGCCTCGGATGACACCTCCAGCCGATCCAGCGGCCGGCTGTCCGTGAAGTACAGCCAGCTGGGCTTCTTGGGCTGATTGGCGTCGGTGCGCGCGATCACCGCCGGGACGGTGGTCAGGCAGTCGTCGCGCCGGGTGGCAGGCGTCCCGGCCGTACAGGGCGCGGCGCTGCGCCACGCCTGCTCCTCCGCTACGGCGCCCGGGACGAACCACACACTCAGACCCGCGGCCGCGAGCAGCAGCGCACAGAGGGCTGACGCCCCCGCCCAGCCACCGCCCGCGGCTCGAGGCCGGCGCGTCACTTCCGAAACGTTCTTCACGAGCAGAGTCTCCGTCATGCGCACCTCAAACAGATGTGCGGGTCACCCTTCGAAGCGGTAGCCCATGCCGGGCTCGGTGATGAGATAACGGGGGCTCGAGGGGTCGGTCTCGAGCTTGCGTCGCAACTGGGCCATGTAGACCCGCAGATAGTTGGTCTTGTTGCTCTGGGAGACGCCCCAGACCTCGTGGAGCAGCTGCTTCTGGGTGATCAGGCGGCCGGGGTGGGTGACCAGGATCTCCAGCAGGTGCCATTCGGTCGGGGTGAGGCGTACGTCGCGGCCGTCCCGTACGACCTTCTTCGCGAGCAGGTCGATGGTGAACCCGTCCGTCTGCACCAGCGTGGTCTCCGGCACGAGCGGCAGGTCCTCGGTGCGGCGGACGGCGGCCCGCAGCCGGGCCAGGAGTTCGTCCATGCTGAACGGCTTGGTGATGTAGTCGTCGGCACCGGCGTCGAGGGCCGAGACCTTCTCGTCGGAGGACTGCCGGGCGGACAGGACCAGGATCGGCACCCGGGTCCAGCCGCGCAGGCCCTTGATGACGTCGACGCCGTCCATGTCGGGCAGGCCGAGGTCGAGCAGCACCACGTCCGGCTGGCGGGCCGCCGCCAGCCGCAGCGCGGTGGCGCCGTCGGGGGCCGCGTCGACGCCGTATCGGCGGGCCTGAAGGTTGATCACGAGGGCCCGTACGAGCTGCGGGTCGTCCTCCACCACGAGCACCCGGGTCATGGGGGTGTGCCTCTCCTGTCATGCCTGCGGGAGCCGGCACCCGGAGGTGCCGACTCCCCGTGCGAATCGCGTAAGGCGGTCACTTCTTCGCCGCGAGGTCCTTGAGCGCGATGTTGAGTTCCAGGACGTTCACGCGGGGCTCCCCCATGAAGCCGAGCGTGCGGCCGGTGGTGTGGTCCTTGACCAGCTTCTCGACCGCTGCCACGGACAGACCGTTCTTCTCCGCGACACGGTGGACCTGGAGTTCGGCGTACTCCGGGGAGACGGCCGGGTCCAGACCGGAGCCGGAAGAGGTGACGGCGTCGGCGGGGACGTCGGACGGCTTCACGGTGTAGCCGGGAACGGAGTTGTCCTTGACCACCTTGGCCTTGGCGTCCTCGACCTGCTTGAGGAGCACCTTGCTGTCCGCGGACAGGTTGGTGGCACCCGAAAGGATCAGCTTGTACTGGGAGTTGAGGCTGTTCGTGCCGAGACCGTTCGCCGGGCGGGGCTGGAAGTACTTGAGGCTGTAACCCTGTTGCCCGATCAGGGACGAGCCGACGACCTTGCCGTCCGCCTTGATCTCGGAGCCGTTCGCCTTGTCGTGGAACGCCGTCTGGGCGATGCCGGTGACGACCAGCGGGTAGATGACGCCGGTGACCAGGGTCAGCACGAGCAGCGCCCGAAGGCCCGCCCCCAGCAACCGGAGGGTGTTGGTTACGGAGTTGTTCATGGCGATCAGCCGATCCCGGGGATGAAGGAGATGATCACGTCGATGATCTTGATGCCGATGAAGGGCGCGATCAGGCCGCCGATGCCGTAGATCCCGAGGTTGCGCCGCAGCATCTTGTCCGCGCTCATCGGCCGGTACTGCACGCCCTTCAGGGACAGCGGCACCAGCGCGATGATGATCAGCGCGTTGAAGACGACGGCCGACAGGATCGCGGAGTTCGGCGAGGACAGCTGCATGACGTTCAGCTTGTCCAGGCCCGGGTAGACCGCCGCGAACAGCGCCGGGATGATCGCGAAGTACTTCGCGACGTCGTTGGCGATGGAGAACGTCGTCAACGCGCCCCGGGTGATGAGGAGCTGCTTGCCGATCTCGACGATTTCGATGAGCTTGGTCGGGTTGGAGTCGAGGTCGACCATGTTGCCGGCCTCCTTGGCGGCCGACGTACCGGTGTTCATGGCCACGCCGACGTCCGCCTGGGCGAGGGCCGGGGCGTCGTTGGTGCCGTCGCCGGTCATCGCGACCAGCTTGCCGCCGGCCTGCTCCCGCTTGATGAGGGCCATCTTGTCCTCGGGAGTGGCCTCCGCCAGGAAGTCGTCGACGCCCGCCTCCTCGGCGATCGCCTTGGCGGTCAGCGGGTTGTCACCCGTGATCATGACCGTCTTGATGCCCATGCGGCGCAGCTCCTCGAACCGCTCCCGCATGCCGTCCTTGACGACGTCCTTGAGGTAGATGACACCCAGGACGCGGGCGCCCTTGTCGTCCTTGACGGCGACGAGCAGCGGGGTGCCGCCGGCCTCGGAGATGCGGTTCGCGATCGTGTCCGCGTCCTCGGCGACCTGGCCGCCCTCCTCCTCCACCCAGGCGATGACCGAGGCGGTGGCGCCCTTGCGGACCTTGCGGCCGTCGACGTCCACGCCGGACATACGGGTCTGGGCGGTGAAGGCGATCCACTCGGCGTGCGCCAGCTCGCCCTGGTGGCGCTCGCGCAGCCCGTACTTCTCCTTCGCCAGGACGACGATGGAGCGGCCCTCGGGCGTCTCGTCGGCCAGCGAGGAGAGCTGGGCGGCGTCGGCGACCTCGGCCTCCGTCGTCCCGCGCACCGGCACGAACTCGGCGGCCTGACGGTTGCCGAGGGTGATGGTGCCGGTCTTGTCGAGCAGCAGCGTGGAGACGTCACCGGCGGCCTCGACCGCACGGCCCGACATCGCCAGCACGTTGCGCTGCACCAGACGGTCCATGCCCGCGATGCCGATCGCGGAGAGCAGGGCGCCGATGGTGGTCGGGATCAGACAGACCAGCAGGGCGACCAGCACGACCATCGTCAGGTGCGTGCCCGCGTAGTCGGCGAACGGCGGCAGGGTGGCCACCGCGAGCAGGAAGACGATCGTCAGCGAGGCGAGCAGGATGTTCAGCGCGATCTCGTTCGGCGTCTTCTGCCGGGCCGCGCCCTCGACCAGGTTGATCATCCGGTCGATGAAGGTCTCGCCCGGCTTCGTCGTGATCTTGATGACGATCCGGTCGGACAGCACCTTCGTACCGCCGGTCACGGCCGAGCGGTCACCACCGGACTCACGGATCACCGGAGCGGACTCACCGGTGATCGCCGACTCGTCGACGGATGCGACGCCCTCGATCACGTCACCGTCACCCGGGATGATGTCGCCGGCCTCGCAGACCACCAGGTCACCGATGGTCAGGGCCGTGCCGGGGACCTGCTCCTCGGTACCGTCCTTCAGCAGCCGCCGCGCGACCGTGTCGGTCTTGGCCTTGCGCAAAGTGTCGGCCTGCGCCTTGCCACGGCCTTCCGCGACCGCCTCCGCGAGGTTGGCGAAGATCACGGTCAGCCACAGCCAGGCGCTGATCGTCCAGCCGAACCAGTCGGCCGGGTCCTTGACGGAGAACACCGTGGTGAGCACGGAGCCGATCCACACCACGAACATCACGGGCGACTTGACCATCACCCGCGGGTCGAGCTTGTGGAACGCGTCCGGCAGCGACTTGACCAGCGCCTTGGGGTCGAACAGGCCCGCACCGACACGGCCCTCGGCGGGCTTGTGCCCGGTCGGCGCGTCCTGATGGGGCGCGAGAGTGGGAGTGGACATCGAGTCCTCGTGCTTCTGTACGTCGGTGCTCATCACGCCAGCCCTTCGGCGAGCGGCCCCAGCGCCAGGGCCGGGAAGTACGTGAGACCGGTGATGATCAGGATCGCGCCCACCAGCAGGCCGGTGAACAGCGGCTTCTCGGTGCGCAGGGTGCCCGCGGTCACCGGGACGGGCTTCTGCTCGGCGAGCGAGCCGGCCAGCGCCAGCACGAACACCATCGGCAGGAAGCGGCCGAAGAGCATCGCGAGTCCGGTCATGGTGTTGTACCAGTCGGTGTTCGCGTTCAGGCCGGCGAAGGCCGAGCCGTTGTTGTTCGACGCCGACGTGAAGGCGTACAGCACCTCGGAGAAGCCGTGCGCACCCGAGTTGAGCATCGAGTTCGGCGGGGTCGGCAGCGCCATGGAGGCCGCGGAGAAGACGAGCACCAGCGCCGGGGTGATCAGGATGTACGCGGCGGCCAGCTTCATCTCGCGGGCGCCGATCTTCTTGCCCAGGTACTCGGGCGTACGGCCCACCATCAGACCGGCGATGAACACCGCGATGACCGCCATGATCAGCATGCCGTAGAGGCCGGAGCCGGTACCGCCGGGCGCGATCTCGCCCAGCATCATGCCGAGCATCGTGATGCCGCCGCCGAGGCCGGTGAAGGACGAGTGGAAGGAGTCCACCGCACCGGTCGAGGTGAGCGTGGTCGACACCGCGAAGATCGACGAGGAGCCGACCCCGAAGCGGACCTCCTTGCCCTCCATCGCGCCGCCGGCCGCCTGGAGCGCCGGGCCGTGGTGGGCGAACTCGGTCCACATCATCAGCGCGGTGAAGCCCAGCCAGATGGTGAACATCGTGGCGAGGATGGCGTAGCCCTGCTTCACCGAGCCGACCAGCACGCCGAAGGTGCGGGTCAGCGAGAACGGGATCACCAGGATCAGGAAGATCTCGAAGAGGTTGGTGAACGGCGTCGGGTTCTCGAACGGGTGGGCGGAGTTGGCGTTGAAGACGCCACCGCCGTTGGTGCCCAGCTCCTTGATGGCCTCCGTGGAGGCGACCGCGCCGCCGTTCCACTGCTGCGAACCACCCATGAACTGGCCGACCTCGTGGATGCCGGAGAAGTTCTGGAGGGCACCGCAGGCGACGAGGATCACCGCGGCGACGGCGGCGATCGGCACCAGGATGCGCAGGGTGCCGCGCACCAAGTCGCTCCAGAAATTGCCCAGTTCACCGGTGCGCGAGCGCGCGAAGCCGCGTACGAGGGCGACCGCCACGGCCATGCCGACGGCAGCGGAGACGAAGTTCTGCACGGCGAGCCCGGCCGTCTGCACGACGTGACCCATGGTCTGCTCGCCGTAGTACGACTGCCAGTTGGTGTTGGTCACGAAGGACACGGCCGTGTTGAACGACTGCGCCGGGTTGACCGAGGAGAAGCCCATCGAGCCGGGCAGGATGCCCTGGAGCCGCTGGAGCAGGTAGAGGAAGAGGACGCTGACGGTCGAGAAGGCGAGGATGCCGCGCAGGTACGCGGGCCAGGTCATCTCGGCGTCGGGGTTGGCGCCGATGGCCTTGTAGATCCACTTCTCGACGCGCAGGTGCTTGTCGGAGGAGTAGACCCGGGCCATGTAATTACCGACCGGGATGTAGACGAGCGCCAGCGCGCCTATGAGGGCGAGCAGCTGGAGCACGCCTGCGAGTACGGGACCCATGTCGTGTCTCAGAACCTCTCCGGGAAGATCAGGGCGAGGACGAGATAGCCCAGCAGGGCGACGGCCACGACCAGGCCGACGATGTTCTCGACGGTCACAGCTTCGTCACCCCCTTGGCGACGAGGGCCACCAGCGCGAAACCCGCGAGCACGGTGACGACGAAGGCCAGATCGGCCATCGCGAACTCCTGGAGTGAGGTTCGGTTGAAACGGACGGTTCGAGGAAAGCGCCTGGCTGGCCGGATCCGACCGCCGTTGACGGCCCTCTTACGGCTGCCCCTACGGCTTTGACGGGTCTCTTACGGCTGCTGCGCTCAGAGCACCCGGAACCGCAGCCGGCAGATCACCGCGTCCGTCTCCCGCCGTACGGCGTGGGCGACGACGGCGCCCCGCTGGTTCTGCAGCAGCCGCTGCCACAGCCGCTCCGGCTCCGTCTCGGGGATCAGCACGGTGACCCGCGTGGCCGGCTCGGCGGCGGCCACCTCACGGACGTACGCGGCGATGGGACGGCCCAGGCTGCGCCGCGCGCAGGACAGCCGCACCAGCTCCACCCCCGGGTCCCACTCGGCCCAGGCGCGCTCCAGGGCGTGCAGCTGCGTGCGGTCCTCCGGGTCCGGGTAGCACACGGTCACCGCACGCACCTCGTCGCCCAGGGAGGCCGCGGCCGTCAGCGCCTCGGAGGTGAGCCGGGACAGGGACGAGACGGGGACGATCACCAGCGAGCGGTCGCGGTGCGGTGCCTCGGGGATGCGGCCGAGGCCGAGTCGCTCGCCGATCCGGGCGTAGGCGCGGTGCACGGCGCCGAAGGCGGCGACCAGCAGGGGCAGCGCCACCACGATCAGCCAGGCGCCCTCTTCGAACTTGCTCGCGGTGACGACGACCGTCGAGACACCGGTGAGCACCGCGCCGAAGCCGTTCAGCAGCGCCTTCCCGCGCCAGCCCCTCCCCTGCTCCAGGCGCCAGTGCCGGACCATGCCCACCTGCGCGATCGTGAAGCCGACGAGCACCCCGATGGCGAACAGCGGCACCAGGGTGTTGGTGTCGCCGCCCGAGAAGACCAGCAGCGCGGCCGAGACCAGGGCGAGTGCGAGCACGCCGTGCCGGTGGACCTGGCGGTCGGCCTTCAGGGCGAAGACGTGCGGCAGGTAGTTGTCGCCGGCGAGCAGCTTCAGCAGCACCGGCAGCCCGCCGAAGGAGGTGTTCGCGGACAGCGCCAGCAGGATCATCGTCGCGAACTGGATGACGTAGAAGGCCCAGTTGTGGCCGAGGGAGGCGTCGGCGAGCTGGGCGAGGACCGTGACACCCTCGACCGGCTGGAGGTGGAAGCGGGAGATCAGCACCGACAGGCCGATCAGCATCAGGCCGAGGACGGCACCGAGCGCGACCTCCGCGCGCTGGGCCCGCCGGGCCCGCGGGACGCGGAAGGAGGGGACGGCGTTGGCGATGGCCTCGACGCCGGTCAGGGCGCT
This sequence comes from Streptomyces sp. NPDC031100, assembly GCF_055570785.1. Lineage (NCBI taxonomy): Bacteria > Bacillati > Actinomycetota > Actinomycetes > Kitasatosporales > Streptomycetaceae > Streptomyces > Streptomyces sp. NPDC031100. The sequence goes on from NZ_JBVIGN010000009.1 coordinate 322,876, forward strand.
GCACCCGGAGGCGAAGGCTTTCAGCAGGAGCAGGGCGCCGACGCTGGAGGCGTTGTCCGCGAGGACCGAGGCGTGCCCGGCCGCGGTGGCCGTGCTCACGGGGTGAGAGCGGAACAGCCCCACGATGATCAGCACGAAGATCGAGCCGACGAAGACGACCGTCGGCACGATGAACGCCTTCGCCGACTCCACGATGCCCCGCAGATTGACGCCCGTGATCAGCACGAGCACCGCCAGGCACAGCCACAGCCGGTCGTCGTAGAGGCCCGGGAAAGCGGAGGTCAGGGCGGCCACGCCCGCGGTGACGGCGACGGCGACGTTGAGGACGTAGTCGAGGATCAGCGAGGCGGCCGCCACCAGGCTGGTCCGCGCACCCAAGTGCGTCTTGGCCACCGCATAGGAGCCGCCACCGTCCGGGAAGGCCGCGATGACCTGCCGGTACGACGCCACCAGCACCGCGAGGAGCCCGGCGATGGCCAGGGTGACCGGCAGGGTGAAGCCGAGACCGTGCGCGCCCGCACCGGCCAGCACCAGCACGATCGCCTCCGGGCCGTACGCCACCGACGCCATGGCGTCCAGCGACAGCGCGGCGAGACCGGTGACGGCGGTCAGGCGATGCCGTTCCCCGGTATCAGGGGGCTCTTCGTCGGTGGGGGCGGCGCCCGGTTCGAGGGTCAGGACGGACATGGGTGCGTGCTCCTTCTTCGTTCAGCCGCGCACGAGGGCTGAACGGTGCTCGGGTGCACCCAGGTTGTGTCCCGTCGCGATCGTGTCCGAGTGTTCCTTGCGGCATCTTCGCGCCCGACCGCCCGACTTTGACGGGATCTTGACGGGTCGGACGCACGGGTCAGGTGGCCGGCCCCGACATGTCCAGGGCGGCCCTGGTCTGATCGGCCCTTTTCGGACGGCGGTCGTTGGTTGCGATGAAAGGGTTTTCGGCGCCGGTACAGGGGTGACGGGTGGGCGGTCTGCGGGAGCTAGCAGCGCCCTTCGTGGTGCCCGGTCCGGCGGGGGTGGCGATCCGGACCCGGCTGCGGGTGTCGGCAACGGATGTCGCGGTGCTTGGCGAGGTCGGGGCGCTCCTCGGCGCACTAGCCGCCGGGGATCTCGCGGAACGCTCCCGGCAGGGCCTGAAGCACGACGCCGCCTCGTGGGCAGTGCGGAAGCGGAATCTGACCGGCGTCTCGTCTGCCCGTTGGGCGGGCAGCATCACCAAGGCCACACACGACCAGTGGGCGTCGGCCCGGCGTGGCCAGGCGGCGGAGATGGCCTGGCTAGGCAGGCAAATCACGTCGATCGAGGCAAGGCTGGCGCGGCCGCTGGGCGCCAAGGCCGACAAACGTGCCCGGCTGCCGCGCGGCTACGGCTCGCGGACAGAGTGGCACGCCAAGTCCCGCCGCCTCCACGCGCTCAAGGACCGGCTGACGGCTGTGGAGGCGGACTGGGCGGCTGGCCGGGTCCGCGTGGTGCGCGGCGGCAAGCAGCTCGCCCGGCTGCGCCATCACTTGGACCAGGCCGGGCTGGACGAGCGGACGTGGCGGGAGCGCTGGCAGGACGCGCGGATGTTCCTGGCTGCCGACGGCGAGTCCGGCAAGCGCTGTGGCAACGAGACCATCCGCGTCACCGACACCGGGCACATCTCGATCAGGCTCCCCGCCGCCCTGGCCCATCTCGCGAACGCCCCGCACGGCCGGTATGTGCTGGATGCCGTCGTGGAGTTCAAACACCGAGGCGCGGAATGGCTCGACCGGGTCACCACCGACCGGGCGGTGGCCTACCGCATCCACCACGACGTCCTGCGCGGCCGCTGGTATGTCACCGCCTCCTGGCAACGGGCGGCCGTCCCGGTACTCCCCTTGGAGGCGGCCCTCGCCCGCGGTGTGGTGGCGGTGGACATGAACGACGACCACCTCGCCGCCTGGCACGTCGACGTATGCGGCAACCCGGTCGGCGAGCCCCGGCGCTTCTTCTACGACCTGTCGGGCAACACCAGGCACCGGGATGCGCAGATCCGGCACGCCCTGACCCGGCTGCTGCACCACACCCGCCACCGTGGGGCCGTGGCAATCGCCATCGAGGACCTCGACTTCACCGACGGTAAGTCCCGGGAGAGACACGGCCGCAACAAGCGTTTCCGCCGCCTCGTCACACGCTTCCCCACCGCGAAGCTCAAGGCCCGGCTGGTGTCGATGGCCGCCGAACACGACATCGCGATTGTCGCGGTCGACCCGGCCTACACCTCGATGTGGGGCGCCCAGCACTGGCAAAAGCCCCTGACCACAAAGACCCGTAAGACCACTCGCCACGATGCTGCGGCCGTGGCAATCGGACGGCGCGCCCTGGGGCTCCCGATCCGGCGACGGACGGCACCGCCCCGTACTCACCAGAGCGATGGGTACGGGCATCGGACCGCCCAGGCCGGACCAGGTACCCCGGGGCGTGAGGGACCCCGCCCCCGCATTCCCGGACCACGCACGAGATGCGTGCCGCCCGGGCGCGGAGCGAAAGCGGGCGACCAGCGTGCCCAACACCGTTCGGGGCACGCGGCTGAGCATGCGTCCTGGCAACAGGACTCACTCCCGCTCAGTCTTCAGGAACGGTGAGCATGAAGCGGCCGACGAGCAACAGGACCGCCGTCTCCACGTCGGCGGACGCGGTGATGTCGAACTTCTCGTACGGCCGGGTGAGGAAGAAGTCAAACCAAGCCGCCGCCGACAGCGCCGCCACGGCACCCGCCGTGCGGCTCCCCAGCGCGGCCACCGCGACGACCACGACGACGAGGACCAGAGCGGCGTTCGTGCGCGACAGGTCCGTACGGAACGGCACGAGAGCCGCCGCCACCAGGAGCGGGGCTACGACGCCCGCCGCGAGGGCGAGCCGGTCGCGGAGTGGCCATGTGACCGGCACCGGGCGCGCCCTGCGCAGTCGGAATGTACTGGTCTCGGTGCTCATCAGGCACCTCCCACACTCTGCGCGCCCTGCGGGTGCGCGTGCTGTTCGGCGAACGGCAGCGACACGACCATGGTCAGGCCGCCGCCGGGGGTGTCCTCGGGGGTGAGGGTGCCGCTCATCGCCTCGGTCAGGCCGCGGGCGAGGGCGAGCCCGAGCCCGAGGCCGGTGGTGTTGTCGGTGTCGCCGAGACGCTGGAACGGCTCGAAGAGGCGCTCCCGGCCGGCCTGGGGAAGTCCGGGGCCCCGGTCCACGACCCGCAGCTCCACCCGGCCCGCCAGCGCGCTTGCGGTGACCAGCACCTTCCGGCCGGGCGGGGTGTGCCGGGCGGCGTTGCTCGCGAGGTTGGCGATCACCCGCTCCAGCAGCGGTGGGTCGGCCAGCACCGCCGGGATCGCCTCCGTGTCCGCCACCTCGACGCCGGAAACGTCCGCCAGCGCCATGGGCAGCACCTCCTCCAGGGAAGTCGCGCGCAGGTTCAGGGTGAGGGCGCCCGCCTCCAGACGGCTGAGGTCGAGGAGGTTCTCCACCAGCCGGTTCAGCTTGGCCATGGACGCGTCGGCGGTGGCGAGGAGTTCCTCCCGGTCGGCGGCGGAGAACTCGACCTCGCTACTGCGCAGGGAGGTGACGGCGGCCCAGCCGGCGGCGAGCGGGGTGCGCAGATCGTGGCCGACGGCCCGCAGCAGCGCCGTACGCATCCGGTCGGCGGCCCGGACGGGCTCGACCTCGGCCGCCGCCTGAGCGAGCCTGGCCCGCTCGACCGCGGAGCCGACGTGCGCGGCGAACGCGGCCAGCACCCGCCGCTCGGAGGAGGACAGGGTGCGCCCGCGCAGCACCAGATGGGCTCCGGGGCCGGCCGGTACGGCCGTCACGTCCGCGGTGCCGGGCGGCTCGTCCACCAGCTCCGCCGACTCCATCCCGAACGTCTCCCGGGTGCGCTCCAGCAGCGCCGGGATGGTCGCGCCGCCGCGCACGATGGTGCCGGCCAGGGACGACATGGTCTCGGCCTCGGCGGTGGCCCTGGCCGAGCGCCGGGACAGCCTGAGGGAGCGGTCGACGACTCCGGCCACCGTGGCCGCGACGACCGCGAACACCGCGAGGGCGAGCAGCGCGTTCGGGTCGTCCAGCGTGAACCGGCCGACGGGCGGGATGAACCAGTAGTTCAGCAGCAGCGACGCCGTGATCGACGCGATCACCGCCGAGGCGACCCCGCCTATGCAGGCCACGCCCACCACGGCGAGCAGGAACAGCAGAGCCTCGCTGGTCAGGTTCACCGTCCCGCGCACCTGGGCGAGGCAGACCGTCAGCAGCACCGGGAGCACGAGCCCGGCCACCGGTCCGGCGATCAGGCGTGCGGTGGACAGGGTGCGCCGCCGGGAGGGCAGCAGGGTGCCGAGCCCTGAGCGCTCGTGGGTGACGCGGTGGACGTCGATGTCGCCGGACAGCTCGGTGACGGTCTCGCCCGTGCCGGGCCCGGTGACGAACCGTTCCAGCCGTCCCCGGCGGCTGGTGCCGAGGACCAGCTGGGTGGCGTTCTCGGCGCGGGCGAACTCCACCAGCGTCGTCGCGATGTCGTCGCCGACCACCGAGTGGTAGCTGCCGCCCAGGTCCTCCACCAGCCGGCGCTGCCGGGCCAGCGAGGCGTGCGAGACTCCGGCGGCCAGGCCGTCGCTGCGGGCCACGTGCACGGCGAGCAGGTCGCCCCCGGCGGAGCGGGCGGCGATCCGCGCGGCCCGCCGGATCAGCGTGTCCCCCTCCGGCCCGCCGGTCAGTGCGACGACGACCCGCTCCCTCGTCTCCCACACCCGGCCGATGCCGTGCTCGGTGCGGTACTCCTGGAGCGCCTCGTCGACCCGGTCGGCCACCCACAGCAGCGCCAGCTGACGCAGCGCGGTCAGATTGCCGGGCCGGAAGTAGTTGGCGAGGGCCGCGTCGATCTTCTCGGGCGCGTAGATGTTGCCGTGCGCCATGCGGCGGCGCAGCCCCTCCGGGGGCATGTCGACGAGTTCCAGCTGGTGGGCGCGGCGGACGACGTCGTCCGGGACCGTCTCGTGCTGGGGCACGTGCGTGATCTTCTCGACCACGTCGTTGAGCGACTCCAGGTGCTGGATGTTCAGCGCGGTGATCACGTCGATGCCGGCGGCGAGGAGTTCCTCGATGTCCTGCCATCGCTTTGCGTTGCGGCCGCCTCCGGGGACGTTGCTGTGGGCGAACTCGTCCACGATCGCGACCTGCGGGCGGCGGGCGAGCACCGCGGCCAGGTCCATCTCCTCGAACGCACCGCCCCGGTAGGCGCACCGGGCCCGCGGGACGACCTCCAGGCCGTCCAGCATGGCCTCGGTGCGGGTCCGGCCGTGGCACTCGGCGAAGCCCACCACCACGTCCGCCCCGCGGGCGGCACGGCGGCGCCCCTCGTCGAGCATCCGGTAGGTCTTGCCGACTCCCGGGGCCGCCCCGAGGTAGATCTTCAGTCGTCCGGGCCGTACGTCACTCATCGTCGCCGACGCACTCCGCTCACTGGCTCAACTCCCTCGGGAGGGCGGGTCACTGCTCCTAAGGAAGCGCTTCCGGGCTCGGCGGGGTGCCCGTGTTAGCGATTCCTTGGCACCGGTCCCGGGGACCTTGACACTGTCTTGACGTGCCGTGGCCGGATAGGGTGAAAGCGGTGTGCCGGGAAGTCTGGTCGGCGGGGAGTCAGGGTGGCTCCCGTGAAGCCCCAGGGGGACGGCATGCGCAGCGTAGGGACGGTTCTGGCACTGGTCGTACTGGCCACCGTCGTAGCGACCTTCGCGCGCCGGTGGCGCATTCCCGCGCCTTCCCTGCTCGTCGTCGCCGGTCTCGCCGTGGCCCTGCTGCCGGGCACCCCGCAGATCGAGATCAGCCCCGAGATCATCGGGCTCGTCGTGCTGCCGCCGCTGCTGTACGCGAGCGCCGAGGAGATGCCCTGGCGGGAGCTGCGGGCGGTGTGGAAACCGGTCGGGATCCTTGCGATCGGGTTGGTTCTCGCCTCCGCGGCGGCCGTCGCCGCGGTGGCGGCCCTGGTCACTCCCCTGTCCTGGCAGATGGCGTTCGTGCTGGGCGCGGTGCTGGCCAGCACCGACCCGGTGGCGGTGACCGCGCTCGGGCGCAGGCTCGCGCTGCCGCCGAAGGTGCAGGTCCTCGTGCAGGCGGAGAGCCTGTTCAACGACGCGACCTCCCTGGTGTTGGTCCGGGTGGCGGCGGGCATCGCGGTGGCGTCGGCGGCGGCGAACTGGGGCTCCGCGGGCGGCAAGTTCCTGGTGCTGGCCGGCGGCGGTACGGTGATCGGCGCCGCGGTGGCCGGGGTGGTGGCCCTGATCCGGCGGCGCACCGAGGAACCGGTCCTGGAAACCGTGATAGCCCTGGTCACTCCCTACGCCGCGTATCTCCTGGCGGAGGTCGCGCACACCTCCGGGGTGACGTCGTGCGTGGTGGCCGGGGTGGTCCTGGGCGGCCGCGGCGACCGCCTCACCAACGCGCGGATACGACTCCAGCTGCACGCCGTGTACGGCACGGTCGTCTTTCTGCTGGAGAGCGTGGTCTTCTCGCTCATAGGGCTGGCGCTGCCCGCGGAGGTACGGGCGCTGGCCGACGGCGACCGGGCCTGGCCGCTGTACGCCCTCGCCGTCGCCGCCACGCTCATCGCCGTACGCCTGTTGTGGCTCGCACCGCTGTCGGCGGTCGTCCAGCACAGGGGCGGGATCGGCCGGATGAACTGGCGGGTGCCGATGGTGCTGACCTGGGCGGGCACCCGCGGGGTGATGCCGCTGGCTGCCGCCCTGTCCATCCCGGAAGTCATGAAGAACGGCACCCCGCTCGCCGACCGGCCCCTCGTCCTGGTCCTGACCACCTCGGTCGTCGTGGTCACCCTCGTCGTCCAGGGCTTCACCCTCGCCCCGGTCGTCCGCCGCTCCGGCATCGCCCTGGAGCCCGCCCACACCGAGCGCGAGGAGATCGAGGCCCGCTCCCGCCTCGCCCACGCGGGACTCGCCCGGCTGGAGGAACTGGCCGAGCTGGAGGCCGTACCGGACGTCGTCCTCGACCGCCTGCGCCGCGGCCTGAACGCCCGGCTGGAGGACGCCCGCGACCGCCTCGCCGAGAGCAACGGCAGCGCGGCGGCCGGCGAGTCCGCCGACCTGGTCTACCGCCAGCTGCGCCGCGACCTGATCGCCGTGGAGACGGAGGAACTCCAGCGCCTCTACGACGGCCACCGCATCAGCGACACGACGCGCCGCCGGCTGCAGCGGTCCTTGGACCTGGAGGAGGCTCGGCTGTCGGACGCATGAGGAACCGGATCAGCGGAACTCCGCCAGCCTCGGCCGCAGACCGAGTGCGGTGAGCGCCATCGCGGCGAGCAGCAGGGCGGCCGCCCAGGGCAGGACTGTGTTCACGGCCGAACGGCCCGCGCGCACCGACGAGTCGAAGTGGGCCCGGTTGATGTCCGTCACCTGGACCAGGGCCTTCATCCATGCGCCGAAGTGGGCGTTGGAGGTGCCGGGCTGCCAGTCCATGCAGAACTCGGTGGCAACCCGTTCCTGCCCGGTCGCGACCAGCGAGCGGATCTTGCGGTCGTCGTGCTCGTAGACGGCGTACGCCCGCACGGTCCGTTCCGCCGCGGTGCGCTCCCCGGGGAAGGTGACGTTGTCCAGCTCGCGCCGGAACTCGCCGGTGAAGCGCAGGTCGTGGCGGTCGGTCTCGTAGGCCTGCCAGGTGGTGGCCACTTCGCCGTAGTACGTGGCGAGGGTCGCGCCCTTCAGGCCGTACAGCTTCTGGGACTTGGCGAGGAACGCGCTCTCGTACTGCTTCCGGCGCTGCGGATCGAGCAGGTAGCGGCTCTCGTCGGCGTTGGCGTCGTAGGCGATGGCCCGGGCCCGGGAGAGCGCGACGACGGAGTCGAAGGCGTCGCGGCGGGCGACGCGCAGGTTCCCGGACGTCGAGGCGAGCAGCTGCGCGCCGAGGACCACGGCGAGCAGGGTGCACACGGTGGCGGCGAGGACGCCGGGGTTCAGGATCCGGTGGAAGCGGCGGGCCAGGTACCACTGGAGGAGGCCGAGCACGGCGAGCAGGAGGACGCCGAGCGCGACGACGGCGACGAGCCGGCCGGCCAGGGCGGAGCGCGCGGCGCCGTACTCCGCGTCGAAGGCACGGTCGTTGGAGTCGACCAGGGTGCGGGACTCGGGGAGCAGTCTGCTCTGCAGGAGGTCCGTCGCCCTGCGGTAGTCGGCCAGGGCGGACGCCTTGCCGCCGGCACGCCCGTCGTTCTCCAGGGCGCGTCCGATCAGCTCCTGGTACTCGGCGAAGTCGTCGGTCAGGTTTTCCACGGTCCTCTCGTCGGACCGGTCCCCCTGGGCCGCGACGGCGAGGGCGCGCAGGTCGTGCCCGATCTCGCGCCGGGCGTCGCCGTAGAAGCCGACCGCCTTCTCGTACGGCGTTTGCAGCCGGACCTTGCCCGCGTCCCCGCTGGACAGCAGGATGTTGGCGGCCTGGGCGTCCATGTCGTTCAGGGCGAGGTTGAGGTCGGCCGCGCTGGTGGTGCGCGGCGCGTCGCGTCCGGCCACACTGTCCCAGGTGCCGTTCGCGGCCAGCCCGGCGACGGTCAGAGTCACAGCCAGGGCGGTGGCGAACAGGAGCGTGGCCGCGCGCAGCAGACGCAGCCGCGCGGGCACGGTGGCCCACAGGCGACGGCGCAGAGCGGCCCGCGCGGCCACGACCTGCCGATGAAGAGCCAGCCCCGGACCGGGATCGCCCGTCCGCGAACCCCCGCGTCTTTCCGGTCCGGGGCTGCCCCCTGACGGGTCGGCCCTCTCCTGCCGTGGTGGTGCGCCCCCCTCGGTCCTTGCACCCTGCGCTGTCCCGGCCGTGAGAGTCACGGTCCCTCCAACGTCACGCCACGGACGGTCGCCCGTCCCCCGTTGACGATCAGTCTGCGACCGGATTCGGCCACCGATGGCCGACGTTGACGCGTTCCTGATGGTTCCTCGGCCTTGTTTGACGGCACTTTGACGGGGGCTCGGGCCTCGCCGTATGGGTGCCGCACATTCCTTGCCCGGAGGGCCGGTTGGGGGCACGGGCCGGGCTAGATTCGCTGTCGGCCGCCCCTGGGGCCGCGGGCGTCAGCGGCCCCTCACGACTGGTGGAGTACCTGACTCCGCAGTGCAGGGAGGGCGGTCCGGTGCCTGTCCCGGGGACAGACACCCGCGCACCACGCATTGCCGTCCCACCGCCGGCGTCGGTGCGCCCGTGGGGGGGGGGGGGGGGGGGGGGAGGAGCAAAAAAGGGGAAACCCCCCCCCCTCCCCCCCGAAACAAAAAGGGAGAGGGTGTCCTCCACCCTCCCCCCCCCCCCACCACCCCCCCCCCAC
>NZ_JBVIGN010000009.1:332213-402273 GCF_055570785.1 Streptomyces sp. NPDC031100
GGGGGGTCTTGTTTGCTTTCGCGGGAGAAAACCCCCACCCCCCCCTTCTTTTCATCCCCCCCGCTGTTTCTCTTGCCCTGTTGCTTCCCCCTCCCCCCCCCCCCCCCCGGACCCGCGGCCACCGTCCCTGTCCGCCACCAAGGCACGAAGGTGTCCATGCTTCCCGCCGCCCTCCAGCAGGCCCCACCGTCCCGCCCCCGGCGCACCGACCGGCCCGGACCGCAGGGGAGGGCGAGACGCCGGGCCCCGAGCGGCCTGTTCGAGCCCGTCCAGCTCGTCCGCGCCTTCCCCGAGACACTGCGCAAACTGCACCCGCGCGCCCTGGTCCGTAACCCGGTGCTCTTCGCCGTCTCCGTCGGCGCGGCTCTGACCACCCTGTCGGCGACGCGCGCGTCACCGCGGTCTCCGTGCACCCCGGCGTGTGCGACACGGCCCTGCTGCCGCTCTACGCCCACGAGGGCGTCTCCGCGGCCGACGGGTCCGGGCACGTGGTCCGGCTGTGCGACCCGGCGGTCGAGATCGTCAACGGCGCGTACTACGACCGCGACGAACGCGTCGACCCGGCCCCGGCGGCGACCGAGGACCGCACGATCAAGCGCCTCAACAAGCTGGCGGACCTGCTGGTCGGCCGGACCGCTTGAAGAACCCGGCAAGAAGAAGGCCGACCAGCACCGGGTCCGTCCGCGTCTACCCCCGGTTCCGCAAGGGACACGAGTCACCCATGAATCCCCTGTGAATGTGTGCAGTAGTGCCACAAGGGCCGCACACCGTCTTCCGAAAGCCCCGCTAGCGTTCTGGCCGCTCGATCCCACGTGCGAACGCGTCGACTCAGGAAGACCCCACATGGACTACTGCTCCTCGTGCCGTCGGCATCTGAACGGCGCCCTGGTGTGTCCCGGCTGCGGCGCGTACGCCCCGGACATAGCCCCGCACAGGCCCACGGCCGTCCCCGCGGCGCAAGCCGCCGGCTGGTACGACGGTCTCCCTGCCGAGCCCACACCGCCTGCCGTGGACGAGGCTCCGTCCGACGACACGGCCGGCCTTCCCGCTGCCCCGCAGGGCCGGGCGGCCCGGCGCCGCCAGCTGGCCCGCTGGAAGAAGAACAAGCGCCGGGCCGCGGTCGCGTCCGCCGTCGCGCTGGTCGGCGGCGGGCTCACCCTGGCCGCACTGGACCGGCAGTCCCCGGACCGGGCCCAGGCGGCCGCGGCGCCGGACAACCGGCCCATGGGCGCCGCGGACGAGCAGGCCGGCGCCGATGCCCGGCCGGAGTCGACCGCACCCAGCACGCCTCGCCCGCCGCACACCACCGCCCCTGCCCGGCACCGGGCGCCCAGCGCCCCGCGCGGCCACACCCTCGCCGCGGCCCCGCAGAACACCCACCCGGATGCGGCCGCCGCCCCGCTGCCCGCGCAGCCGCCGGCGGCCGTACGGCACCAGATCGCCGCCCCCGTCCACGGCACCACGACGACCACCCACAGCGACACGGGCACGACGGCCCAGCAGCCGTCCACCCCCGCCCCCGCCCCCTCGACCACCAGCGGAACGGACTCGAGCACGCCTCGGACGAGCCCCTCCCCGGCGGCGACCTCCCCGTCCCAGCTCTGCCTGCTCGTGGTGTGCCTGGGCTGACGGGGCTCTCGCCTCAGTTGTTCCAGCTCTCGTCGTACGGGTCGTGCGGGGTCGGTACCGGCCTCGCCGCGGTGACGTTCAGGTACGGGATCGGGCCGTTGTTGACCGGGTCGTGGGTCAGCCGGGGGCTGTAGGTGCCGGTGACCTCCAGCCAGGCGTCCGGTTGCAGGACCGGGGGCAGCTTGCCGGTCAGGGCGATCTTCACCGGCTGGGCGTCCGCCGCGCAGCAGTTGAGGGCCATGCGGACCAGATAGGGCGCGCCGGAATGGTCCAGGGCGAGGAAGCCGGTGACGCGGACGGGGCGGCCGTGCAGGGAGCGGCCGTGGCCGTAGGCAGCGCGGGACGCGTAGTCGACCACGCTGAGCGGGACCGCGTCACCCGCGGGCAACCTGCCGTAGCCGTACGGCTGTTGCAGTGCGGTGCCGGTGCGCAGGGCGCTGTAGGAGCCCAGGGCCGGCGGGGCTACGAGGATCAGCGCGAGCAGCGGGAGCACGAGGAGCCAGGAGATGCGGGGCTCGGGGTGGGTGTGGGCGGTGGCCTTCGCCGCCTTGGCGCGCCTGAGCTCGTACCACGCCGTCGCCAGCGCCGCCGCGATCAGCACCGCACCCGACGCCAGCAGCAGCGGCTGCAGGCCCGCCTTGACGTAGCGCAGATAGAGGTCGGTGGCGCCGGCGTGGAGCAGGGCACCGCCGAGCAGGAACAGCACCGCCGCCTGGGCCTGGCGGTTCACAGAAGCACCGTCCCGGTCAGTACGGCACCCGCGACCGCCAGGGCGAACGTGGCGGGGGCGAAGCGGAGGGCGAAGGTACGGCCGAAGGTGCCGGCCTGCATCGCGAACAGCTTGAGGTCGATCATCGGGCCCACCACCAGGAACACCAGCTTGGCCGTCAGGGAGAACTGGGTGAGGGAGGCCGCGACGAACGCGTCCGCCTCCGAGCAGATGGACAGGAGTACGGCCAGTACGGCGAGGGCGAGGACGGAGACCAGGGGGTTGTCGGCCGCGGTGCGCAGCCAGGTCGCCGGGGCCACCGCCTTCAGCGTGGCCGCGGCCATCGCGCCCAGCACCAGGAAGCCGCCCGCGTGCACGGTGTCGTGCCGGACCGAGTTCCAGAACGCCTCACCCCTGGTCGCGCCCTCGTGCGCTCCGTGGGCCGGCGGGCGCAGCCAGTCCGTGCGGCCCAGGCGCTGCCACAGCCAGCCCATCGCGCAGGCTACGAGGAGGCTGGCGAGGAACCGGGCCAGGACCATCTCCGGGTTGCGTGGGAACGCGACGGCCGTGGCGGTCAGGACGATCGGGTTGATCGCGGGGGCCGAGAGGAGGAAGGCCAGGGCTGCCGCGGGGGTCACGCCCCTGCGCACCAGCGCGCCCGCCACCGGCACCGAGGCGCACTCGCAGCCCGGCAGCACCGCGCCCGCCATCCCGGCCACCGGTACGGCCAGGGCGGGCCGGCTCGGCAGGGCGCGGGCGAAGAAGGACGGGGGTACGAAGACCGCGATCGCCGCCGAGAGCAGGACCCCCAGGACGAGGAAGGGCAGCGCCTGGACCGTCACGGCCACGAACACCGTCGTCCAGCTCTGCATCAGCGGGGTGCCGAGGACCCCGCGGATCGGGGACTGGGCGAGCACCGCCAGCAGCAGGGTCATGGTGAGGATCAGCGGCGAGCTGGGTTTCCGGCCCTCCCCGCCGGGCTGTTCGCCGGACGGACGCGCCGACCGGCCCGCCCGGTCCCGCTCGGTGGCGCCGGGCGGGGCGTCTTCGGTGATGGCCACGCGTGGGTACCTCCGGCTCTGTGCTCCCTCTCCCTCCCCATCAATACGCCACCGGGGGCACGCGTGTTCACCCCGTTGCTGGAACCACCTGTCTCCATGGGGCAGTCTTTTCCCTTGTGGTGAGCGTTCCTCAGCAAGGTGGGCCCGGCGTCCGGGCGGCGCACATGGTGGTGTGCGGTGACGACGGGCTCGCGCACCGGCTGGCCGCCGAGTTGCGCGGAGTCCACGGCGAGCAGGTCACCCTCGTGGTGCCGCCGAACGAGCGCACGGCACGGCCCCCGGTGGTCGGGCGGGCCCGTGCCGCCTCCGCCGCGCTGCTCGACCGGATGGTCAACGCCGCCGTCGGACGCGGCGGCAACGGCACAGGCGGCACGACCGGGAACGGCGCAGGTGCCGGCCGACCCGACGGCGAACGGGTGTTGGAGGCCGCCGACCTCACCGAGACGGTGCTCGCCGAGGCCGGAGTGGAGCGGGCCACCGCGCTGGCGCTCGTCCATGACGACGACGAGACCAACATCCGGGCCGCGCTGACCGCCCGCCGGCTCAACCCGCGCCTGAGGCTCGTCCTGCGCCTGTACAACCGGCGGTTGGGCCAGCACATCGAGGAACTGCTGGACCAGGCCGCCGCGTTGGCCTACGGCGCGGGGACGGACGGCCCGGAGGCGTCCACGACCGTGCTGTCCGACGCCGACACCGCCGCGCCCGCGCTCGCCGCGGCCGCCGTCGCCGGCACCACCAAGGTCGTCCAGACCGACAGCCTGCTGCTGCGGGCCGTGGAGCGGCTGCCGGCCGCGGACGGGCGGCTCGCCGCTCCTGGGCTGTGCACCCTGGCGCTGCTCTCGGAGACCGGCACGGGCCCCGCCGGGGCGGACGAGTCCGGGGGCAACGGGGAGCAGGGGCCCCTGCTGCTGCCGGACGACGAGGAGGTGCGGCAGGCCTCCGGGCGGGCCGCCGTGGTGCTGGAGCAGGTGTCGTCCTCCGACGGTCCCGCATCGGCCGCCACCGGGCGCGGGGTGGGGGTCGTACCGCCGCTCGCCTCCCTCTTCTCGCGGCGGCTGCGGTGGTCGCTGGCCGGGCTCGTGACGTGTGTGGTGGCGCTCGCCGTCGCGCTGTGGCTGGTCACGGGGATCCATCCACTGGGGGCCTTCTACCTGACGCTGCTGGATCTGTTCGCGATCGACAATCCGGCGCTCGGGGCGTCCCTCGGTCGGCAGATCCTCCAACTCCTGTCCGGGCTCACGGGCCTGCTGTTGCTGCCGGTGCTGCTGGCGGCGGTACTCGAGGCGCTCGGCACCTTCCGGACCGCGTCCGCGCTGCGGAAGCCGCCGCGCGGGCTGGGCGGGCATGTGGTGCTGCTCGGGCTCGGGAAGATCGGCACGCGGGTGCTGACCCGGCTGCGGGAGCTGCACATTCCCGTGGTGTGCGTGGAGTCCGACCCGGAGGCGCGGGGGCTTGCGACCGCGCGGCGGCTGCGGGTGCCGGTGGTGCTGGGGGATGTCACGCAGGAGGGGGTGCTGGAGTCCGCGAAGATCCATCGGGCGCATGCGCTGCTCGCGGTGACCAGCGCGGACACGACGAACCTGGAGGCCGTGCTGTACGCGCGGAACGTGCGGCCGGATCTGCGGGTGGTGCTACGGCTGTACGACGACGACTTCGCCACCGCGGTGTACCGGACGCTGCGGGCCGCCCATCCGCAGGCCTCGACGCGGAGCCGGAGTGTGTCGCACCTGGCCGCCCCGGCGTTCGCGGGGGCGATGCTGGGGCGGCAGGTGCTGGGGGCGATCCCCGTGGAGCGGCGGGTGCTGCTGTTCGCCGCGGTCGAGGTGGCCGGGCACGCGGAGCTGGAGGGGCGGACCGTGGCGGAGGCGTTTCGGGCGGGCGCCTTTCGGGTGCTGGCGCTGGAGGGCCGGGCTGATGTGCCCGCCGACTATGTGCTCCGCAAGGGGGACCGGGTCGTGGTTGCCGCTACTCGCCGGGGGCTGGCCGAACTGCGCTGACCGCCCAGGGGGCTCCGGTCCCGCATCGGACCTCAGCGCCGGGCCAGGGCCAGCACACTCAGACCGAACATCAGGACACCCAGGGGGAGATGGACCGACGGGACGTGCGCGATGCCGAGCACGACCTGGACCGAGGCGAGGACGAGGAAGCCCGACGCGTGCCAGACAGGCCGGGGCGAGCCTCCGCCGGGCTTCCACGCCAGCACCGCCGCGAGCACGTACAGCATCGACGCGCCGTACATCACACGGGCTCCGACACTGTGCAGCGTCTCTCCGTAGGACGAGGTCAGCAGCAGTCCGGCGGAGACCGCCTGAAGGAAGATGGTCAGGGTCTGCAGGGCGATCGCGATCTTCAGGAACGAGGAGCTGCGCTGTCCGTTCGTCGTCGCCGTCACCTGAGTGGCCATGTCTACAGTCCCCTTTTCCGCCCTCGGGCAGTAGATCGATAAGGTCTCACCAGCCCGACGACGCGGGCCTGCGAAAGGTAAGGCGAGGGGGGCGGCCGGAAGCATGGCGAGTGTCGGGACCAGCACAGACGAGACAGTCGGCGAGCGACGCCAACTGATCAATGTCGCTTACCGGTTGCTCGGTTCGGTGACCGAGGCCGAGGACGCCGTACAGGATGCCTACGCACGCTGGTACGGGCTGCCACGAAGCCGGCAGGAGGAGATCCGGTCCCCCGGCGCCTGGCTGACGACGGTGACCAGCCGCATCTGCCTGGACCTGCTCGGCTCGGCGCGGGCCCGCCGTGAACGCTATGTCGGCGCGTGGCTGCCCGAGCCGCTGCCCGACCGCACCGAGTGGGACCATGCGGGCGGCGCCGGCCCCACCGGCCCTGCAGACCCCGCCGACCAGATCGTCCTGGACGAGTCGGTGACCATGGCCTTCCTCGTCGTCCTGGAGTCGATGACGCCCGCCGAGCGGGTGGCGTTCGTCCTGCACGACGTCTTCCGGTACCCGTTCGCCGAGATCGCCGACGTGCTCGGCCGGACCCCTGCGGCCTGCAAGCAGCTGGCGGCCTCCGCCCGGCGGCGGGTGAGCGCCGCGCGCGCTCCGGTGACGGCGGCCGGCCAGGCCGACGTGGTGAGGCACGTCAAAGAGGCATGGGAGACCAAGGACATCGCAGCCCTCGTCGGTCTCCTCGACCCGGCCGCCGTGATGACTGCCGACGGCGGCGGCATGGTCGGCACGGTCCTGCGCCCGGTCGAGGGCGGCGCGCGCATCGCCCAGTACATGGTCGCCATCGCCGACAAGGCTCCGGGGCTCGAACTCCTGGAGCGGTCGGTCAACGGTGTCCCGGGCCTGGTGGCCCTGCGTGCCGGCGGCGTCGTGACCGTGGCCTCGTTCGACGTCTCCGACGGGCGCGTCACCCGGATCTGGGCGGTCCGCAACCCGGAGAAACTGCGGCCGTGGGCGCGGGAGGGCTAGCCGGCCCTTGCCCTTGGTTCGGTGACCCACGTCACACCCGGCTCCTGTCAGCAATCGGGGCGCTGTCTCGTTCAAGGGGCACGCGAACGAGACAGGAGCAACGCCATGAAGCACCGCATCGTCGTACTCGGCGCCGGATACGCCGGGGCCTTCGCCGCCGGAAACCTGGCCCGCCGGCTCTCCCCCGCCGACACCGAGATCACCGTCGTCAACGCCGTGCCCGACTTCGTTGAGCGGATGCGGCTCCACCAGCTCGCGATCGGCCAGGACCTCGCGTTCCGCAAGCTCGCCGACGTCTTCGCGGGCACCGGGGTGCGGCTGCGCCTGGCGCGCATCACCGGCGTCGCCCCCGAGCGCAGGACCGTCGCCGTGACCGGCGAGGACGGCGACGGCGAACTCGCGTACGACACGCTCCTCTACACGCTCGGCAGCTCCATAGCCCACCATGGCGTCCCCGGCGTGGCCGAGTACGCCTTCGATGTGACCGGCCTGTCCTCGGCGCTGCGGCTGCGCGAACGCCTGGCCGGCCTGGGCGCGGGCGGCACCGTGCTGGTCGTCGGTGAGGGGCTGACCGGCATCGAGACCGCCACCGAGTTCGCCGAGTCCCGGCCCGACCTCTCGGTCGCGCTCGCCGCCCGCGGCGAGCTGGGCGCCTGGCTCTCCCCGAAGGCCCGCCGTCACCTGCGCCAGGCCTTCGACCGGCTCGGCATCACCGTCCACGAGCACACCGGCATCGAAGCCGTCGAGCCGACACGGGCGATCGCCGCCGACGGTACGTCCGTCCCAGCCGACGTGACCGTGTGGTCGGCCGGGTTCGCCGTGCACCCCATCGCGGCCGCCAGCGACCTGGAGGTCGCCGAGACCGGCCAGATCGTCGTCGACCGCAGCATGCGCTCGGTCTCGCACCCGGACGTCTACGCCGCCGGTGACAGCGTCTACGCGATCGGCGAGAACGGCCGGCCGCTGCCGATGTCCTGCGCCTCGGCCGGCTACACCAACATGCAGGCGACCGCCGCGATCATCGCGCGCCTGACGGGCGGCAAGGTCCCAACAACCGGGCTGAAGTACCACGGCAACCACATCAGCCTCGGGCGGCGGGACGCGATCTTCCAGATGGTGGACGGGGACGTCCGGTCGAAGTCGTGGTACCTGGGCGGCCGGCCCGCCGTGCGGCTCAAGGCGGGCATCCTCAAGGGGGCGGGGTGGAGCATCGCCCACCCGACCTTCGGCATGCCGAAGCGCAAGCGCCGCCTGGCCACCGCGCCCGGCCGGGTCGGTGTGAGGGTCGCCGCATAGGCTGCTCCGCATGGACAGCGCAGCCGTCGATCGGTTCGAGGCCAGCCGGGGCCGGCTGGCCTCGCTGGCGTACCGTCTGCTCGGCTCGGCCGCCGACGCCGAGGACGCCGTGCAGGACACGTTCCTGCGCTGGCAGGCCGCAGACCGCGAACGGGTCGAGGCGCCGGAGGCCTGGCTGACCAAGGTCGTCACCAATCTCTGCCTCGACCGGCTCCGCTCGGCGCAGGCGCGCCACGAGCGAGCGGCCGGTGCCTGGCTGCCCGAGCCGCTCCTGGAGGGCGACCCGATGCTCGGCCCTGCCGATACCTTCGAGCAGCGCGAATCGGTGTCCTTGGCCGTACTGACCCTCATGGAGCGCCTCTCGCCGGTCGAGCGGGCCGCTTACGTCCTGCGCGAGGCCTTCTCGTACCCCCACGCCGAGATCGCCCAGATCCTCGACATCACCGAGTCCGCGAGCCAGCAGCATGTCCACCGGGCCCGACGCCGGATCGCCGCCGAGCGCCGCGGCGGCGACGAGGTGGATCCCGCGTCCGCGCGCCGGATCGTCGAGGAGTTCCTCGTCGCCGCCACGTCGGGGCGCACCGAACGCCTGGTGGCGATGCTCACCGCCGACGCGACGGCGGTCTCGGACGGCGCCGGGCTGGCCAGGCGGCTGCTGCGGTACGAGACGCGCGAGCGCGTCGCCTCCTACGTGCGGGCCGGCTTCAAGCCCACTCCGGCGAAGCGGCGGCTGGCCGGCGGCTCCCCCGCGATGCACATCGTGCTGGTCAACGGCTCCCCGGCCGTCCTCGCCGTGGTCGACGGCCGGGTCGTGGGCGCCGTGGTGTTCGAAGTCGGCGACGGCAAGGTCGCGTCCCTGCGCGGCATCGCCGCCGCGGACCGGCTCGCGCGCCTCAACGAGGCCTGGCGGCAGCACGAACCCGAAGCTCCGGTCATCAACGCGTGGTGACCGGAGCCACCGGAGTCCCCTGCTCGGGTGGGTTTCGGGCTCGGCCGGTCGGCCAGGCGCCCTAAAGCCCCACATGCCTCCCCGCGAACTCCATCTCCAGTCTCACCTGCTTGATCCGCTCGTCCACCACCAGTGAGCCGTGGCCCGCGTCGTAGCGGTACACCTCGTGCACGGCGCCCCGGGACTCCAGGCGCTTGACGTAGTTGTCGATCTGGCGGATGGGGCAGCGGGGGTCGTTGACGCCCGCGGAGATGTAGACGGGGGCCTTGACCTGGTCGACGTAGGTCAGCGGGGAGGACGCCTCGAAGCGCTCGGGGACCTCCTCCGGCGTACCGCCCAGCAGCGTGCGGTCCATCGCCTTCAGGGCCTCCATCTCGTCGTGGTACGCGGTGACGTAGTCCGCGACCGGCACGACCGCGATGCCCACCGCCCACGCCTCCGGCTGGGTGCCGACGCCGAGGAGGGTGAGGTAGCCGCCCCAGGAGGCGCCGGTGAGGATCAGCCGGGCGGGGTCGGCGAGGCCGGAGGCGATCGCCCACTCACGGACGGCCGCCACGTCCTCCAGCTCGATCAGGCCGACCCGGTGCTTGAGGGCGTCCGTCCAGGCGCGGCCGTACCCCGTGGAGCCGCGGTAGTTGATGCGGATCACCGCGTAGCCGTGGTCCACCCAGGCGGCCGGGCCCGCGGCGAAGGAGTCGCTGTCGTGCCAGGTCGGACCGCCGTGCAGATCGAAGACCGTGGGGAGCGGGCCGGTCGTGCCTGCCGGCTTCTGGACCAGGGCGTGGATGCGGCCGCCGGGGCCCTCCACCCACACGTCCTCGACCGACACGGACGGCGGGCACGTCATGCCGGGCGGGTCCAGGACCACCCCGCCCGTCGTGGAACGGACCACGGGCGGCTCGGCGGCCGACGACCACAGGTACTCCACGCTGCCGTCGGGGCGGGCCGTCGCCCCGGAGACCGTGCCGGGCGGGGTGGGGATGCGGGTCAGCTCGCCGGTCCCCAGGTCGTAGCGGAGCAGCTCGCTGCGGGCCTCGAAGCCGTGGACGACGAGCAGGGCGCTGCCGTCGGGATACCACTCGGCGCTGACATCGCCGGGCAGGTCGAGGTCCAGGTCCGTCTCCTCGCCCGTCGCCACGTCCCACACCAGCGGCTCCCAGCGGCCGCGGCGCTGGTGGCCGATGAGGAGGCGGGTGTCGCCGTCGACGGGAGCGAACCCTAGGACCTCCAGGCCCAGTTCCTCGGTGCCGCCCTTGGTGTCGTCCAGCTCGGCGACCGTCGTGCCGTCCGGGCGCAGCACGCGCAGGGCCGCGTGCATGGCGTCGCCGTGCTCGGTGTGCTCGATCGCGATCAGGGAGCCGTCGTAGGAGAGGTCGCCGACGCCCGCCGACTCGCGGTGCCGGTAGATCTCGGCCGGGACCTCGCCCTCGCGCGCGAGGTGGATCGTGGTGCCCTCCTCGTCCGTGGAGCGGCCGACCACCGCCGTACGGCCGTCGCGGGCCAGGGCCAGGCCGGCCGGGTAGGAGGGCTCGAGGCCGGGCACGGCGGTCTCGTCCGCCCCGCCCCCGAAGGGCTGGCGGCGCCAGCTGCCGAACTCGTCGCCGTCCTTGTCGTCGAACCACCAGATCCACGCGCCGTCCGGGGTGAGCACGCCGTCCGTCGTGCCGTTCGGCCGTTGCGTGGCCTGGCGCTGCCCGCCCGTCGCCCGGTCCCAGGCGTACAGCTCGTAGGTCCCCGTCGCGTTCGACACGAACAGGGAGCGGTCCGGCGCATCCTCCGCCCAGTCGGGCAGCGAGACCCGCGGCGCCCGAAAGCGCTTCTCCCAGTCCGGCATGTCCGGTGTCTCCGGCGTCCTGCTCTCACTCATGGCCCCAGTCATGCGCCCATACTGCCTGGCCCCACCCACAATCCGCCGACGGGTATACCCAGCCTGTGGATAACTTCCCGACCATGCCCACCGACTCCGCACACACGTCCGCCCCCGAGCATGCCGGTCAAGGGGGCTGACACACCGTTTCTAAAGACTGAGCGGGAGTGAGTCCTGTTGCCAGGACGCATGCTCAGCCGCGTGCCCCGAACGGTGTTGGGCACGCTGGTCGCCCGCTTTCGCTCCGCGCCCGGGCGGCACGCATCTCGTGCGTGGTCCGGGAATGCGGGGGCGGGGTCCCTCACGCCGTCGGGTGGCCGGTCCGGCCTGGGCGGTCCGATGCCCGTACCCATCGCTCTGGTGAGTACGGGGCGGTGCCGTCCGTCGCCGGATCGGGAGCCCCAGGGCGCGCCGTCCGATCGCCACGGCCGCAGCGTCGTGGCGAGTGGTTTTGCGGGTCTTCGTGGTCAGGGGCTTTTGCCAGTGCTGGGCGCCCCACATCGAGGTGTAGGCCGGGTCGACCGCGACAATCGCGAGGTCCTGCTCGGCGGCCATGGCCACCAGCCGGGCCTTGAGCTTCCCGGTCGGAAAACGTGAGATCAGGCGACGGAAACGCTTGTTACGGCCGTGTCTCTCCCGGGACCTGCCGTCGGTGAAGTCGAGGTCTTCGATCGCGATCGCCCCGGCCCCACGGTGGCGCGTGTGGTGCAGCAGCCGAGTCAGCGCGTGCCGGATCTGCGCATCCCGGTGCGCAGCGTTACCCGACAGGTCGTAGAAGAAGCGCCGGGGCTCGCCGACCGGGTTGCCGCATACGTCGACGTGCCAGGCGGCGAGGTGGTCGTCGTTCATGTCCACCGCCACCACGCCCCGGGCAAGTGCCGCCTCCAAGGGCAGCCTCGGAACGGCGGCACGTTGCCAGGAGGCGGTCAGATACCAGCGGCCGCGCACGATGTCGTGGTGGATGCGGTAGGCCACCGCCCGGTCAGCGGTGACGCGATCGAGCCATTCCTCGGCCCGGTGCTGGAACTCCACCACCGCATCCAGCACATACCGGCCGTGCGGGGCGTTCGCGAGATGGGCCAGGGCGGCGGGGAGCCTGATCGAGATGTGCCCGGTATCGGTGACACGGATGGTCTCGTTGCCGCAGCGCTTGCCGGACTCCCCGTCGGCAGCCAGGAACATCCGCGCCGCCTGCCACCGCTCCCGCCACGCCTGCTCGTCCAGCCCAGCCTGGTCCAGGTGATGGCGCAGCCGGGTGAGCTGCTTGCCGCCGCGCACCACGCGCACCCGGCCCGCTGCCCAGTCCGCCTCCACAGCCGTCAACCGGTCCTTGAGCGCGTGCAAGCGGCGGGACTTGGCGTGCCACTCCGCCCGCGAGCCGTAGCCGCGCGGCAGCCGGGCACGTTTGTCGGCCTTGGCGCCCAGCGGCCGCGCCAGCCGGGCCTCGATCGACATGATCTGCCCGCGCAGCCAGGCCATCTCCGCCGCCTGGCCACGCCGCGCCAGCGCCCATTGGTCGTGCGTGGCCTTGGTGATGCTGCCCGCCCAGCGCGCCGACGAGCGCCCGGTCAGCCCCCTCTTCCGCCCCGCCCACGCGCCGGCATCGTGGGCCAGGCCCTGCCCACAGCGCACCGCGAGATCCCCTGCGGCCAGAGAACCGAGGAATACCCCGACCTCGCGAAGTACCACGGCATCTGTCACCGACACACGCAGCCGGGCCCGGATCGCCACCCCAGAGGGGCCGGGCACGACGAACGGCGCCGCCAGCTCCCGCAGCCCGCCCACCGTGCCCCCGTACCGGTATCGGAGATCCTTTCATCGCACCCAACGACCTGCCGCCCTTAAAGGTCACACATTCGATGCCAGAACTCCTGTCCCCTCACAGAGACTCGCACGCGCCGCCCGGACCGGATCACCCACACTCACTCATGCATGCCAGAACGCACTCGGACTCAGCGAAACTCCAGCAGTACCCAACCCCCCGCCCAAGCCCCCGGCACAAGCGCCGTACCGTTGAGGGCGTGTACCGGTTTCTGCTGACACCCCGCTGGTGGGGCATCAACGTCTTCGTGCTGCTCGCCATCCCGTTCTGCGTCTTCATGGGGTCGTGGCAGCTGAGCCGGTTCGAGGGGCGGGTGCAGGACCACCGCGCCGCGACCGAGCAGGCCGCCTCCGACCGGCACGAGACGGCCCAGCCGCTGGCCCGGATGCTGCCCGTCGACAAGAGCACCTCGGGACGCCGGGTCACCGCGAGCGGCCGGTACGGCAAACAGCTCCTCGTGCCGGGCCGGGAACTGGACGGCAAGCGCGGCTTCTACGTGCTGACGCTGCTGCGCACCGACTCCGGCAAGGCCCTGCCCGTGGTCCGTGGCTGGCTGCCCGGCGGGGCGGACCCCGCCAAGGCCCCCGCCGCGCCCGTCGGCGAGGTCACCGTCACCGGCGCGCTGCAGGCCTCCGAGACCCCGGGGGACAACGGGGTCAGCACGCAGGGCGGGCTGCCCGCCGGCCAGACGGCCGCGATCAGCTCGGCCTCGCTGGTGAACCTGGTGACGGACAAGCTGTACGACGCCTGGGTCACCCTCGACAAGGCCGACGCGGGGATGAAGGCCGTGCCCGCGACCGCGCCGACCGGCACCGGTCTCGACCTGAAGGCGTACCAGAACCTCGGCTACACCGGGGAGTGGTTCGTCTTCGCGGGCTTCGTGGTCTTCATGTGGTTCCGGCTGCTGCGCCGCGAGGTGGAGTTCCAGCGCGACGCGGCGCTCGGCCTGGTGCCGAAGGAGCAGGACAACGCCTCCAGCCCGGCCGCCACCGTCTGACTACGACCCCGCCAGCACCCCGGTGTAGTACACCGTCCCCGCGCACGCGTTGGGCACGGTCGCCGAGATCGAGGGCGCGCCCCCTTGGGCGGTGTGGGTGACGAGGACGCTGCCGTCGGCCGTCCCACCGTCCTCGGTGACGAGCTGGGTCGTGGCGCCCGAGGAGGTGCCGGTGTCCGTACTCCCGCCGGTGCTCACCTCCTGGGTGGGCGACGGGTCGGGCGAGGGACCGCCGCTCTCGGAGCCGGTGGTGCCGCCGCCGGTGGTGGGGCAGGTCTCGGAGGGCACGAAGGCGAACCTCTCCTCGTAGGCTGCGCCCGGCTGGAGGACCAGCGTCGTGACCTCCAGGGAGGGGTCGGGCAGGGTGGCCGCCGCGTCCCCGGAGACATGCCGGGCACCGGTGACCTTGGCCGGATCCGCGGCGCCCTGGGCCAGGACGCCGACCGTGCCCGTGCCGCCGACGGTGCAGCCCTTGGTGGAGACGTTGGTGATGCGGAAGGTGCCGTAGACGGCACCCGCGGAGTCGGGCGCGTCGACGCTCTGCGTGGCGCTCAGCTGGGCCGCCGTGCACACCGGGGCGCCCGCGGCCACGGTGGCGGACGGGTTGGCGCCGCCGGTCGAGCCGGTGGCGTTGCCGCCGGTCTTGCCCTGCTCGCCGCCCTTGCCGGTGTCCTTGCCGGGTCCGGGGGTCTGGCCGTGGGAGCCGCCGACGCTGCTGGAGCCGCCGTCGGGGTTCTTGCCCTGGGTGGTGCCGCCCTGGGCCTGGGAGGTCTGCCCGGCCATGGCGGTGTTGGGGTCGGTGCCGCCGGAGCCGGAGACGTGGATGAGGGCGGGGACCGCGGTGCCGATGAACAGGGCGGCGGCCGCCATGCCGACGGCGGCCTGGCGCTTGCGCGCCCGGCGTGCGGGCACCGCGCGGCGCAGATGGTCCAGCGTGCCGGTGCGCGGCTCGATGTCGTCGACCGCCGAGTGCAGCAGCCGGCGCAGGTCCAGCTCGTCCGGGTCGAGCCCGCCCGGGCCCGGGCCGAGCCCCTCGGGGCCCTGTTCGTCGGGGCCGTGGTTCACAGTTCCGTTCCCAGCGTGCGATTGCGTGTGCTCTTCGTCGAGGTGGGCTTCATGGGAATCGCCCCCTTCGGGTTGCTCGCTCATGCCGGTGCCTCCATGGCCCGCCGCAGCGCGGCGATGCCTCGCGAGCCGTACGCCTTCACGGAGCCCAGCGAGATGCCGAGCGTCTCGGCGACCTGGGCCTCGGTCATGTCCGCGAAGTAGCGCAGGACGAGGACCTCGCGCTGGCGGCGCTGCAGGCCCTTCATCGCCTTGATGAGATCGCGCCGCTCCAGCTGGTCGTAGGCGCCCTCCTCCGCGCTGGCCATGTCCGGCATCGGCTTGGAGAGCAGCTTCAGGCCGAGGATGCGGCGGCGCAGGGCGGAGCGGGAGAGGTTGACGACCGTCTGCCGCAGGTAGGCGAGGGTCTTCTCGGGGTCGCGGACGCGTTTGCGGGCCGAGTGGACGCGGATGAACGCCTCCTGGACGACGTCCTCACAGGAGGCGGTGTCGTCGAGGAGGAGCGCGGCGAGGCCGAGCAGCGAGCGGTAGTGCGCCCGGTAGGTCTCGGTGAGGTGGTCGACGGTCGTACCGACGACCGCAGTGTCCGCTCCGGCCGCGGTGCCTTCGGAGCCGTCACGCTGACTGGGTATGCGGGCGGGCCGCGCTGCGGGCATGGGCGCGATCACCGGCATGCCGCCGGGCATGCGCGGCCGGAGCGCCGCGCGGGGCGGGCGGAGCGCCGCGGCGCTGCGGGCCGCACTGAGTTCGAGAACCTCTGCCACGCCAGTTGGACACGTCTCCCCCCGTCAGGGTTGTACGTGCCGGGCGTCACATGTCCGACAACCGACGGTGCCTCAAGTGCCGTCATGCGTCCCGCTCTTCCCCTATGTCCTGTTTGAACGGGCGTCCCCACGCCCTGATCGCGGCGTCCCCACGCCAGGATCCTCACGTCTCACGCCCCGCAGGGGTGATCGCAAAGACGCTCCCCGCCCCCCGCACGGTTGCGGGGGGCGGGGAGGAAAATCCTCTGTTGCCGAGGTTCAAGGTTCAAGCGGTTTGGACCATGCTCCCGGCCACACTTCTTACATGGATCCTACAAACGTCCTAGGGACGGGCGGTCGTCTCTCCCGTGAACTCTGCCGCCACCAGCTCCGCGATCTGCGCGGTGTTCAGCGCGGCACCCTTGCGCAGGTTGTCACCGCAGACGAAGAGTTCCAGGGCGGTCGGGTCGTCCAGGGCCCGCCGCACCCGCCCGACCCAGGTCGGGTCGGTGCCCACCACGTCGGCGGGGGTGGGGAACTCGCCGGCGTCGGGGTCGTCGTAGAGGACCACTCCGGGGGCGGTGGCGAGGATCTCGCGGGCGCCGTCGACGGTCACCTCGCCCTGGAAGCGGGCGTGGACGGTGAGCGAGTGCGTGGTGATCACGGGCACCCGGACACAGGTCACGGCGACGGGCAGCTGGGGCAGTCCGAGGATCTTGCGGGACTCGTCCCGCACCTTCATCTCCTCCGACGACCAGCCGTCCTCCCGGAGCGACCCGGCCCACGGGACGACGTTCAGCACGACCGGCTCCGGGAAGGGCCCGGTGTCGTCCCCGACGGCCCGCCGTACGTCACCGGGGCTGGTCCCCAGCTCGGTCCCGGCGACCAGGGACAGCTGGGCCCTGAGCGTCTCCACGCCCGCGCGGCCCGCCCCGCTCACCGCCTGGTACGACGACACCACCAGCTCGCGCAGCCCGAACTCGGCGTGCAGCGCACCCAGGGCGACGATCATCGACAGGGTGGTGCAGTTGGGGTTGGCGACGATCCCGCGCGGCCGGCTGCGCACCGCGTGCGGATTGACCTCGGGGACGACGAGCGGCACGTCCGGGTCCATGCGGAAGGCGCCGGAGTTGTCGACGACGACCGCGCCGCGGGCGGCGGCGATCGGGGCCCACTCGGCGGCGACCTCGTCGGGCACGTCGAACATCGCGATGTCGACCCCGGCGAACGCGTCCTCCGTCAGGGCCTTGACCTCGACCTCCTCGCCGCGCACGGCCAGCTTGCGGCCGGCCGAGCGCGGCGAGGCGATCAGGCGGATCTCGCCCCAGACGTCCGCGCGCTGGGACAGGATCTGGAGCATGACCGCGCCGACGGCTCCGGTCGCTCCCACGACCGCGAGCGTCGGCTTCCCGGTCAGCGCCATCAGCGGCCCGTGCCTCCGTAGACGACGGCCTCGTCGGTGTCGGAGTCGAGGCCGAACGCGGTGTGCACGGCGCGCACGGCCTCCGGCACGTCGTCGGCGCGGGTGACGACCGAGATGCGGATCTCGGAGGTGGAGATCAGCTCGATGTTCACGCCCGCGTCGCTCAGCGCCTCGAAGAAGGAGGCGGTGACGCCCGGGTTGGTCTTCATGCCGGCGCCGACGAGGGAGATCTTGCCGATCTGGTCGTCGTAGCGCAGGGAGTCGAAGCCGATGCCGGGCTTGTCCTTCTCCAGCGCGTCGATGGCCTTGCGGCCCTCGGTCTTCGGCAGCGTGAAGGAGATGTCCGTCAGGCCCGTGGAGGCGGCGGACACGTTCTGCACGACCATGTCGATGTTGATCTCGGCATCGGCGATGGTGCGGAAGATCGCGGCAGCCTCACCCGGCTTGTCCGGCACACCGACGACCGTGATCTTGGCCTCGGAGGTGTCGTGCGCGACACCGGAGATGATGGCCTGCTCCACCTTCTGGTCCCCAATCGGCTCACTGCTGACCCACGTGCCCTGCAGCCCGCTGAAGCTGGAGCGGACGTGGATCGGGATGTTGTAGCGGCGGGCGTACTCCACACAGCGGTGGAGCAGCACCTTGGAGCCGGACGCCGCGAGCTCCAGCATGTCCTCGAAGGAGATCCAGTCGATCTTCTTCGCCTTCTTCACCACACGCGGGTCGGCGGTGAACACGCCGTCGACGTCGGTGTAGATCTCGCAGACCTCGGCGTCGAGCGCGGCGGCGAGCGCCACGGCCGTCGTGTCGGAACCACCGCGTCCCAGCGTGGTGATGTCCTTCTTGTCCTGGCTTACGCCCTGGAAGCCGGCGACGATCGCGATGTTGCCCTTGTTCAGCGACTCGCGGATCCGGCCCGGCGTGACGTCGATGATCCGGGCTTTGTTGTGGACCGAGTCGGTGATGACGCCTGCCTGGCTGCCCGTGAAGGACTGGGCCTCGTGGCCCAGGTTTTTGATCGCCATGGCCAGCAGGGCCATGGAGATACGCTCTCCGGCGGTCAGCAGCATGTCGAATTCGCGTCCGGCAGGCATCGGCGAAACCTGCTCGGCGAGATCGATCAGCTCGTCCGTCGTGTCGCCCATCGCGGAAACGACGACAACCACCTGGTTGCCGTTCTTCTTCGCTTCCACGATCCGCTTGGCGACGCGCTTGATGCCTTCGGCATCGGCTACGGAGGAGCCTCCGTACTTCTGCACGACAAGGCCCACGTGCGCTCCTCGCTCGGTTCGTTTGTGTCGGCTCAGTCTAACGAGCGTCCGAAATCCACCTTCCTGCTCCCGCATGGTGAGACATCCGGCGGTGGGAGGTCGACACGCCCGCGACCGGAACCTGCCCAGCACAGGGCACACCACGCGGAACGTGCCCCGGCTCACAGTTACGCCTGTGAATTAAGTTTCAAGCATTAGGTGAGTCCGGCGGAGGTCGCCCTGGCTCCCAAGGAGTACGACCTGCTCGCCTTCCTCACCGAGGAGCCGGGTGCGCTGATGTCGCGGGAGCAGAGATCATGGAAGCGGTCTGGGACACGAACTGGTTCGGCCCGACCAAGACCCTGGACGTGTGCTTCGCACCGGTTAGGGGCTGTGCAGCGGACGTACGATCCGGTCCAGCTCGGGCAGGGGTGTGCCGCGCCGGATGTGGTGAGTCCCGTAGGCGTGCCAGATCTCGGCGTTCACCGCCCGAAGCTACCCCGCCTCACCCACGCACAGACCCCGACTCACGAAGTGCCGTCTCCAGGAGTGCCCCCGCCGCCCACCGCATGATCTCCTTCGCCTCCTCGGGGGCGAGGCCGCAGGCGTCGCGGGTGGTGATGAGGGCCTCTACGCCGTAGACCAGCATGAGTGCCATCGTCAGGCGGCGCTGGTCGGAGGGCGGGAGGGTGTCGGCGAGGGGTTCCAGGGCCGTGCGGGTGAGGTCCAGGCGGGTGCGGTTGCGGATGGGGATCTCGTCGGCCTGCTCGCCCTTCCGGGCCTGCTGGGACCAGCGCTCCATGGACGCTCGCAGCAGCGCCCGCCACATGGCCTCGTCACCGAGCTGCATGTCCGCGACCCGGGAGACGACCGCGTCGAGCCGCTGCGCCGGGTCGGCCGGCAGGTCGGCGAGGACGTCCGGGGTGCGCAGGAGGGTCTGGGCCTCCTGCAGCAGCTCCGGGGGGCTGGAGAAGTAACGGTACGCCGTGGCCGTCGACACCTGTGCCGCCTCCGCGGCGTCCGCGATCGTGACCGTCCGCCCCTCGCGCAGCAGCGTGACGGCGGCGTCGATGAGGGCGCGCCGGGTGCGCAGCTTCTGGTTCCGCCGCCCGTCGCCCACGCCTCTCACACCCTCGTGCGCTCCCTCTCTCGCGCCCTGCGTGCTCCGCGCGCCCCCGCCACTCATGAGAGTCTCCTCTTGTTGTGAGAAGTCTTTCTCATTACAGTAGCACTGTCTCACTACGGGGGCCGCGGCCTGCCCGGGCGCGCGGCGCGAGAAGAGAGGGGACTCCATGTCCTCCACGACCACACCCGCGGAAATGGAAGCTCTGATCCAGGCGCACATGGCCGCCGAAGGGCGCGGGGACCCGGAGGGATCGGTCGCCGTCTACACGGACGACATCGAGCACGACGTCGTGGGCGACCCCGGCGGCCCGAAGCACGGGATCCCGGCGGCGCTGGAGTTCTACCGCCAGCTGTGCAAGGACTTCCGCAGCGAGAAGGAGGAGCGGACCCACACGTACTACTCGGACGACGCCATCACCGTCGAGAACGTGATGACGGGAACGGTCCCGGGCTCCTTTCTCGGCATCCCCGGCAATGGCCGCCGCATCACCTTCCGCATCCTGCACGTCTTCGAGTTCCGCGAGGGAAAGATCTCCCGCGAGAACGTGTGGCTGGACGGCGCCTCGGTCATCGCCCAGCTGACGGCTCCCGCCTAGGAATACCAGCGTCGGCGGACGGTGTCCGCGGCGCCGCCGCCGCCCGGCCGAAGCCTCATCAGAACGTCCTGAAGGGTCGTGATCGGCAGATGCCGGGCGGCGAAGTCGATGCCTCTGCCGACAGGCCCGCGTCGGCGAGTTCGACGGCGGTGAACGGCATCCTTGACAGGGCGATACTTGACGAACTGCCACACCGTCAATCCCCCCACGCAAGGAACACCGCCCAGGCACGGGGAGTGCTATCCGACGTTCGGGTCCTGCGGGGGTCTTTGAGTCACGCTCAGCCGCCGCGGAGACTTCGGAAGTTCCCTGATCATGGAGTGCATCTTGTCCACGAACGCTTCGAACTGGCCCGGAAACGCCCTCGCTTGCAGGGAATCCTCGTCGGAAAACACCTTCGAGAGGCTCGGCCGAACCTGATCGAGATTCCCATCGGCGTTGAAGAACTCCAGGACGAGGTTCAGGCCACGTGTATCCATGTCCTGAGCACCCAGTACGCGTTCGCACACGGGGGCGGCCTGCTCCGCCAGCACCCGGGCACGTTCCGGGTCTCCGGACATGAAGTACGCGACAACGAGGCGCGCCTGTGCCCTGAGTGTCGCCTCGGCCTCGTCGCCCAGGGAGCGTCGGCATTCAGCGACGACCCGCTCCTCGCGAGCGACGGGATCCTCCCGATCGTCCGTGGCCCCGTTCGGCAGGGAAACCAGAACGGACTTGAGAGCTCGGAGGACGTCGGCGAATCCGTTCGAGTCGTCCATGACGTCAAAGAGCCGTTTGATCGACTCTCGGGTGCCGAAGAGCCCCAGCATGGTCGCCGTCTGCTCAACGACCGTGTTGACGCCCCGCGTAGCCTGGGTGACCGGGTGTTCCTCACCCAACTCCCGTTCACAGATGTCGAGATTGCGCTGCACAAGTGCGGACGCGGCCGCAGTCTCGCCCGCCTGTGCGAGAACCTGAACCAAGCCGTTGCGGGCCTCGATCGTGTCAGGGTTCGTCTCCCCCCGATCACGCTCCAGCCCGTCGAGCGCGTTCCGAGCCAGTGGCATCGCCCGGTCCAGACGGTTCGCTGCCGCGTACGCCCGTGCCAGGCTGATCTGCGCCTTGTGCGTCTCAGGCGATGTCGCCCCCAGCACACGCTCGCAATCCCCCACGACGCTCTCCGCCAGCCGGACCGCCCGGTCGAACTCGCCGAACTCCCGGTAGGCGTCCGCGCTCCAGCGCTTCACGACCAGCGTGGAGGGGTTCTCCTCACCGAGGATCCGCGCAGAAGAGCGCGTGGCCCGCTCCAGCAGGTTCCGGGCTGACTGCCTCCGTCCCTGGGTGCGCAGGAAGCGCCCCGCCCTCGCGGTGAGACGGGCAGTACTCTCGCTGTCGGTATCCGGGACGGCCTTTTCGAGCAGTGCCTCGACATGGGGCAGATTCCGCCGCCATACCGGCGCCTGCCACGCGTCGTCCTCCTGGTCGTCCGGCAGCGCCCTCAGCAGCAAGTCGACAGCCCGGTCCCGGGCGGCCGCCACAAGCTCCTCCGTTCGGTGCGGATCGTCCCGAAGGGGTGTCCTGGCCATCATCTGGACCATTCGGTGGACGTCGACGACCGGTCTCCGGTAACTGATCATGTTGTAGTCGTCGAGCAGCCCGAGGATCTCCGGCAGGTCGAGGGGATCGTCGACGTACGGGGCGATCAGATCACACGGCACGCCGGCCGGGGCGTACCAGGCGATGATGCGCAGGACGTCCACGGCGCGGGGCTCCCGCTCCTGGAGGGCGTCCAACGTGATCCGCCAGATGCGCGCCATCGTACGGCTGGGGTCGGTGCCATCGGGCGCCCTGCTCGTGACGCGGTCCGGCTGCCGGCCGAGGAGGGCACGGTACTCGGCAACGGTGTAGCGGGTCTGCGCGATGTAGGCACCCGCCTGGCCAAGCGCGATCGGCAGGTGGCCCAGGTCCTCCGCGAGTGCACGAGCGTCGTCGGCCTCGTCCTCGCTCACCCCCGCCAGGTCCAGGAGCAGGCTCCCGGCTGCCTCGGGCGCCAGCACCGGAAGCGGAGTCAGTGCGGTGTTCCAACCCCGCTTGAATCGAGTGGTGATCAAGAGCCGTCCGGCCTGGCGGAGTTGGCCGATGACGCGGTGGACATCGTCCGGCCACGTGGCGTTGTCGAATACCAGCAGCCAACCCGGGTGGGTCTGCAACCAAGTGATCGCCCAGGCGGCGGCGTCGTCCATGGTCTGACCGGCGGGACCGTGGCCACGAATACGGCGAGCGAGTTCGGCGAGGTCCGCTGTGATCGAGTCCGCCGTGTCCGCCCTGATCCACCACACCAGCCGACAGGCGTCCACGTGGCGGTGGGCGTAGTGCAACGCCAGCGTCGTCTTGCCCACTCCCCCAAGTCCGTGCACGGTCTGCGCGGCCGCCTCCGGATTCGTGGAGAAGCCGCGTTCCAGAGCAGCGAGTGCCGCGTCGCGGCCGACGAAGGCCGACGCGGGGAAGTCCGGCAGGTTGTTGAAGCCGCGGGGTACGTCGATGTCGTAGGCCGTGCGCGAGGCCGCGCCCTCCGGGGCGCTGACGTCTTCGAGGGTGAGTTCGCCGCCTGCAGCACGCACCGTCTCGGCGAAGCCGGGGCGGTCGACCAAAGCTGCCACGGAAACCGCTGTGAGCTGGTCGCCGGAGTAGTACCGGTCGCGATCGACGGTGACGATGCCGACGAGCCGCCGACGGCAGAAGAGCGCCGCGCCCGAGGCGCCGGTCCAGCCGTGGTCTCTGGGTTTGGCGACCTTGTCGAGGTACACGGTGATCAGCCCCCGGGACTTCAGCCCGGTCAGGGTCTCTATGCGGCCATTGATCTCTTTGGCGTCCCGGACCCGGTCGTGGCGTACCTCGGACTGCGGGAACCCGGTTCCCCTCACTCTGAGTTCCTCGTCGTCCGCCATCGGCCCGGCGCCGCCGACCTTGCCCCACCGCACCGGTTCCGTACTCGGCTCGGTCCACCAGGGAGCCGTGATACGAATCAGCGCCGCGTCCGCTTCCGGGGTGCGCAGTACGTCCGGGGAATCCTGCGGCCAGACCAGCTCTGCGGCGGCCCAACGAGGCGTACGCTCCGAATCGAGCGGTCTCACCTCCAGCGCACCGTGCACGTCGACATTGTGAAATGCCGTCAGCACAAGCCGGTCGGTGATGAGGTATCCCGTGCCCACCGCTTTTCCGGCCGGGTTCCAGATCTCCATGACCCGTCGCGTGTCCATACGCCCCCGTTGCCGCGCGCCCGCTGCCCCTGGCTGCCCGCGCTATGCGGGGCGTTCCTCGGCGTGCCCCTTGATGCGGAGGTCGTTTCCGTCCCCGTCCACGGGCTGAAGCGTGATCTTGACGCGGTTGGTCGCGCCCTTGGAGCGTGCCGCCTTGGCCTCCACACCGAAAGGCATGACCCTCACCTTCGCCCGCGCCTCCCCGTCGGTCTTCACGTCCACCGTGAACTCGACCTCCACCGGGCCGGTACGGAACCGGACGTCCTGTCCGCGGCCCTCCGCCTCGGCCTGCTGGAGCTCCCGCCGGATCGCCCCGATCGCCTCGGCCAGCCCCGCCCACGTCTCGTCCGCCACCAGGCGCGCTCCTTCATCCCCGTGCCTCCGCTTGCAGGGCGCAGCGTACCCACCGCCCACACGCATGCGCACTCAACAAGCAGACATACAACGGAAGATGACCGCCGCGCCGGTCAAGCCGCCCCGTGTGCCGGGCCGAAGTCACTTGGCCGGCCGCATCCCCAGGGGGCCGCCGATCTCCTTCGCCATGACCCTGCCCGCCTCGAACTCCAGGGTCTCGTCGCCCATGGTGGCCTGGTCGGTGTCGAGGCCGTCGAGCTCTTCCAGGGGCTGGTTGAGGCGGACGTGGGCGACCAGGGACTGGAGGGCGCGCAGGGCGGCGGAGGCGGTGCCGCCCCAGTTGGAGAAGTAGGAGAACTGCCACCACCACAGGGCCTCCGTGGTGCGGCCCGCGCGGTAGTGGGCCATGCCGTGGCGCAGGTCGGTGACGACATCGGCGAGGTCGTCGGAGATACGGGCCGGGACCGGGGCCTTGCGGGGCTCGTAGGGGTCGAAGACCTCGGAGTAGACGTCGACGGGGTCCAGGAGGCGGACCAGGTTCTCGCGGAGTTCGTCCACGTCCGGCTCGGGGCCCAGGTCGGGCTCGTAGCGCTCGTCGGGGACGATGTCCTCGTGGGCGCCCAGGCGACCGCCGGCCAGCAGGAGCTGGGAGACCTCCAGGAGGAGGAAGGGGACGGCCGAGTCGGGTTCGTCGCCCTTCGCCACCTCCGTGACGGCCACCAGGAAGCTCTCGATCTGGTCCGCGATCTGGACCGCGAAGTCGTCCGGGTTGTGACCGGTCGCGTGCAGCGTGGCGTCAGACATCTAGCAGTCGTCTCCCCTCGAAGGCGCGGCCGAGCGTGACCTCGTCCGCGTATTCCAGGTCGCCACCCACCGGGAGGCCGCTGGCCAGGCGGGTGACCTTCAGGCCCATGGGTTTGATCATGCGGGCGAGGTACGTGGCCGTGGCCTCGCCTTCCAGATTCGGGTCCGTGGCCAGGATCAGCTCCGTGACCGTCCCGTCGGCCAACCGCGCGAGAAGTTCTCGTATACGCAGGTCGTCGGGGCCGACACCCTCGATCGGGCTGATCGCGCCGCCGAGCACGTGGTAGCGGCCGCGGAACTCACGGGTCCGCTCGATGGCGACGACGTCCTTGGGCTCCTCCACCACGCAGATGACCGAAGGGTCGCGGCGCGGGTCGCGGCAGATGCCGCACAGCTCCTCCTGTGCCACGTTGCCGCAGGTCGCGCAGAAGCGGACCTTCGCCTTCACCTCGAGGAGGGCCTGGGCGAGCCGCCGGACGTCCGCCGGCTCCGCCTGCAGGATGTGGAAGGCGATCCGCTGCGCGCTCTTGGGACCGACGCCGGGCAGCCGCCCCAGCTCGTCGATGAGGTCCTGGACCACGCCTTCGTACAACGGACTGCCCTTCCTGGAGTCTTTCAGTACGTACCGTAGTTGGCCGCGGCCTGTCTTAGAAGGGCAGGCCGGGGATGCCGCTGCCGCCGCCCAGGCCCTGGGCCAGCGGGCCGAGCTTCTGCTGCTGGAGCGTCTGCGCGTTCTCGTTGGCCGCCTGTACGGCCGCCACGATCAGGTCGGCGAGGGTCTCGGTGTCCTCCGGGTCCACCGCCTTCGGGTCGATCTGCAGGGCGCGCAGCTCGCCGGCGCCGGTGACGGTCGCCCTGACCAGGCCGCCGCCCGCCTGCCCGTCGACCTCCGTGTTCGCCAGTTCCTCCTGCGCCCGCTGCAGGTCCTGCTGCATCTTCTGGGCCTGCTGGAGCAACTGCTGCATGTTGGGCTGGCCACCACCGGGGATCACGATCAGCTCCTGGTTCTTCGTCCGCGCGGTTGTTTCTCCGTTGTGCACGAGCCTACGTGGTCCAGGCGGCCATCGCCCCGCCACTCTTTCGAGTGAGAACAGGGCAGCCCTATACCTGATCAAGGCCCTCTTCTGGGCGGAAAAGATGGGAAAGCTACGTCCCCGCCACCCATTGGGCGGTAGGAAGGGTGCCGCGCGTCGGCATCCAATGTCACGCAATGTGACTGGTCGTGTTCAGTAGGGAGTGCCGGGTGGGTCAGCCGGAGATGCAGCCCGAGGGTCCGCCTCAGGACGGGTGGGGCGAGGGTGCGGCCGGGCTGCGGCCGGGCGATCTGACCGGGCGGGCGTTTCCGCTCGGGGACTGGGGCGAGCCCGCCGAGCGGCTCGACGAGCTGTACCGGTGGGTGGAGCGCGGGGCACTGCAGACGGCGTCCTGGTATCTGGCGGACCGGGTGTGGAAGCGGCGCGGGGCGCGGGCGCTGCGGGCCGGGGCGGCGACGGGGGCGGTCTTCGGGGCCGCGCTGCCGTTGCTGGATCTGACCGGGGTGGTCGGCGGGGTGGCGCCCTGGGGGTATCTGGCGCTCATGCTCGCGGTGGCGTGTGTCGGGGTGGACCGGTTCTTCGGGGTCACGTCCGGGTGGATAAGGGACGTCGCCACGGCACAGGCCGTGCAGCGGCGGTTGCAGGTGTTGCAGTTCGACTGGGCGTCGGAGAGTGTCCGGGAGGTCCTGGGGCCGGCGGAGGGGACGGCCGGCGAGGCCGCGGAGCGGTGCCTCGGGGTGTTGCGGCGGTTCTCCGAGGACGTGATGGAGCTGGTGCGGACGGAGACGGCCGACTGGATGGTCGAGTTCCGGACGGGGTCGGCACCCCTGGGGATCCAGGCGGCGGTGGCGTCCGGGGCACGGGCGGAGGGGGGCGGGCCTGTGGGAAGGTTTCCGCTGCCACCGGCGAACGGGACCCGTCCCAACATGCCACGGCAGCGACCGCCGGAGCCTCGGTAGGCGCCCTGGGGTGGGGTTACGCGCAGAGTTTCATGCCCTCCGGCGTCCAGCACGGCACGTGGCCGTGGGTGCGGATGATGTCCTGGCCGGGGCCTCGCGAGAGGTAGGTCAGGAAGCTTGAGGTCAGGGAGTCCGCGGGGGGCTGGCCGTAGGTGTAGGCGTACTCGATCTCGCGGTAGGGATACGGGCTGTGGGCGTGTTCGATCGCGTCCACCGAGGGAGCCTTGGTGTCCAGGTTCAGGACGTGCAGGCCCTTGGCCCGGGTGGCCAGATTGAGTTCGCTGTAGCCGACGGCACCGGGCAGTTCGGCCACCTCGTTCAGCACCTGTTCCGTGGAGTCGAGTTCGCAGCGGATCACCGGTGCCGTCCGGTCGTCCTTGTGGACGCAGTCGACGGAGGAGTTCGCCACCTCGCCCCGGCCCAGGACACGCCGCTGGAAGACCTGCCGGGTCCCGGAGTTGGCGTCCCGGCTGACCAGGTGCACCGGGAGGGAACGGCCGCCCAGCCGCCGCCAGTTGGTGATCTCGCCCCGGTACAGACGGCGCACGTCCGCCGTCGAGAGGTTCTTCAGGCCCACGTCGTCGTTCACGACCAGCGCGAACACCGACAGCGCGACGCGGCTCTCCCGCAGCTCCGGCATGTCGGTCGGCTTGGGGCCGTCGGAGAGGGCCACCAGCGGCGGCGAACCCTTCCCCCTCCCCTTCGCCTGGGCGCCGGCCGCCTCCACCTCCCTGATGCCCGCCGTCGATCCATGCGCGTCCACCGTGACGCTCGCGCCCGCGCAGTCCTCCTCGTACCGCTGCGCCACCTCCCGCATCACCGGCTCGAACGCGGTCGACCCCGTGACGGTCAGCGTGCCCTGCGCGCAGCCGATCGGCGGTGGCGTGTCGTCGCGGGCCACCACGATCGCGGCCAGGGTCACCACGCTCACCGTGAGCATGATGGTGATGAGCCGGGACGCGCGGCTGAACAGCGGCGGCTTGTCGTCCGGCGTGGCGCTGCGGTTGGGATGGACCTCGCCCTCCCTGATCCCGCCGACGATCCGGATGTCCCCGCCGACGGCCCCGCCGGACAGCAGCACGAGCAGCTTGAAGTGGTCCCCCCTGTTCAGCGGGACGCGCGGGATGCGCAGGGTGTTGCCCTCGTACCCGAAGCCGCGCTCGGCGGTGAAGTGGTCCACCAGGTGGTCGGTGTCGGTCGGCTGGGTGACCGAGACGCCCCGGACGACGCGGTCGGTGAACACCGCGGTCAGACCGTGGCGTTCGGGACTGGTGTAGTCGTCACGGTCGATGCCCAGCGAGCCGTCGTTCTCGATGCGGAGCAGGACGAGGGTCGCGTCGGTCATGTCCGCCTCGTCGAAGACGAAGAGGCCGAACCGGCGGTTGGCACGGCCCGAACGGGCGTCGTCGCCTATGGGGTTGTCCATCTGCACGCGGTAGCCGACACGCCTGCGACGCGGCACCCGACGCTCGTACCAGACCATGCCCGCGGACGCGACGATGCCCAGCACCGCCGTGCCGACGGCCACGAGGTTCTCCGCGCTCAGCCACTCCATGTGGGTGCCCCCGCTACTCCCCGGAGTCGGATGAATGGGGTCACCGTACGCGCATGGAAGGGGATAAAACGGATGCGTTGGCCGAAGTTCGCCGAACGTTCAACAGCCCCAGGGGAAACGGGAGTTCACCCCGGACTGCGGCTCATTGCCGGGTGTACGTCAGGCTCTCCCCGCCGCTCTTCCTCACCCGCTTCAGCCGGCCGTCGGGCAGCAGGGCGACCTCGGTGGCCTCGCCCGGTGAGCAGGAGGAAAGCGGCTCGCCGGAGGACACCGTGGACGGACCGAGCTCCAACGGGCCGTTTCCGGAGGGCTGTTCGGCCAGCTGCGCCTCGAAGACGCAGTGGTACGAGCCACCGCCGTCGGTGGGGCCGTCCGCGACGAGGGTGAGGACCGTGTCGCCCACCTGGCCCTGCTGGATGGTGAGGCGGCGGCTGTTGGAGCCGGTGGCGTTGTCGATCGTGGTCTGCCAGGTGCCGAGGTAGGCGTCGGGGATCACGCCGTCCGCGGGAGCGGAGGGAGAGGTCGGGGCGGAGGGCGTCGGGGTGGCCGGCTGGGAGGTGCCGCCGGTCGGGGTGGTGGTGCGGGTCGGGGTGGGGCTGGTGCCGCCGGCCTTGTGGTCGGTGCGGTCCTTCATCAGGGCGTAGACCGAGCCGCCGGCGCCCAGCGCGACGACCAGGGCGATGGCGACGAGCAGGGCGGTGGAGCGGCCGTTTCTGCGCGGGACGCCCACCGGCGGGGGGCCGTAGGGCGGGGTCGAGCCCAGTCCGCCGCCGTAGGGGTTGTACGGCTGCTGGGGGTAGGGGTGCTGTTGGGGGTAGCCGTACGGGTTCGGGTGGCCGTAGGCGGGAGGAGCGGGTGGCGTGGGCGGGGTGGGTGGGGGTGTCTGGGCGGAGACGACGGTCGGGAGGTGGTTGATGGGGGGCGGGGCGTCGTCGGGTACGGGGGCGTGTTCGGGCGTCCGGCCTTCGACCGGGTGCGGGTGCCCACCCGCACCACCCGCACCACCCGCACCACCCGCACCACTTTCGTCCTCGGCTGCGGGTGGCCCCTGTGGGGCGGACTCGCCGTCGGCGGCCGCGGGTGCGGGCCGGCGTGGCAGCGACGTGGTTTCCGGGTCCTCCGTGTCCAGGAGTTGGACCGCGTGGCGGCCCAGTTGGGCGACCAGGGCGCTCGGCAGCCAGGGGTCACGGGAGCGGCCGCCGGACACCGTGTCCTCCGCACCGGTCCGCTCCAGGATCCGGTCCAGCGAGGGCCGCGCCGCGGGGTCCTTCTTCAGGCAGTCCCGGACCAGGTCCGCGATCCCCTCCGGCACCCCCTCCAGATCCGGGTCCTCCTGGGCGATCCGGAACATCAGGGCGTGCACGCCGCTGTTCGCACCGCCGAAGGGCAGCACGCCGGTCGCGGCGTAGGCGAGGACGGAACCCAGGCAGAAGACGTCGCAGGCGGGCGTGATCCGGTCGCCGCGCACCTGCTCCGGCGCCATGAAGCCGGGCGAGCCCACCAGCGACCCGGTACGGGTCAGCCCGTCCCCGGCCAGCGTCTCCATCGCCCGCGCGATCCCGAAGTCGATCACCCGGGGCCCGTCGATGGTGACGAGCACATTGGACGGCTTCAGATCCCGGTGCACGATCCCCGCCGCATGGATGTCCCGCAGCGCGTTCGCGAGCCCCGCCGCGAGGATCCGTACCGACCGCTCCGGCAGCGCCCCGTGATCGCGCCCGACGACCTGCTGGAGGCTGGGCCCGGCGACGTACCCGGTGGCCACCCAGGGCACCGCGGCCTCGGTGTCCGCGTCCAGCACCGGCGCGGTCCAGTACCCGCCGACCCGCCGCGCCGCCTGCACCTCCTGCCGGAACCGCGCCCGGAACTCCTCCTGCTCGGCCAGCTCCTCGCGCACCAGCTTCACGGCGACGGTACGACCCCGGTCCGACCGGGCCAGATACACATGCCCCATGCCGCCCGCGCCCAGCCGCGCCAGCAGCCGGTACGCCCCGATCCGCTGCGGATCCCCCGCCCCCAGCTTCTCCATCCCCGCGCCGCCTTCCCCCCATAGGTCTGCAACGGACCGAGAATAGTGCGGTCGTACGGGGAGTCGCGCAGGCCGAGGTCTACGGTTCCGTAACGGCGGTCGCGGCCACGAACAGCGGGTGCGGCCACACATGATCGGCTGCACCGTCGACAACCTGTCGCGGAAACCCCCTGCCCAGGGAACAAGACGCCGATGTCGCGTCCGCATCCCGGACATTTACGCTCACCCGCATGACCCCTCAGCTCAGCCCCGAAGCAGGCAACGCGGTGAAGGCCGCGGACCGTGCGCACGTCTTCCACTCCTGGTCCGCCCAGGACCTCATCGACCCGCTCGCCGTCGCCGGCGCCGAGGGGTCGTACTTCTGGGACTACGAAGGCAAGCGGTACCTGGACTTCACCAGCGGACTCGTCTTCACCAACATCGGCTACCAGCACCCCAAGGTCGTCGCCGCGATCCAGGAGCAGGCCGCGACGATGACGACGTTCGCGCCCGCCTTCGCCGTCGAGGCGCGCTCGGAGGCGGCCCGGCTGATCGCCGAGCGGACCCCCGGCGACCTGGACAAGATCTTCTTCACCAACGGCGGCGCGGACGCCGTCGAGCACGCGGTGCGCATGGCCCGGCTGCACACGGGCCGCCCGAAGGTGCTCTCGGCGTACCGCTCGTACCACGGCGGCACCCAGCAGGCCGTGAACATCACCGGCGACCCGCGCCGCTGGGCCTCCGACAGCGGCAGCGCCGGTGTCGTCCACTTCTGGGCGCCCTTCCTCTACCGCTCCCGCTTCTACGCCGAGACCGAGGAGCAGGAGACCGCGCGGGCCCTGGAGCACCTGGAGACGACGATCGCCTTCGAGGGGCCGGGGACGGTCGCGGCGATCATCCTGGAGACCGTGCCCGGCACCGCCGGGATCATGGTCCCGCCGCCGGGCTACCTGGCCGGCGTCCGCGAGCTCTGCGACAAGTACGGGATCGTCTTCATCCTGGACGAGGTCATGGCCGGGTTCGGCCGCACCGGCGAGTGGTTCGCGGCCGATCTCTTCGGTGTCGTCCCGGACCTGATGACCTTCGCCAAGGGCGTGAACTCGGGTTACGTCCCGCTCGGCGGCGTAGCCATCTCCCAGGAGATCGCCGAGACCTTCGGCAAGCGCCCCTACCCCGGCGGGCTCACCTACTCCGGGCACCCGCTGGCCTGCGCCGCCGCCGTCGCCACGATCAAGGTGATGGAGGAGGAGGGCGTCGTCGAGAACGCCAAGCGGCTCGGCGAGAGCGTCCTCGGCCCGGCCCTCGCCGAGCTGGCCGAGCGGCACCCGAGCGTCGGCGAGGTCCGCGGCGTCGGCATGTTCTGGGCGCTGGAGCTGGTGAAGAGCCGGGAGACCCGGGAGCCGCTGGTGCCGTACAACGCGGCCGGTGAGGCGAACGCTCCCATGGCGGCGTTCGGTGCCGCCGCCAAGCAGCACGGCCTGTGGCCCTTCATCAACATGAACCGGACCCACGTCGTCCCGCCGTGCAACGTCACGGAGGCCGAGCTGAAGGAGGGCCTCGCGGCCCTGGACGCGGCGCTGAGCGCGGCCGACACCTACACGGTGTAGCCGAACCACAGCTGCCGTCGGGGGAACCCGAACGCGTAAGGTGGCGTGCTCGTAAGACATGGCGAGTACGTGCGAGTACGTCACCCATACGCGTGAGGAGAGGCCCGGACGATGCCCGGCAACGGCACCGTGACGCGCAGCACCCTGCGCCAGCAGATCGCGGACGCGCTGCGCGACGAGGTGCTGGCGGGGCGGCTCCAGCCGGGGCGGGCGTTCACGGTCAAGGAGATCGCCGAGCAGTACGGCGTCTCGGCGACCCCGGTCCGCGAGGCGCTGGTCGACCTGTCGGCGCAGGGCATCCTGGAGGCCGACCAGCACCGCGGCTTCCATGTCCCCGAGTACTCCCTCGCCGACTACCGGGACATGATCGAGGCCCGCAGCCTGGTCACCGACGGCATGTTCCAGGCCCTCACCACCCACCACCCGGCCTTCGCCGATACCGAGGACGCGCGGACCGCAGCAGCCCTGACGGCGGTACGCCGACGCGGCGAGGAGGCCCAGCGCGCCGCCGCGGCAGGCGACCTCACCGTACTGATCGGCTACGACCTGCGCTTCTGGCGCGAACTGAGCGGACTGTTCGGCAACCCCTACCTGGCCGACTTCCTGCACCGCCTGCGCGTCCAGTCCTGGGTCTGCGCCGTCCAGCACCTGCGCCGCCTGCCCGACGTCCGCGGCCGCCTGTGGGCCGGCCACACCGACCTGGTCGACGCGCTGACCCACCGCGACACGGCCAAGGCCCGCGCCATCGTCGCCGCAGCCAACGCCCACTCCCTGGCCCTCGTGGAACGCCTGGCCGCGGAATGACCCCCACACACAGGCCGCACCCGCCGAAGCGCCGCAGGCGGTAAGTGGACGGGCGGGGTCTGGGTATGGGACCTGCACAGGGGGAGCTGAGCGTGGGCCGCACCGATTACCCTTCCCTGACCACCTGCTGCTGTGCGTGAACGCACACCTGCCGATGCGAGGAGATCTCTTTTGGCCTGTGACCTGTGGCTGGTACCGCTCGTCGACGTGTTGTGCCACACCCCGGACAACCCGTTCGCCGAGGAACTCGCGCAGTACAACAACGCGCTGTCCGCGGCCGGGCTGCCGCCGGTGCCGGTGTACCAGTACATGCCGGGCCTGTCCGGCGAGGTCGCGCCCGTGGCCGGCTTCGACTACGACGCCCTTCACTTCCTCCGTCGCGCGTATCTCCTCCAGGTGTGCGGGCTGCCGGTGACCCCGGTGGACGAGCTGGGCGGCGACTACGAGCAGCTGCTGGAGATGTTCGAGTCGACGGCCCAGCAGTCCCACCTGGTCTGGCACTACGACCACGCGGGCGCCTACGTCCCCGTGGACTTCCCGCACCCCCTGACGAACGACGAACTCCTCGCGGGCGGCGGCCCCTTGGGCTCCTCCCAGACCCTCCTGCGCGAACTGGAGTACGTGGCCCCGACGATCGGCATCGACCCGGCCAACCCCCCGGCGGCACCGGCACCGCCGTCGGCCCCCACCGAACTGGAGGAGCCCGCGGTACCGGCGCCGTACGACCCCAGCCCCTTCGCCCGCGAGCGCCACGTGTGGCTCGGCCTGCACGCGGCGGCGACGCGGTCTCTGGCGCAGGGGTCGATGATCGTGTTCAGCTGAGCGTCAGGCCGGCTGCGCGTTCAGGTTGGTGAACAGGCGGCCTCCGGCTTGATTGGGTCAAGGGCTTCCTTGACCATCTGGCTTTCGCCTGGCCGGGCAGCCGCCCGCTCTCACGGCAGTTGGGGACACGGCTCCTCTTGTAGCGCAATGCACAGCAGCAGGGTGTGTCTGAGCCTCATCCGGAAGTCGGCAGGAGAAGAGCGGACATGACGAGCACCATGCAGTGGTTCAAGTCGAGCTACAGCGGCAGCAGCGGTGGCGATTGCGTCGAAGTAGCCCCCTGCCCCCACACACATCCGGGACTCCAAGAACCCCGACGGCCCCCTTCTCACCGTCTCCCCCGCCGCATGGGCCGATTTCCTGGCGGCAGCCCACGCGGCGAAGTGACCGCAGAAGGAGGGCAGGGGCAGGCACAACGCCTGTTGCTGGTCAGACCGGCAGCTGCGGACCCGGCTTCGGGATACCAGGCGCCGGCGGCACAGGCTTCGGGATACCAGGCGCCGGCGGCACAGGCTTCGGCGGCGTCCCCTGAGGAACATGCGGCACCTCCGGGATCTGGGGAACCGGTCCCGGCTTCGGCAGCCCAGGCAGGTCCGGCACCGGAGCCGGGGCCGGCTTGCAGTGCTTACAGCTGCGGTCCTTCTTTTTCTTCTTCCCGCCGTGATCATCCTTGTAATCCGACTTCACAGAGACGGAGCCGGTGTGCTGCTGGTGGTCGGCGGCAAATGCGCTGGACGGAATCAGTGCACCGCCAGCCGCGATGACGGTCGAGACGCCGAGCAGCAGGAATCGGTGTGCGTGAGATACGCGCTGCATAGAAATTCTCCCTGGCAGGTATTGAGTCGCGCCCAGGATCTCCCTGGGCGATGTCTGGGCCGCACGCTTGTGCAGCCATGACTCAATTACGCCCCGGCCACCGATTCACGTCACGCCACTTCATCGCGTGGCTTGACATATGCGCTCAGCTATGAAAATGGCCCCTGAGCTGCACGAACGGCTCAGAACACCGGCGTTCCGGCCTGCGTC
The DNA here is from genome assembly GCF_055570785.1 of Streptomyces sp. NPDC031100. Taxonomy (NCBI): domain Bacteria; kingdom Bacillati; phylum Actinomycetota; class Actinomycetes; order Kitasatosporales; family Streptomycetaceae; genus Streptomyces; species Streptomyces sp. NPDC031100. The sequence continues at coordinate 366,383 of NZ_JBVIGN010000009.1, forward strand.
AGCTTCCAGTTGGTGATCGCGAAGTCCGTCGGGTCGAGGGTCTTCTTTGCCGTCACGTAGTCGATCATCAGCTGGCGGATCTCGTTGGTCGAGCTGTAGGTGATGGGTGCCGAGGCCATGTGCGGGTAGCCGGAGCCCCCGTTCGCGCGGTAGTTGTTGACCGCCACGACGAAGACCTGGTCGTCGGCGACCGGGGCGCCGTTGTAGGTGAGGTTCTTGATCCTCGACCCCTCCGGCTGCGCGATGTCGATCTCGTAGGAGACGCCCGCCGCCGTGTCGTACATGTAGTCCCAGAAGTGGTTGGCGTTCGTCAGCGTCGCGGTGTCGACCTTCGTGCCGGCCGGGACCTGGTGGTAGTACTTCGCCCCGTACTCCAGGTAGTCCCTGAGCTGGGCGCCCGTCAGCTTCTTGCCGTACAGGGTGTTGTCGTAGATGTAGAGACCGGCGATGTCCTTGATGGTGACGCTGCCCTGGGGGATGTCGGCCGTGCGGCTGAAGGGGGCCGCGACCGAGATCAGCGGAAGTGCCGCGTCGGACGCCGACAGGCCCGACTTCACCGTGTCCATCTGCACCTTGTGGATGAAGTCCATGATCGGCACGTCCTTCCAGCAGGACTCCGCCGCCGAGAGGTCCTCGGTGCAGGTGCCGACCGCGGTGTTGACATACTTCACGACCAGATCGTGGTCGGCCTGGAGGAGCTTCTTGATCTCCGGGTCCTCGTCCACGGTGTTGGGGTTGAGGGTCTGCGCGGTCTTGCTCGTGACCTTCCACTGGCCGTGGTGCAGTTCGAGTTCGAAGTCGAAGACGCTCAGGCGGAAGCCCCAGCAGTACGGCTCGGAGAGCAGGACCTCCTCGCCGGTCTCCGCGTTCTTCACCGTGTAGGAGGGGACCTCCACATGGGTGTGGCCCACGAGGATCGCGTCGATGCCGGGCACCTGCTCGGCGACGAGGTTGGAGGCGTTCTCGACGTACGGGAGCGCGTCGCCGTAGGAGGAGGAGCCGTCCAGGCCGGAGTGGTCGGTCAGGAAGACGACGTCGCAGCCGAGGGCGCGCAGCCGGGGCACGTACTTCCTGGCCTGCTCGACCAGCCCGGGGAAGACCATCTTGCCGCTGACGTTGTCCTTGTCCCACAAGGCGATACCGGGGTTGGTCAGGCCGAGGATGCCGACCTTGATGTCCGGGGCGCCCGGCACGCAGATCCGCTTCACGGTGTACGGGTGGAAGGCGGGGCGCAGGGTCGTCGCGTCGAGGGCGTTCGCGCCGAGCAGCGGGAAGCGGCACTGGCTCTCGAACTTGCGCAGGGTGTCGATGCCGTAGTTGAACTCGTGGTTGCCGAGGGCGGCGGCGTCGTAGCGCATGGCGTTCATGGCGACGGCCATCGGGTGCTTGACGCCGTTCGAGATGGGCTCGACGCGGGCGAAGTAGTAGGCCAGGGAGGTGCCCTGGATGATGTCGCCGGCGTCGACCAGCAGGACGCGGTGCTCGCCCTTGGCCTCGCGCTGCTGCTTGATCAGGGTGGCCACCCGGGCCACGCCCGCGGAGTTGCCCGCCTTGTCGGTGTAGGGGGCGTCCTTGTAGTAGTCCCAGTCGAAGACGTGGCTGTGCAGGTCGGTGGTGCCCAGGATGGAGAACGACCAGGTGCGCGGCGCCCTTTCGGGCCCGTGACCGGCGTCCGCGGCCTCGGCGCTGCCGGTGCCGACCGCACCCGCGGCGGCGACGGCGGCGCCGGTGACGGCCGACTTCTGCAGGAAGGTGCGGCGGTTGAGGGGATGCGCGGGCATGAAGGCTCCCGGAGGCTGGAGTTGACGCGATCAGACGGGCGTGTCGTGCGGGGCTACCCGCGTAGATCGTGCTCGCGCCCGCCAGTGGCGGGAACCAGGAACAGACCATGTCCAGGTCAAGGATGCGTCAGCAGGGACACCCGGTGTCGGCCGGCGGCTCGTCGACGTCGGCCGGCGGCTCGTCGACGTCGGCCGGCGGCTCGTCGACGTCGGCCGGCGGCTCGTCGACGTCGGCCGGCGGCTCGTCGACGTCGGGTGGAACCCAGGAGCAGGCCAGGGAGCCGCCGATCAGGCCGGCGAACACCCCGAGGAAGAGGCCGCCGAAGTTCGCGACGGGGAAGGAGATGAGGGAGAGCAGGAGGGTGGCGATCCCGGCGAACAGGCGAAGGCGGGGCTGGTACCAGAGGGTGAGCCCCAGGGTGATGAGCAGAACACCGATGACCAGGGATCCGGCACCGGACGTGGTCGACAGGGCCAGCGCGATCCCGCCCACGTCCAGGTTCATGTACGGCCAGTACAGGATGGGCAAGCCCGCCGCCAGGGTGAAAAGCCCCGCCCAGAAGGGACGTTCACCGCGCCAGGCGCGGAACCTGCGTCGGGCGTGCACCGCTGCGCGGCGGATGCCGGGGCGTTCGGCAGGTTCGTCCCGCCCGGGGGTCAGGCGCATTCGTGGCGGCCCTGCTCGATCCGCACGCGCAGACCGGGAATGTTGAACGTACCGGAAGAGAGCGCGACCGCGGTCAGGTGCACGTCGTTCAGGGTGACGGACGAGGCCTGCTGCCCGAAGCCGTCGGGGTTGAAGAGGCGCGAGTCCCTGTCGCCCGGATTGATCGGCCCCTTGGTGATCTCCCCCTGCGCGATGCCCATGTCGAGGCCCCTGAAATCCGCCTGCCCGGCCGACTGGAATGTCGTGTCGAGGAACAGGTTCGACGCCTCGACCGGTCGTTTGTTTCCGCCGGTGATCTTCAGCGTCTGCGGGCCCAGCACCGGGACGTCGACCACTACGGACTGGCACAGCCCGCTGATCGTCGTGTGCCGGGATCCGGTGACCAGGACCGGCACACGCTCGCCCTGCCTGGTCACGTCCAGCATGGGGTAGATGCTGAGTCCGCGCGTGGTCAGCGTGTCCGCGGTGACCTGGAACCTCTGACCGGAAATGAGGAACGACGCGGCCAGCAGCCCCTGTCCCATGACGATGCCGAGGGCTGCGCAGGCGGCGACGCCGGCCACCAGGACCACCGCGAAGCGCCGCCAACGGGTCCTGCCGACACGCTGCGACATCCCGTCTCCTTCGGCCATGGAGTGGATCCGCCCAGAACCCATCCAGGCGGACATTTCCCATCATCCAGTGACGGATCCTAGGATCCCGGCAGCAGCAACCGGCCGCACGCCAGGGCCGCCGTACGGGTGGGCTGCCTCAGGGCCGCCCGATGAGCGTGATCTCCGGCGGCCACAGCACTCCGCTCGCCATCAGCAGCGCGGGCCCGAGGTGCACCGGGCACACCAGCAGCGGAGGCCTGCCGTGCCGGGCGATCTCGAAGACGGCCGGGTCGGAGCAGTCCGTGCCGGCGGCCTGGTCGCCTTCGCCGCCGTACGGGCCCCGGCACCGTGCTGTCCGGTGGATGCCCATACTCCGATTGCACCGCGCACCACGGCGGACCGCCCGCCGATCACGCCCGAGGGCGGAGCGGCGGGCGGCCGAAGCAACCCGGCGGGCGCTTCTCACTCATGCCTGCGGGAACGCCACCCGCGGATCACGACGGGTCGACGTCATGGAAGAACCAGGTGAGGATGTCGTGGCCCAACGGCTGCTGGATGTGCAGCACGACATTTTCGAAGGTCGCCGAGACGACCTGCACCCGCCAGTTGCCGTTGGGACACACCTGGCTCGCCGGGGGGTTCGGCGGCGTCTGAAGCTGCACGCTGAACGTGATCTGCCCCTGGTGGGTGTCGAGGGGCACGCTCTTGCCGGTGAGAGGGCCGAAGAAGGCGGGGTGACCCGGGGCGGTGTTCCCGCCCTTGTTGACACAGATGTACTTGACGCTGACCGATTCCGCCGTCAGCAGGGCTGCGGCGGGCCCCGTTCCCAGACCGGCCACCTTGCCGCTGCACGTCGCGGTCGCGACGCCACCATCCGTGATCGTCTTGGGGACGCATGTCGGCATCCCGATGAAATGCGGGCTGTCCGCGAGGGCCGGTGAGACGCCGAGGCCGAGTGCCAGGAACGTCATCGTCAGGAGCTTGAGAACACGACGCACGTAGGTTCTCCTCTTCCACTGTGGGGGGTGCGGTGCGAAGGGAGTCCTACCGCGCATGGAGTGACAAAATTCGACAAATCACTCAAACGCTTATATACGTGATCCCCGCCGGAAGGCTTCCGGCGGGGATCACGGAACCGCTGCCTACAGGGCGGCCTACAGGAACGAGTTGATCTCGATCGTCTCGTCCCGGCCCGGGCCCACGCCGATCGCGGAGATCGGGGCGCCGGACATCTCCTCCAGCGCCTTGACGTAGTTCTGGGCGTTCTTCGGCAGGTCGGAGAAGGACTTCGCCTTGGTGATGTCCTCGGACCAGCCCGGCAGGGTCTCGTAGACCGGCTTCGCGTGGTGGAAGTCGGACTGCGAGTAGGGCAGCTCCTCCACGCGCTTGCCGTCGATCTCGTACGCCACGCAGACCGGGATCTCCTCCCAGCCGGTGAGCACGTCCAGCTTGGTGAGGAAGAAGTCGGTCAGGCCGTTCACGCGGGTCGCGTAGCGGGCGATGACCGCGTCGAACCAGCCGCAGCGGCGGTCACGGCCGGTCGTCACGCCCCGCTCGCCGCCGATCCGGCGCAGCGCCTCGCCGTCCTCGTCGAACAGCTCCGTCGGGAACGGGCCGGCGCCGACGCGGGTCGTGTACGCCTTGAGGATGCCGATGACCCGGCTGATCTTCGTCGGGCCCACGCCGGCGCCGGTGCAGGCACCGCCCGCGGTCGGGTTCGAGGAGGTGACGAAGGGGTACGTGCCGTGGTCGATGTCGAGCAGGGTGCCCTGACCGCCCTCGAACAGCACGACCTTGTCGTCCTCCAGGGCCTGGTTCAGGACCAGCACGGTGTCGGCGACGTACGGCTTGATCTTGTCGGCGTAGCCCAGCAGCTCCTCGACCACCTGGTCCACGGCGATCGCGCGCCGGTTGTACAGCTTGGTGAGGATCTGGTTCTTGACGTCGAGGGCCGCCTCGACCTTCTGCAGGAGGATCGACTCGTCGTACAGGTCCTGGACCCGGATGCCGACGCGGTTGATCTTGTCGGCGTAGGTCGGGCCGATGCCGCGCCCGGTCGTGCCGATCTTGCGCTTGCCGAGGAAGCGTTCCGTCACCTTGTCGACGGTCACGTTGTACGGCGTGATGATGTGCGCGTTACCGCTGATCAGGAGCTTGGACGTGTCGACGCCACGCTCGTTCAGACCGCTCAGCTCGGAGAGCAGGACCGACGGGTCGACGACGACACCGTTGCCGATGACCGGCGTACAACCGGGCGAGAGGATTCCGGAAGGGAGAAGGTGGAGAGCGTACTTCTGATCGCCGACGACCACCGTGTGGCCGGCGTTGTTGCCGCCCTGGTAGCGAACGACATAGTCCACCGAGCCACCGAGCAGGTCGGTCGCCTTCCCCTTGCCTTCGTCACCCCACTGAGCACCGAGCAGCACAAGTGCGGGCACGCGCGTACACCCCTTCCGGGCGGGGCATGTCCAAGGTCGGGGGCTTGGGCGTAAGGTTCACCGCCGCGTACCACCGCGACCGTCGTTGGTCGCACAACCGTCGGACCGGATGCCCCGGAATAGACGAAGCCCCTGGCGCAATAGCGCAAGGGGCTCTTGCACAAAGATGCTACCCGAGGAAGCGAGGCAGGACCGAGGTGGCGACTTTCGCGACGTCCGAACAGCTGCTGGTGATCATCGATCCGGCGGCCCGGCAGACGGACGGGGAGTCCGTCCGGATCGCGAAAGACGTGCTCAGCGCGGGTGCGACCACGAAGGTATGCCTGCCGGACGGGCCCGAGGAATTCGCCCGGGCACTCGGCCGGCGAGGGTCCCGGCGCCCGGTCGTGGTCGGCGACGACCGGGCGCTGGTCCGCGCGGTGACCCTGCTGCACCACCATCGCGAGCTGGCCGGATGCGCCCTGTCGGTGGTGCCGGTCGGGGGTGCGGCCCTGGCCGAGTCCCTGGGCGTGCCGACCGGTGCGGTGGCGGCGGCGCGGGCCGTGCTGGACGGCGTGGAGCGTCGCCTGGACCTCCTGGTGGACGACAGCGACGGGGTGGTGCTGGGTGCGCTGGGCATTCCGTCGGCGCCGGTGCGGGCGACTGCCGCCGAGCCGGTGAGCGTCCCTGCGGGGCGCCCCTGGCTGCGCACGACGTACCGCTCCCTCGTCCGCACCCTGGCGCCCCGCCCCGCCCGCCTGGCGGCCGTACCGGCCCCGGGGCCCACCCGGCTCCGGGTGGAGGTGGACGGGCAGACGCTCGTGGACCTGGACCAGCCCGTGGAGGCCGTGTCGGTGACGCCGGGCTCCGGCGGGGTCGCGAAGGTGGAGGTCAGGCCGCTGTCGCTGGGCGCGGAGGCGACCCCGCTCAGGGCCTCGGGGCACACGGTGACCGTGGTCGGCGGGGACTTCCGGTACCGGGCGGACGCGGCCGTCTCGGGGCCCGTACGCCGCCGGACCTGGACCGTGCGCGAGGCCGCGTGGGCACTGACACTGCCCGCCGTCCCGTGACCTCACGAGGCCCCTAAAGGTCTGGTGACAAATATTTAACCGTGCCGACCCCTTGAGGGACCGGTTCTCCCTCCACCATCCTGCTCCATCAAGGCGCGGTGCGTCCGCGCGTGGCGGTCAGGAGAGGGGCCACCCGATGGCAGTGGACGAGGGCGTCGCCCCGGCGGCGAAGACGGACGACGACGGCACGGTTCATCGGCTGAAACCCAATGCCGTCGGCCTGCTCGGCGTGGTGTTCATGGCCGTGGCCACGGCCGCGCCGATCACCGCGATGACCGGCAACGTGCCCTTCATGGTGTCGGCCGGCAATGGCATCGGGGCACCCGCAAGCTATCTCGTGGCAATGGTCGTCCTGGCAATCTTTTCCGTGGGTTTCACGTCGATGGCGAAGCACATCACGTCCACGGGCGCCTTCTACGGCTTCATCTCCTACGGCCTCGGCCGCACCGCCGGCCTCGCCTCGGGACTGCTCGCGACCTTCGCGTACGTCGTCTTCGAGCCCGCGCTGATCGGGATCTTCTCCACCTTCGCCACGAACACCCTCAAGGACCAGACCGGGGTCCACGTCCCGTGGTGGGCGTTCGCGATCCTGATGCTGGCGATCAATGCGACGGGCACCTGGTTCGGGGTGAGCGTCGCCGAGAAGCTGCTGGTGTTGCTGCTGGCGACGGAGGTGACGGTGCTGGCCGCGATGGCCGTCTCGGTCGCCCTCCACGGCGGCGGGCCGCACGGCTTCACCTTCGCGCCGGTCAACCCCGTCAACGCCTTCAAGGGCACGTCCGCCGGGCTCGGGCTCTTCTTCGCCTTCTGGTCGTGGGTCGGCTTCGAGTCGACGGCGATGTACGGCGAGGAGTCGCGCGACCCGAAGAAGATCATCCCCAAGGCGACGATGATCAGCGTCCTGGGCGTCGGCGTCTTCTACGTCTTCGTCTCCTGGATGGCCATCACCGGCAACGGCGAGGCCGCGGCCCTCAAGGCTGCGTCGGGCTCAAACCCGCTGGACCTCTTCTTCCTCCCCACCGAGCGCTATGTCGGCCACTGGGCGGTCGTCGTCATGCAGTGGCTGATGATCACGGGTTCGCTGGCCTGCGGCATGGCCTTCCACAACTGCGCCGCCCGGTATCTGTACGCGCTCGGCCGCGAGGGCGTCCTGCCCTCGCTGAAGAACACCATCGGCCGCACCCACGAGCGGCACGGCTCCCCGCACATCGCGGGCGTGGTGCAGACGGTCGTCAGCGCGGTGCTGATCGGTGCCTTCTGGGCCGCCGGCAAGGACCCGTACACCGGTACGTACGTCCTGCTCGCCATCCTCGGCACCATGGCGATCCTGGTCGTCCAGGCGGTGTGCTCGTTCGCGGTGCTGGTGTACTTCCGCTCGCACCGCCCGGAGAGCCGCCACTGGTTCCGCACCTTCGTGGCACCGCTCGCCGGGGGCATCGCGATGCTCGCCGTGGTCGTGCTGCTGGTCTCCAACATGGGCGTGGCGGCGGGCCCGGAGTCCGGCTCGCTGGTGCTGAAGGCGACGCCGTGGCTGGTGGCGCTGGTCGCGGGGACCGGCATCGGCTACGCCCAGTACCTCAAGCGGCGCGCCCCGGAGCGGTACGCGCTGCTGGGGCGGACGGTGCTGGAGGAGACGAAGGAACGGTGACGCTCGGGGAGTGCCGCTAGAGGCCGTCGGGGGACTGCTGCGCCGTTGTGGCTGGTCGCGCAGTTCCCCGCGCCCCTTCAGGGCGCTCGTACATCTGCTCCCGGTAGGCGCGCCAGCGTTCCATCATCTCGGCCACGTCCTTCTCGATGAACTCGAAGAAGGCCAGGGTCTCGGCCAGCCTGCGCCCGGCCGGTGTGTCGGCGCCCAGGCCGGCCACGCCCTCCCGGAGGGCGTCCTCCCAGCGCTTGATGATCGCCTCGCGGTTGGTGAGCGCCTCGTACCACTGGTCGCTGTGCACCCGGTACCGCTCCCGCCGCGAGCCGGGCTCCCGCTCCCTCGACACCATGTGGACCTGCGCGAGGTAGCGCACGGCGCCGGAGACGGCCGCGGGGCTGATCCGCAGCTGTTCGCCCAGCTCGGCGGAGGTCAGGGCACCGGTGTCGGAGGCGAGCAGGGCGGCGAAGACCCGCGAGGGCATGCGCGGCATGCCCGCCTCGACGAGCTGTGCCGCAAAGTGTTCCACGAACCGCGAGACCGACTCCGGGTCCCGCTCAGTAGTCGGCTCCGTCATGCTCCTCACCCTATCCAGGATTCAAGCGATTCCTTAACTTCACAAATTTCTGAAAGAAGCGTACGTTCGGAGCCATGACCAAGGCAATCACGGTCTCCGGACTCCACAAGTCCTTCGGCCGTACCCACGCGCTGGACGGCCTGGACCTGGCCGTCGAGGCCGGTGAAGTGCACGGCTTCCTCGGCCCCAACGGCGCCGGCAAGTCGACCACCATCCGGATCCTGCTCGGCCTCCTGCGCGCGGACAGGGGCGCGGCACAGGTCCTGGGCCGCGATCCGTGGACGGACGCGGTGGAGATCCACCGCCGCATCGCCTACGTCCCCGGCGACGTCACCCTGTGGCGCAACCTCTCCGGCGGCGAGGTCATCGACCTCTACGGCCGCCTGCGCGGGGGCCTGGACACGACCCGCCGGGCGGAGCTGATCGACCGCTTCGAACTGGACCCCAGCAACAAGGGCCGCACCTACTCCAAGGGCAACCGGCAGAAGGTCGCCCTGGTCGCCGCGTTCGCCTCGGACGTGGACCTGCTGATCCTGGACGAGCCGACCTCGGGCCTGGACCCGCTGATGGAGGAGGTCTTCCGGCGCTGTGTGGAGGAGGAGCGGGACCGCGGCCGCACGATCCTGCTGTCCTCCCACATCCTGAGCGAGGTCGAGGAACTCTGCGACCGCGTCAGCATCATCCGCAAGGGCCGCACCGTGGAGACCGGCTCCCTGGCCGACCTGCGCCACCTGACGCGGACGAGCGTGAGCGCCGAACTCGCGGGCCCGCCCAACGGGTTGGCACACCTGCCCGGCGTCCACGACCTGGACGTCCAGGGCCACCGAGCGGTCTGGCTGATCGGCGCGCTGACCCTCCTGCTCTACGGCCTGGCCCCCCGCCTGGCCCCGGCCGCCTGGGGCATCGCCGTGGCCATCCTCCTGATCGGCTGGGTGGGCCCGGCCCTGAACGCCCCCCGGATCGTGCTGGACCTGTCCCCGTTCGGCCACCTGCCGAAGCTGCCGGGTGGGGGGATGGAGTGGGGGCCGGTACTGGTCCTTGCGGGGCTGGCGGTGGTGCTGGTGGCGGTTGGCCTGGTGGGGCTGCGGAGGCGGGACCTGGCTACCTGAGGGCGGGGCGTCAGTCGACGTACTGCTTGAGTTCCTCGGTGTCGAGTTCAAGGCCGAGCGGCTCGGGCAGCGAGAGCTTGGCTCCGAACGCCTTCTTCACAGCGCTGCGATAACCCACGTTCGGGGCCGGATCGCTGTAGAGCGTGATCGAGCAGTCGTCGCGGTCGATCAGCAGATAGTAAGGAATCCCGGCATCTGCGTACCCAGCGGGCTTCTCCTCGCGATCCCGCCGGTGGGTGTCCGCGTCATAGGAAGTGACCTCCACCGTCATGATCACCCCCTGTGTGTCGGCCCAGTCCCCTTTCCCAGTGAACGTTCCCCGAGGCGCAAGCACGGCGTCCGGGAGCGCCCGGCCTTTGCGGTACTTCTCGATCCGCAGCCCCAGCTCACCGCCTCCGTACAGCCACAGCCCGGAGCCGGCCAACAGAAAGCACTCCTGCAGCCACCTGATGACCTCGCTGTGATTGCCGTCCGTCATGCCCTTGATCCCGACCCGTCCGTTGATGAACTCCAACCTGACGGCGTCGAACCTCTTGGCCACGTGTGCAGCGAGCTCCTCGAACTCCTCTACGGACATCTGAGACGTGTGCTGCGCCATAACCGTCATGGTGCCCCCCTTCGCAGGCACGCACCAGCTTGCCGAGCCGCGTGTGCCCAGCGATCCGGATCACCTTGCGATCATCCGAACGGGTGATCACCCCACCTCGACGCCCAGCCCTTCCAACCCCCGGATCACGAAGTTCGGCTTGCGCTCCGGTTCTGCCGCCAGGGTCAGGGTCGGGGCCCTCTCCAGCAACGCCGTCATGGAAGCCGCCAGCTCGATACGGGCCAGCGGGGCGCCGATGCAGTAGTGGATGCCGGCGCTGAAGGAGATGTGCGGGTTGTCCGTGCGGGTGAGGTCCAGTTGGCCGGGGTGTGCGAAGACCTCCGGGTCGTGGTTGGCGGAGCCGAAGAGCATGGCGACTTCCGCGCCCCTCGGGATCGTCGTGCCGTCGATCTCGATGTCGTCCAGGACCCAGCGCTCGAAGAGCTGCAGCGGGGTGTCGTAGCGCATCAGCTCCTCGACGGCCGAGGGGATCAGGGAGTGGTCGGCGCGCAGGGCGGCGAGCTGGTCGGGGTTGCGGAACAGGGCGTACCAGCCGTTGACCGTGGCGTTGACGGTCGCCTCGTGCCCGGCGTTGAGCAGCAGTACGGCCGTGGAGATCATCTCCTGCTCGGTCAGCCGGTCGCCCTCGTCGTGCGCGGCGATGAGCCCGGAGATCAGGTCGTCACCCGGCTCCTTGCGGCGCTCGGCGATCAGCTCCCGGAGATAGTCCGAGAACTCGACCGAGGCGCGCACCGCCTTCCGTGCCGTCTCCTGCGACGGGTTCAGCTCGTACATCCCGCAGATGTCCGCCGACCAGGGGCGCAGCGGGGCCCGGTCCGCCTCCGGGATGCCCAGCATCTCGGCGATGACGGCCACGGGGAGGGGCTCGGCGACGTCCGTGAGCAGATCCCCGCCGCCCGCCGCGACCAGCCGGTCCACCAGCTCGCCGGCGAGGTTCGCCACGTACGGCCTGAGCTGCTCGACCGTACGCGGCGTGAACGCCTTCGACACCAGGCGCCGGATCCGCGTGTGGTCCGGCGGCTCCAGGTCGAGCATCCCGTGGTCGTTGAGCGTGTGGAACGGCTCGTGCTCCGGCGGGGGCGCGGTCCGGCCGAAGTCCTCGTGCGCGTACCTGTGCTGGTACGTCCGCCCGAGTCGCCGGTCCCGCAGCAGCGCCGAGACGTCGGCGTGGTGCGGGACCAGCCACTGGTTCGTGGGCTCGTAGTAGTGCACCCGGCCCCGGGCGCGGAGCTCGGCGTAGGAGGGGTACGGGTCGGCCAGGAAATCCGGGTCCCAGGGGTCGAAGGCTGCCATGGACGGACGTTATGCCGACGATCCCTCTCCTGACCAGGGGTGTCTCAGCGCCTTACGGATGTCGAGACAGTGCCATGACGAGCAGGGGCAGGGCGGTCAGAGCGAGCGCGGTGATACCGCGCTCCACGTACTTGATCATGGGTGTGATGTAGCGGGATCCCGTCGTGCGCCGACAGGCTCCGGAACGGCAACTCACCCGACCGGCGTAGCGGATTCACTGCAGAAACGATCAGCGGAAAAGCGCTCCGCCGCACGCCCTACCCGGGTGTCACCAGCCGCGCCTCGTACGCGAACACCGCCGCCTGTGTGCGGTCCCTGAGGCCCAGCTTCACCAGGATGCGGCTCACATGGGTCTTGATCGTCGACTCCGCCACCACCAGCCGCTCGGCGATCTCCGCGTTCGACAGGCCCTGTGCGATCAGGATCAGGACCTCCGTCTCCCGTTCCGTGAGCTCGCCGTACGCCGCCTGCGCCGACGGCATGAGGCGGGGTGCCTCCGAGAGTCGTGAGAACTCCGTGATCAACCGCCTGGTCACCGAGGGGGCGAGCAGGGCCTCGCCGGAGGCCACCACCCGTACGCCGTCGGCGAGCTGGCGGGCCGAGGCGTCCTTCAGGAGGAAGCCGGAAGCTCCCGCGCGCAGTGCCTGGTACACGTACTCGTCCAGGTCGAAGGTGGTCAGGACGAGGACCTTCGCCGCCGCGTCCGCCGCGACGATCTCCCTCGTCGCCTCGATGCCGTTCAGCTCCGGCATGCGGATGTCCATCAGGACCACGTCCGGCGCGAGTTCCCGCACCCACTCGACCGCCTCGCGGCCGTTGACGGCCTCGCCGACGACCTCGATGTCCGGCATCGCGTTCAGCAGGACGGAGAAGCCCTCGCGCACCATCATCTGGTCGTCCGCGATCAGTACGCGGATCGTCATGCCTCACCCTCGCTCGCGGTGTCCGCCGGCACCGGCAGGAACACCGTCACCTCGTAGCCTCCGTCGGCCGTCGGGCCCGCCGTCATCTCGCCGTTCAGCATCGAGACGCGCTCCCGCATCCCGGTGATGCCGTGCCCCGCGCCCGGCGAGGGCTTGAGCAGGGCCGAGGCCGGGGGCGGGCCGTTCACTATGCGCAGGCCCAGGCCGCCGAGGACGTAGCCGATCTCGACCCGGGCACTCGCGCCGGGAGCGTGGCGCAGGGTGTTGCTCAGCGCCTCCTGCACGATCCGGTACGCCGACAGCTCCACGCCCTGCGGCAGTTCGCGCACCGCGCCGGTCACCGCCTTCTCCGCCTCGAGCCCGGCCTCCCGCACATTGGCGAGCAGTCCGTCCAGGTCGGCGAGGGTGGGCTGCGGGGCGTCCGGCGCCTCGTAGTCCTCCGCACGGACCACGCCCAGGACCCGGCGCAGCTCCGTCAGGGCCGCCACCGCGTTCTCCCGGATGGTGGCGAACGCCTTCTCCAGCTCCGGCGGCGGGTTCTCCACCCGGTAGGGCGCGGCCTCCGCCTGGATGGCGACCACCGACATGTGGTGGGCGACCACGTCGTGCAGCTCGCGGGCGATGGTCGTGCGCTCCTCCAGCAGCGTGCGCCGCGAGCGCTCGACCGCGGTCACCGTCTGCTGGGCGGTCACCTCCTGCTGGGCCTCACGTCGTGTGTGCCGGACGGTGACGACGAGCAGGCTCAGCGCCGAGAGGACCAGCATCGGGCCCACGTTGGTGTCGTAGTGGCTCCAGCCGAAGGCGCTCTCGGCGAGGAAGCCGTAGACGGCGGTCAGCACCCACATCCAGGCCGCCGTGCGCGGGCGGGTGCGTATCGCCACGACCGTGAGCACCACCAGGTGGGACAGGAAGCTGCCGGGCAGCCACGGCCAGTCGCTCCAGCCGCCCGCGCCGATGCCGACAGCGGCCGTGGACGCGGCGAGCGAGAACCAGAACGCGCCCACCGGACGCACCAGGGTCAGCAGCACCGGCCCCAGCGCCAGCAGCCCGCACAGCACGGACCGCAGTCCGGACTCGTCCGTACTCTGCAGTGCAAGGAACATCGCCACCATGCCGAAGGCGGCCACCACCGCGTGGGGTGTCCAGGGCGCGTACTCCCGCACGCGATCGGACCGGCGGGCGAGCCGGCCGCCGGCCTCCCTGCGGGGCAGCGGGCGGTAGGCGAAGGCGTCGTGGAACAGGTCCTGCCGCAGCCCGCGCAGGGCGTCCGCGGCGAGCCGGAACTCGGGGCTGCGCGGCCTCGCGGCTCCGCCCTGCGGTGTCGGCTGCGTGTGCGTCGTCTCGGTCACGTGCCACACGGTAGGCGGCGAACGGGGTCGCGGTCGTCCTCACGGAGGGGGGTCCTCGGGGATCCGTCTCAGGTACTACGGGCCACTACGGGAACCCCCAGGGGTCAGGAGCCGTACGGGCACCCCTGGGGGTCAGTGTCCGTCCGGGCACCCCCAGGGGTCAGTAGCCGGACGGTCGCACCAGCCCCGACTCGTACGCGAACACCGCCGCCTGCGTACGGTCCCGGAGGCCCAGCTTCACCAGGATCCGGCCCACATGGGTCTTCACGGTCTGCTCGGCCACCACCAGCCGCCCGGCGATCTCCGCGTTCGACAGGCCCTGCGCGATCAGCGCCAGCACCTCCGTCTCCCGCTCGGTCAGATCGCCGACGCGCTGCTTGAGCGGCGTCCTGCGCGAGCCGTCCAGACGGGAGAACTCGGCGATCAGACGGCGGGTGATGCCCGGGGCCAGCAGCGCGTCCCCGGCCGCCACCACCCGGACCGCCTCGGCGAGCTGGTCGGCGGAGGCGTCCTTCAGCAGGAATCCGGACGCCCCGGCGCGCAGCGCCTCGTACACGTACTCGTCCAGGTCGAACGTGGTGAGGACCAGGACCCTGATGCCCGGGTGCTCGGCGGTGATGCGGCGGGTCGCCTCGATGCCGCCGAGTTCGGGCATCCGGATGTCCATCAGGACCACGTCCGGGGTCAGCTCGGCGACCTTGGCGATCGCGTCCAGCCCGTGCACCGCCTGCCCGATCACCTCGATGTCGGGCTTGGTGTTGAGCAGCACGGTGAAGCCCTGCCGGACCATCTGCTGGTCGTCGGCGATGACTACACGGATGGTGCCGCTTGTCATGGGGTCACTTCTCCTGTCGGGGACGGGGCAGGCGGGGGCGGGGGCGGGGTGCCGTCCCGGGGGAGGAAGGCCGAGACCGTGAAGCCGCCGTCCAGGGTTCTGGTCGCGGTGACGGTGCCGCCGAGCATCGTCGCGCGCTCACGCATGCCGAGCAGCCCGTGCCCGGCGCCCGGGGAGGGCGGGACGGGCTGCCGCGGGCGGGAGTTGGTCACCGCCAGGTGCAGACCGTGCGGGAGGTGCGCGACCTCGACGCGCACCCGGGAGCCCGGCGCATGCCGCAGGGCGTTGCTCAGCGCCTCCTGCACGATCCGGTACGCCGACAGCTCCACCCCCGGAGCGTAGAGCCGCGCCTTGCCCTTGACCTCGGTGGCCACGTCCAGCCCCGCCGCGCGGGTGTTCTCGATCAGCGCGTCGAGCCGGTCGAGCGTGGGCTGGGGAGCGTCCGGGGCCGCTCCGGTGCCGGGATCCCCCAGACCGTAGGGGTCCTCGGGGTTCTCCGAACGCAGCACGCCGAGCACCCGGCGCAGCTCGGTGAGCGCCTCCAGCGCGTTCTGCCGGATGCCCGCGAGGTTCTCGATCAGCTCCTTGGGCGGGTCCTCGACGAGGTGCGGGGCCACCTGCGCCTGGATGGAGATGACCGACATGTGGTGCGCGACCACGTCGTGCAGCTCGCGGGCGATCCGGTTGCGCTCCTCCAGCAGGGTGCGGCGGGACCGCTCCTCGGCGGTGAGGGTGGTCTGCTCCAGGAGTTCGGCGCGCGCCTCCCGACGGCCGCGCAGGGCGATGCCGAGCACCACGACGACCACGGACAGCACCACCGCGACGACCCCGGTGGGCTGGTAGGCCGCCCCGCCCCACACCCCCTCCAGGAGGTAGGTGAGCAGCGCGGTCAGGGCCAGCGCCTCGACGGACACCCGGGTGCGCACGCGCAGCGCGAGCAGCAGCAGGACGAGCAGGTGCCCGATGATGCCGGCCGCGGTCCAGGGCCAGGTGAACGTCTCCCCGTCCACCATGGTCAGTCTTCCGTGGACCGCGAGGGCTCCCACCAGGGTCGCCGTCATGGACAGCCACCAGCCCGCAAGGGGCCGCCACAGCGCGAGGACGACCGCGCAGCCCTGCGCGAGGCCGATCAAGAAGGCCGGTCCGGGACCCAGATGTCCGTTGTCCGCGAGCTGCGCCGAACCGCCGAGCGTGATCCCGAACGCGGCCAGACAGAGCAGGCCGTGCGGCAGCCAGCGCAGCCACACGGAGGCGGGCAGCGGATCCGGCCGGAAGGTCCACAGGTCGTCGCGCAGCACCCGCAGCCGGCGCCGGCCCCAGCCCGCGAGCGTCACGACCGCCCGGCGGCCCCCCGTTTCCGTCACGCGGACCACCCTAGACACGCCGCACCGCCCGTGCAGCCTCCCCGTCCGCGGCCCGGTGCACCCGGACCACCCGTGAGCGTCGCCGCTCGACGGGCGCGCCGGTGCCCGCGGGACGGCGGCGGGTGCCCTGTTCGCAGGACCGGAACGTGGTCCAGCACAGGGCCAGGACCAGCGTGAACACCGGGAGCCAGAGGAGCCGGGCGGCCACCCAGCCCAGGCCGTCGGGGAGTGTGTGCAGACCGGGGAGACGGCCGGCCAGGAGACCGGTGGCCGTCGTGGCCATCAGGGCCGTCTGGTGCCACAGGAAGATCGTCATCGCGGAGAGGTTGACCAGGGCCACGGCCGCCCAGGCGAGCGGGCGCCGCATCGCCCCGCGCAGCCGGTCGCGCAGCAGGAGGGCCAGACCGCACTGGGCCAGACCGAAGGTCACGGCCGCCAGGGTCGGCGGGTTGAGGTTGGAGATCGCGGCGCCCGGGACACCGACCATCGACGCGGGGTAGCCCGCCACCGTCACGAGGACGGCCGTGGCCGTCGTACCGCCGAGGAGCAGGACCCAGGCCGCGCGGCGGCTGTCCAGCTCGCCGCGGGTCCAGGCGGCGCCCAGGGTGTACGGGACCAGCCAGCCCGCCGCCAGGTTCAGCCAGCCCAGCCAGGAGGGGCCGAGGTGCAGGCCGAAGCGGAGGACGTCGACGTGCAGGACGACGGCCAGGGGCCAGAGCGGGTTGAGGCGGGCGACGAGAGGGGTGGCCGCCGTCAGAGCGGCGAAGACCAGGAGGAACCACAGGGGGGAGAGGGCCAGTTTGAGGAGCGTGTGGAGCGTGTCGAAGGGGGTGCCGGACAGCAGCAGGGCCGTCGCCGTCACCGTCCACAGGGTCAGGAGGGCGACGACCGGCCGGAGCAGGCGGGTCAGGCGGGTGCGCAGCCATGCGCCGTACGGCACGCCCCGGGCGTGGGCCGAGGCGTGGCTGCGGGTGGCCACATGGCCGCCGACCAGGAAGAACACGGCCAGGGTCTGGAAGGCCCAGGAGACCGGGGCCAGCCACGGCAGGTGCTGCAAGGGGCTCGCCGTGTGCAGCGCGCCGTCGTCCGCGACCAGGGCCGTGACCAGCCAGTGGCCGAGGACGACACCGAGGATCGCGAAGGCGCGCAGGGCGTCGACCGCGCGGTCCCGGGATTCGGGTGTGGCGGTGTCCACACGGTGGGCACCCTGACGTATCGCGTGCAGCGCGCGGCGCGGGGTACTGAAGGCCGGCTCAGGCACGGGTCACCTCCGAGGTCTCGCCGAGGGTGATCCGGGCCAGGTTGGCGAGGGAGACCGAGCCGGGGGTGAAGTAGCCGCTGTGGTCGGCGCCGGCGGCGTCGAAGACGTGGGCGCCGAAGGCGCGGGAGACCGGGTCGGTGCCGAAGCCGACGGTCGTGACCAGGAGGTCGGCGCGGACGTGCGGTACGTGCGCCACCCAGTCGTCGCTGCCGCGGGCCGCCCAGACACGGGCGGTCGTGTGCAGGCCCGCCACGGAGTCCGCGCCCGTGCCGGGGCTGCCGACCAGGGCGATGTCGTCGACGTCCAGGCCCGCGGCGGCGCGGCCGCAGACCACCGAGCCGTAGGAGTGGCACAGCAGGGAGATGCGCGCCCGGGCGGGGGTGAGGGTGTGCAGCCGTCGTATGAAGGCACGCAGGTGGGGGGCGGCTTGGTCGGCGCGGCCCGGGGTCGCCACCGTGGTGCTGACCGTGCCCGGGGTCCGGTAGCCGAGCCAGGCGACCACGGCGACGCGGGTGCCGGTTGGGGCGCGGTGCGTGAGGTCGTCGTACAGGGCCGCCGCCGCCCTGTGGAAGCGGGCGTAGGTGTCGACGGAGGTGTCGGATCCGGGGACGAGAACCGCTACGTGGTCGGCGTGCGGCAGGTCGCCGAGGACCTCCGTGGCCAGGCCGGTGCCCCGGCCGTCGAAGGAGAGGAGGTGGCGGGAGGGGGAAGCCAGTGCGCGGTCCGCGGCGGCGCGGTGTCCGTCGCCGTGGGCGGCGGCCATACGGGCCGCCTCGGTGGCGTTGGCCCGGTTCGCCGCGTACGCGGTGTGCAGGGTCGACGGGCCGGGAGGCGCGAGGGTGGCGGGGGGCGGGGCGGGGATTCCGGGGCGGGCCGCGCCCGAGAGGGGGACGACCAGGGCGGTGGTGAGGAGGGTCGCGAGGACGGCCCGGCGCCATCCGGGGCTTCGGCGGCCCGCGTGGGGCGAGAGCGCCGCCGGCGGGTGCGGGTCCGTGGTGTGCGGCGGCGCTTGCCCCATGGTCGGCTTCCTTTCAGAGAGCCCGGCCATCGGGCTTGTCTGACAAGGAAGTTAGGAATCGGGGGCTGTCGTCGGCGTCCCGCCAGGGAGCTGTCCTGCGCGGTAGCTCTCAGGTACTACGGGTATGACCGGGGGCGCACCCCTACGTGAGAGCCGAGCGTGTCACCAGGCGAGCTGGGCGATCTCCTCCGCCACCACCGCGCACGCGTCCGCCGCCGGGTCGATCAGGGGGAAGTGGCCGACGTCCTCCAGCAGGGTCAGGCCCACCACCTCGCCCGCCTTCGCCGCCGCCTCCGCGTACGACTCGGCCACCGCGTGCGGTACCACCAGGTCCGTGCGCCCCTGGACCAGCGTCGTCGCGATGCCCGTCGGGAGGAGGAGCACGGGGTCGGCGTAGGGCTGCCGCTCGGCGAACTTGTCCTGGCCGCCGAGGAATTGGAGGGCCGCGTTGCCGCAGACGTCCAGTTTCTCCGCCACCGCGAAGTCCGCGATCGGGGCGAGCGCGACCACACCGCGCAAGGGGGCCGCGTGGTCCGTGCGCCAGGGCGCGTCGGGGGGCAGGACGTGGCGGGCCGCGGCCCACAGGGCGAGGTGGCCGCCCGCCGAGTGGCCGGTGAGGACCGTGCGGCGGGGGTCGGCCTGCGGGAGCGCCTCGCGCAGGAGGGCGGGGAGGGCGTCGAGGGCGGCGGCCACGTCGTCGAGGGTGTCGGGCCAGCGGCCGGCCAGGTGGACCGGGGCTCCTGCGTCGGACCCTGAGTTCTGCGCGGGGATCTGGGGTTCTCCCCCGCGCCGGTACTCGACGTTGGCCACGGCGAAGCCCCTGCGGGCCAGGTAGTCCGCGAAGGGGGTGACGTGCCGGCGGTCGTAGGGGCTGCGCCAGGCTCCGCCGTGGAGGATGACGACGAGGGGGGCGAGGGCGGCTTCGGCGGTCCTGGGGGCGTAGAAGTCGATCACCTGGTCGGGGTGGTCGCCGTATGCGGAGGTGACGTCGGGGTCGACCGGCGGGTGCGAGAAGGCCGACTCCTCTTCGGCGGCGGCGCGGGCTGCTGCGGCGTCGTCCGGCATGCTCCAACCTCTCAGCGACGGAACTGTTTTGGCGGACCGGGCGGGTATTCTTCGTCGGTCGTTGGCGGGGACGCTATCAGGCCGGAAACGTGCGGCGACATGGGGTTGTCACGCAGGGTGAGGGTAAACGGTTCTGCCGGGCGCTCGTACGAGGAGCGGGGTGCCGTCGCACGGACCGACACCCCGCCCCACGCCTGCTGCCGGGCCTGATTACCCGAGCACCGCGCCCAGCACCCGCGCCGCCCGCTCCGTCTCGGCGAAGCTCACATAGAGCGGGGTGAAGCCGAAGCGGAGCACGTCCGGGTGGCGGAAATCGCCCACGACGCCCCGCTCGATCAGGCGCTCCATCACCTCGCCCGCGTCGGGGCAGCGCAGGGCGATCTGGCTGCCCCGCTCCCCGTGCGGCTCGGGAGTCACGGAGGTGACCCGGCCCGGCTCGGTGTACGCCGTGACGCACTCCAGGAAGAAGTCCGTCAGGGCCAGGGACTTGGCGCGGACCGCGGAGATCGAGACGTCGTCCCAGACCTCCAGGGCCGCCTCCAGGGCCAGCATGGAAAGGATGTCGGGCGTGCCGACGCGGCCGCGCAGGGCGCCCGGTGCCGGGGCGTACGACGGGCTCATCCCGAACGGCTCGGCGTGGGAGTTCCAGCCGGGCAGGGGCGAGTCGAAGCGGTCCTGAAGCCCGCGGCGGACGTAGAGGTACGCGGGTGAACCCGGCCCGCCGTTCAGGTACTTGTAGGTGCAGCCGACCGCCAGGTCGACCCCGTGTTCGTCCAGGCCCACCGGCAGGGCGCCCGCGCTGTGGCACAGGTCCCAGACCGCGAGGGCGCCCGCGGCGTGGATCGCCGCCGTCAGCGCGGGCAGGTCGTGCAGGCGGCCGGTGCGGTAGTCGACATGGTTGAGGAGCACCGCGGCCGTACGGTCGCCGAGCGCCGAAGGCACCTCCGACGGGCTGAGCGCCCGCAGCCTGCAGCCGGTCAGGCGGGCCGCCGACTCGGCGATGTAGCCGTCCGTCGGGAACGTCGTCGCGTCGACCAGGATCTCGTCCCGGCCCTCGTCGGCCATGCGGACCGCAGCCACAAGTGCCTTGAAAACGTTGACACTTGTCGAGTCACCCACGACGATCTGGCCCGGTGCCGCGCCGACCAGCGGGGCGATGCGGTCGCCGATCCGCTCGGGCGCCGTCCACCAGCCGCTCTCGCCCCAGGAGCGGATGCGGAGCTCGCCCCACTGTCGGCGGACGACGTCCTGCACACGGTCCGGCACGTTCGCCGGCAGGGCGCCCAGGGAGTTTCCGTCCAGGTAGGTAACGTCATCGAGGACGAAACGCGAGCGCAGCGGGGCGAGTTCGTCCGCCGCGTCCAGCTTCTCGGCGCGCAGGGCGAGTTCGGACATCTCAGACATGTGACCTCGCCGTCCACAGCTCCGGGAACACGTTCTTGCGGGCGCGCTTCTCCAGCCAGGCCACGCCCGCGGAGCCGCCCGTGCCGGGCTTGGCGCCCATCGCGCGGCGGGTGGCGACCAGGTGGTCGTTGCGCCAGCGCCACACCAGTTCGGCGACATCGGACAACGCCTCGCCGAGGCGGGCGAGTTCGGCGTTCTGGTCGCCGGAGTAGATCTCCGTCCAGGCCGCCTCGACGGCGTCGGAGGCGTCGTAGCGCTGGGAGACGTCCCGGTTCAGGACGGACCCGGGGATCGCGTGGCCGCGGCGCGCGAGGAGGCGTACGACCTCGTCGTACAGGCTCGGCTCGTGCAGGGCCTTCTCCAGTTCCGCGTGGACGCGCGGGGCGCCGCGGTGCGGGACGAGCATGGACGCGGACTTCTCTCCGAGCAGGAACTCCATGCGTCGGTACATCGCCGACTGGAATCCGGAGCCCTCGCCGAGGGCGGAGCGGTAGGAGTTGAACTGGGCCGGAGTCAGCTGGCCGAGCGGCTTCCAGGAGGCGTTCAGGGCCTCCAGCTCCCGCACGGAGCGCTTCAGCGCGGCGACGGCGGTCGGGACGTCGTCCGAGCGGAGGGCGTTCGCGGCCGTCTCCCACTCGTGCACGATCACCGTGAACCACAGCTCCATGACCTGGGTCGTGACCAGGAAGACCATCTCTCCGGGGTCGTCGGAGAGGGTGTGCTGGAGATGGGTGAGCACGTCCGCCTTGACGTAGTCCTCGTACGGGGTCGTGCCGGCGAAGTCGAGATGCGGGGTCTCGGGCTCAGCGGCCTCGTGAGGGGGGTGAGCCTGTTGGGACATCGCTGTCTCCTGTTGTTACTCCGGGTAGCGGTCCGCCCCTGCCGATGCCGGCACGGGGGCCCCGGTCCCCAAGCGGAATCCTCCGCAATCCCATCGGATACGGCAAGGCCCGTCCGCTGCCAGACGGGCCACACCGGAAACTCCCGTAGGGGTCAGCCCAGGGTCTGGGCCGCCGTGGGCGAGGAGTCCTTCAGGAACTGCGAGCAGCGCTCGTACTCCTCCTGCTCGCCGATCGCCTGGGCGGCACGGGCGAGGGCGTGCAGGGCACGCAGGAAGCCGCGGTTCGGCTCGTGCTCCCAGGGAACGGGGCCGTGCCCCTTCCATCCGTTCCGGCGCAGGGCGTCCAGGCCGCGGTGGTAGCCCGTACGGGCATAGGCGTACGACTCCACGACCGCGCCCCGCTCGAACGCGTCGTCGGCAAGCTGGGCCCAGGCGAGGGAGGAGGTCGGGTACGTGGCGGCGACGTCCGCCGGCGCGGTGCCCTGTGCGAGCGCCTCGCGGGGCTCCGGGTCGTCGGGGAGGTGGGTGGGGGGCGGGCCGCCGAGGAGGTTCTCGTGAATCGTCATGTGTTCAGTTTCCCGCACCGGGGCACACGGGGCGTGCCCGGAAGGGGCGCGGGGAACTGCGCGACCAGCCCCCGCCCACCCGCAGCCGAGGACGGGGGCCGGAGCTACGGACGCCGCCCTTGCTCCAGCGGCGGAGCCGTCACGTTGCCGTGGGTCCGGCATTCCGGGCGGCGGCACCCCGGGGCCGGTCGGCGGACCAGCGCGAAAGCCAGTGCCGAGCCCAGCAGCAGCGCCCCCGCACAGATCGGCATCGCCCGGTCGAACGCCGCGTCGAAGGCGGCGGAGGAGCGGTACGCCTCCGGCCCCATCCCCGCGGCCAGCGGGAGCGCGGCCACGGCGACCAGGCCCGCCGCCCGCGCCGCCGCGTTGTTGATGCCGCTGGCCAGGCCCGCCCGGGCGATGCCGACCGAGGCGAGGACCGTGGCGGTCAGCGGGGCGACCACGACGACCAGGCCGGCGCCCATCACCAGGACGGCGGGCAGGACGTCCGTCAGGTAGTTCGCGTCCGGTCCCACCCGCAGCATCAGCAGCATCGCCGCCGCGCACAGCAGCGGCCCGACGGTCAGCGGCAGCCGCGGCCCCGTGCGGTCGGCCAGCGCGCCGGAGCGGGCCGAGAACAGCAGCATCAGGGCGGTCGTCGGGAGCAGGGCCGTACCGGCCTGCAGGGCGGAGTAGCCCGCCACCACCTGGAGCTGGAGCGCGGTGAGGAAGAAGAAGCCGCTGAAGGCCGCGTAGACGGTCAGCGTGACCAGGTTGACCGCCGTGAACTGGCGCGAGGCGAAGATGTCCAGCGGGAGCATGGGGTCGGGGCGGTGTTTCTCGACGTAGACGAAGCCGACGGCCGCTGCCGCGCCCGCCACCGCGCTCAGCGCGACCGCCAGGGTGCCGCCGCCGGCCTCGATCAGCGCGTACGTCAGCAGGGCCAGCGCCAGGGCGCCCAGGGCCGCGCCGAGCACGTCGAAGCGGCCGTGGTCGCCGCCGTCGGCCGACTCGGGAACGTGCCGGAGCGCGATGGGGACGCACAGCAGGGCCAGCGGCACGTTGAGCAGGAACACCCAGCGCCAGCCGGGGCCGTCCACCAGCCAGCCGCCCAGGAAGGGGCCCACGGCCGCCCCGATACCGCCGAAGCCGGACCACAGGCCGACCGCCCGGCTGCGGTCGTCCGGGTGGAAGGAGGCCTGGATGAGCGCGAGGGAGCCGGGGGTGAGGAGCGCCCCGCCGATGCCCTGGAAGGCGCGGGCGGCGATGAGGACGCCGGAGGTGGGCGCGAGGCCGCAGAGCAGGGACGCGGCCGCGAACCAGACGACCCCGAGCACGAAGATCTTGCGGCGGCCGTAGCGGTCCCCGAGCGAGCCGCCCAGCAGGATCAGCCCGGCCAGCGTGACCATGTACGCGTTGACCGTCCACTGGAGGGCGGAGAGGCTCGCGTCGAGGTCGCGGCCGATGGTCGGGAGCGCCACGTTGACGACGGTCGAGTCGAGCATGGCCATGCTGGAGCCGAGGACCGTGGTGAGCAGGATCCACTTGCCCTGGGACGAGGCGAGCCGGACATCGGGCATGCCCCCAGGTATACAGCGGACCCGGTGCCGTGGCACCGGGTCCGCCGTTCAGCCGTCGTACGACGTGCTTACTTGATCTTGTTGCCCGCGGAGCGCAGGTTCTGCGTGGCCTCGACGACGCGCGCGGCCATGGACGCCTCGGCCAGCTTGCCCCAGGTCCGCGGGTCGTAGGCCTTCTTGTTGCCGACCTCGCCGTCGACCTTCAGGACGCCGTCGTAGTTCTGGAACATGTGGGCGGCGACCGGACGGGTGAAGGCGTACTGGGTGTCCGTGTCGAGGTTCATCTTCACGACGCCGTTCTCCAGCGCGGTCTGGATCTCCTGCTCGGTGGAGCCGGAGCCGCCGTGGAAGACGAAGTCGAACGGCGACGCCTTGCCGAACTTGGCGGCGACGCCCTCGTTCAGCTCCTTCAGCAGCTCGGGGCGGAGCACGACGTTGCCCGGCTTGTACACACCGTGGACGTTGCCGAAGGAGGCGGCCAGCAGGTAGCGGCCCTTCTCGCCGAGGCCCAGGGCCTCGGCGGTGCGGATCGCGTCCTCGACCGTGGTGTACAGGGAGTCGTTGATCTCGTGCGAGACGCCGTCCTCCTCGCCACCGGTCGGGGTGATCTCGACCTCGAGGATGATGTTGGCGCGGCGGGCCTGCTCCAGCAGCTCCTGCGCGATGGCCAGGTTGTCGGCCAGGGTCTCGGCGGAGCCGTCCCACATGTGGGACTGGAACAGCGGGTTGCGGCCGGCCTTGACGCGCTCCTCGGAGATCGCGAGCAGCGGACGTACGTACCCGTCGAGCTTGTCCTTCGGGCAGTGGTCGGTGTGCAGCGCGATGTTGACCGGGTACTTCTCGGCGACGATGTGCGCGAACTCGGCGAGCGCGACCGCGCCGCTCACCATGTCCTTGCTGTACTGGCCGCCCAGGAACTCGGCACCACCCGTGGAGATCTGGACGATGCCGTCGCTCTCGGCCTCCGCGAAGCCGCGCAGGGCGGCGTGCAGGGTCTGGGTCGAGGTGACGTTGATGGCCGGGTAGGCGAACTTGCCTGCCTTCGCCCGGTCGAGCATCTCGTTGTAGACCTCGGGGGTTGCGATGGGCATCTGTCCGCTCCTTGAGTGTGCGGGTTGGCGATCTGCGTACTACGGCCCTGACCTAGACCTGGGGGTGTGACGTCGTCGTCGGCCCCATCTTTCCAGACCTGGCGCCGTGGTCGGCGCCTCGGTCAAGTCCAGGTCAAACCGGCGCGTCAGTCCAGACCCAGTTCATCCTTCGAGAAGGCGAAGCGGTAGGGCACGCCCGCGCCGGCCTCGATCTTCTCGGCGGCGCCGGTCGCGCGGTCCACGATGGTCGCCACGGCGACGACCTCGGCGCCGGCCTCGCGCACGGCCTCCACGGCGGTGAGCGGCGAGCCGCCGGTGGTGGAGGTGTCCTCGACGACGAGCACGCGCCGGCCCGCGATCTCCGGGCCCTCCACCCGCCGCTGCAGGCCGTGCGCCTTCGCCGCCTTGCGCACGACGAAGGCGTCGAGCTTCCTGCCGCGCGCGGCGGCCGCGTGCAGCATGGCGGCCGCGACCGGGTCGGCACCCATCGTCAGGCCGCCCACCGCGTCGAAGTCCAGGTCCGCGGTCAGGTCCAGGAGCACCTGGCCGACCAGCGGGGCGGCCTCGCCGTCGAGGGTGATGCGGCGCAGGTCGACGTAGTAGTCGGCCTCCAGACCCGAGGAGAGGGTCACCTTGCCGTGCACCACGGCCTTGTCCTTGATCTGCTGCAGCAGGTCAGCGCGTACGTCCGTCATGCCGACCAGCTTAGATGCGGCGCCAGGTCCAGGTGGTCGTGGCTTCCAGCGGCTCCAGCGGGGTGACCAGGCGGGGCAGGGTGTTCAGGCCGTTGGGCGGGCCCGTCTGCGGCTCCACGCAGACCGCCTCCGCCTGCTCGTCGTAGACGACGACCCACTGCTCGCGGCTGGTCACCTTCAGCTCCAGCTGTCCGGGCCAGGTGAGGGTGACGTCGACGCCGTCGGGCATGCCGAAGCAGTCGTCCCAGGGGCCGGGCTCGGGGTCGATGCGGTTGCCGGTGGGCAGGTGGTCGGCGCCGCGCTCCTCCTGCCAGGCGGGGGTGAAGTCCACGCGGACGTCCTCGCCGCCCAGATTCCGGTGGAACCAGGGGTGCCAGCCGATCTGCGCCGGGAAGGAGTCGTCGTACGCCTCCACGCTCATCGTCAGCGTCAGGCTGTCCTCGGTCAGCGTGACGACGTGGGTGACGCGGCCCCGGTGCGGCCAGGGGTCGACGAGGTCGTACGTGATGACGGCCTCGTTCGCGTCGACGCGGGCGGTGCGCCAGGCGCCGTCGCGGGCGGTGCCGTGGATGGCGTGCGGCGGG
This sequence comes from Streptomyces sp. NPDC031100, assembly GCF_055570785.1. NCBI lineage: Bacteria > Bacillati > Actinomycetota > Actinomycetes > Kitasatosporales > Streptomycetaceae > Streptomyces > Streptomyces sp. NPDC031100. The sequence continues at coordinate 392,694 of NZ_JBVIGN010000009.1, forward strand.
GAGTTGAGGGGCATCTGGCGGACGGTCGCGCCGTCCAGGAAGCGGCCCTCCCGGATCCGGCCGCACCAGGGCACCATCGGGAAGCAGCCGTAGCGCTCGCCCTGGCGCAGCAGCTCCACGCCGCCGATCCGGAGCCCGCCGATCCGGCCGCCGTTGCCGGGCTGCACGCTCACTTCCGCGTCACCCGCGGTCAGCGTGATGTCTTCGTTACTCACGGGACGACCCTACTGGGGCGATCAAGAGGGCGTGAGCCCTTGCGGCCGACGGTGGTGCAACTCCCCAGGGGCGCGGGCCGTGTCGATATGCGGCTCCGCCGCGTGGGCGCGACCAGCCACGACGGTGCCGCAGACGATCGACGGCACATCGCGGCGCTTCCAGCGGAGCGCTCAGCGGCGCTTGCGCAGGGCGCGGCCCAGGACGATCGCCGAGGCCAGGGCCAGGGCTGCCGCGGGGGCCGCCCAGCGCAGGGTCGGGTTCCCGGCGATGGTCTGGGGGGCCGGTGCGGGGGCGTAGCGGCCGCGCGGCGGGGCGTGGTCGACCTCCTCCGCGCTGCGGCCGATCATCGTGCGGCGCGCGTGCGCGGCCTCGGCGGGCGGCTCGCCCGTGTCGGCGAAGTCCTCGGCGATGCGGTCGTCGTGGACGGCGGTGTACTCGGTCTCCGGGTACTCGTCCTCGACAGCGTCCTCGGAGTCCTCGGAGTCCTCCATGGCGTCGTCGGCGTCCGGGTCCAGGGAGGGCGGGGGGACCTCGGTGTCGAAGACGGAGGTGTGCTCGGGCTCCGGCTCCTCGGGGCTCGCCGCGAGGCTCTCCACGAATCGGTTCAGCAGCCGGGTCACCGCCGACCCCACCGCGTCCGCCGGCAGTTCCGCGATGCGTCCGTCCGCGTTCGCCGTGCCCTCGATCGTGACGCTCGTACCGCCCTCGGTGTCCGTGAGGCGCAGGGTGAGGGCGAGTTTGACGCTGCCGCTGCCGCGGGCCTCGCCGGCGTCGCCCTCGACGGCGTACGTGCCGTCCTCGCGTGGCGTGACGCGGACCGTTCCGCGGTAGGTGACGGAGTGTCCGCCGACGCGCAGTTTCAGGCGGCCGGCGACGGGATCGGCACCGGCGTCCTGCTGGAGCCCGGGGACCGCCCGGGCCACCCGTGCGGGGTCGGCGAGGGCTTCTCTGAGCCGGTCGGGCGGAACCGGGACGAAGACCTGGTGCTCCATGTCGGTCGAGCCTACCCAGGTGCGAGCGGAACGTACCCTCCCGCGCAGCCGCTCAGTACCGCGGATGCACCAGCGTCGACGGCTGCATCCCCCGGATCCGTGTCCGCTCCGCCGCCCGTGCGTCCGCCGTCAGCCCGTCCTGGGTCAGCGTGCGGGCCCGCGGCCCGGGTCCGTCCAGCCGCAGGGGCGGTGCCGCGGAGCCGGGCGCCGCCAGCAGGAAGCCCCAGTCGTGCGGGGCCCTGGAGGCTCCCGCGGTGCGGTCGGGGCCCGCCGGGAAGCCGGAATCGTCGCCGAGGACCCGGTAGGGGGAGGCGGCGAAGCCGGAGGCGCGGAGGGTGGACGCCACCGTCCAGAAGACGCGGGGGCGGGTGGCGGCGGGCCCGGCGTGCACCACCAGATGGCCGTCGGCGGCGAGGACGCGGCGGGCCAGGCCGTAGAACTCCTGCGAGTACAGCTTGGTGCTGGCCGTGATCCCGGGGTCCGGCAGGTCCGCGATCACGACGTCGTACGCCCGCTGCGGTGCCCCGCGCAGCCAGGTGAGGGCGTCAGCGGTCGTGACGTGGACGCGGGGATCGTCGTACACGTGGCCGTTGAGGGCGGACAGGCCGGGGTCGCTGCGGGCGAGGCCGATCAGGCCGGGGTCGAGTTCGACGACGTCGACGCGGCGCACGCCCCCGTACCGGAGGACTTCGCGGGCGGCCAGGCCGTCGCCGCCGCCGAGGACGAGCACGCGCGCGTGCGGGCCGGTCATCGCGGGGTGGACCAGCGCCTCGTGGTAGCGGCGCGCGTCGCGGCCGCCGACGCGCAGCCGGCCGTCCAGGAAGAGGTCGAGGGGGCGGCCGTGGGTGCCGCCGGCCAGGACGACCTCCTGGACGTCGGTCTGCAGGGCGACCCGGACGTCCTTGCCGTACACCGCGTGCCGGGCGGCGCGTTCGAACTCGTCGGTGAGGGCGGCGGCCGACGCGAGGACGGCGAGGACGGCGAGACCGCCGAGCAGCAGGGTCCAGCGGGCGCGGCGGGTCAGGTCGCGCCGGAACAGGCCGAGGACCAGGGCGCCGCCGGCGACGACGTTGACCGTGCCGGTGAGCAGCGCGCCGGTCAACTGGCCCAGGAACGGCAGGAGGAGGAAGGGGAAGGCGAGGCCGCCGACCAGCGCGCCCACGTAGTCCGCGGCGAACAGGTCGGCGACCGCGCCACCCGCGTCCTGGCGGCGGATGCGCTGGATCAGCTCCATCAGCAGCGGGACTTCGGCTCCGACGAGCAGGCCGATGGCGAGGGAGAAGGCGACCAGCAGACAGCGCGGGCCGTCGGCCCACACCCCGCCCCAGCCGCCGGTCCAGGCGAAGACGGCGTACAGGGCCATGGCGCTGCAGCCGCCGACCAGCGCGAGGACGGTCTCGATCGCGCCGAAGCCGACGGCCGCGCGCCAGCGCAGCCGCTTGGCGGCGAGGGAGCCGATGCCCATCGCGAAGACCATCACGGACAGCACCACGGAGGCCTGGGTGACCGAGTCGCCGATCAAGTACGAGGCGAAGGCGACGAGTTCGAGTTCGTAGACGAGTCCGCAGGCCGCGCAGACGAAGACGCACACGAGGACCAGAAACCGCCCGGTGCCGGGCCGAACGGGCAGCCGGGCGGGGCCTGTCCAGGGCGGGGCCCCCGGGGGCGCGGGGGCGTGCGGATCGATCACGCTGCGACGTTACGTCACATGCGCGGTACGCTTCGTCACCCACACGTGTGGAAGTCGGGGCAGTCGACGCACCGGGGTTTATGTGGGTCTAGTCGGGTTGACCTACGGGCACCCGGGCGCCGACGCGCGTCCGCGTCGCCACCAACTGCCCGTCCTGCGGGTAGGCGTGCCAGGTGCGCCAGTGCACCTGCCCCTCGTGGCGCTGGGCCAGCATCGCGGTGAAGGCGTGCGGGCTGCCGGGGAAGACACCGGCGAGGCCGTGCGGATGGTCGGAGACGAGGGCCAGCAACTCCTGGGCGCGGCCCGCGAACGAGCCCGGAGTGAGCACCTCGACGCGGGCCGCGAACTCGTACTCCCAGTCGCCGACCCGCTTGGCGACGCCCAGCGGCAGCGGGGTACTGGAACCGGGGATGCACGCGACCGTCTCCGAACAGCTGCCCCGCTCCTCCTCCAGCAGTACCTGGTGGGATGCGCCGAGCAGTCTCAACTGGAGCTTCGCCCCGGTCAGTTCCAGATCGAGGGTGGCCAGGGCGGGCAGCGGCTCGCGCCCCAGGGCCCAGGCGAGATCGGCGGCACGGGTATCGGTGTAGGAGGTGTTCAGGGTCGTGAGCATGGATCGGCTCCGCTAACACGCAAAGAAGGGGGAGATCGGCCATGTCAGCCCGGTCAGCCCGGCCGCCCGGCCGGGGAGGGGAGTCTGCAGGGACGTCCGAGGGGCTGCGTTGGTGATTTAGAGGGAATCATGAAGACTGGCTCCGCCACAGCGTTTTTACCCAACTTCGTGGGGTTTCCATCCCTCAGAGGGCTCCACAGTTCAACTGTTCAACTACGGCGTGCGCCCGGCGCGCGGAGACAAGGGCCGGGCGCCCGCGGAATGCCTTCGTCCGACGGGCGCCCATGGGCGGGAGAGCTCAGCTGCCCCGTGTCAGCTGCCTCCCCCGCATCCGCCCCCGCCACCGCCGCACGAGGAGCCCCCACCGCAGGAGGAACCCCCGCCGCACGACGAGTGCCCGCCCCCGCAGGAGTGGTGGCCGCCGTGGTGGCCACCCGAGTGGTGGCCGCCGGACGACGAACCGTTGTCCCCGTCACCGGCCCACCAGCTGCCGCCCCCGTTGTACGACGACGAGCCGTACGCGCGGTTCCGCCCGCGGCCCTTGCCGAGCGACGGCCCTGCATGCCGCTTCCGACGGATCTTGCTCGCCAGGGTCAGCACCACCACAGCCACCGCCAGCATGATGAGTTCGATCGCGGTGTCACTCATGGCGTCGCCCTCCTTCCGTTCCCCCGAAGCGGCCCCCGTGGACGCCTCGTCCATTGCCGCCTGTCGTGCGGTGACGGGGGGATGCCCGGCCGTCCTGTGCCTCAAAGCAGAGTTGAGGAAGTCCAGAGCTTGGGCGCAGGATGACCGGCATGACCTCCTCCGCGCGCCCGCACCTGAACCGCCGTCTCGCCGAGTTCGGGACCACGATCTTCGCCGAGATGTCCGCCCTCGCCGTGTCGACCGGGTCGATCAACCTGGGCCAGGGGTTCCCGGACACGGACGGCCCCGAGGAGGTCCGGGAGGCGGCCGTGCGCGCGCTGCGCGACGGACGCGGCAACCAGTACCCGCCGGGTCCGGGCGTCCCCGAGCTGCGCACCGCGATCGCCGCGCACCAGCTGCGCCGCTACGGGCTGCCGTACGACCCCGACACCGAGGTGCTGGTCACGGCGGGCGCCACGGAGGCCATCGCGGCCTCCCTGCTGGCGCTGCTGGAGCCGGGTGACGAGGTCGTGGCCCTGGAGCCGTACTACGACTCCTACGCGGCGAGCATCGCGATGGCGGGCGGCAGGCGGGTGCCGGTGACACTGCGTGCCGATGGCGGACGCTTCCGGCTGGACCTGGACGAGCTGCGCGCGGCGGTCACGGAGCGCACCCGGCTGCTGCTGATCAACACCCCGCACAACCCGACCGGTACCGTCCTCACGCGCGCGGAGCTGGCCGTGATCGCCGAGCTGGCGGTGGAGCGGGACCTGCTGGTGGTGACGGACGAGGTCTACGAGCACCTGGTCTTCGACGACGCCGAGCATGTGCCGCTGGCCGCGTTCCCCGGGATGCGCGAGCGGACGGTGACGATCGGCTCGGCCGGCAAGACGTTCTCGTTCACCGGCTGGAAGGTCGGCTGGGTGACGGCCGTGCCGGAGCTGGTGAGCGCGGTCCGCGCGGTGAAGCAGTTCCTCACGTACGTGTCGTCCGGCCCCTTCCAGTACGCGGTGGCCGAGGCCCTGGCCCTCCCGGACACATACTTCGAGACGTTCCGCGCCGACATGCTGGCCAGGCGGGACATCCTGGCGGCCGGCCTGACGGAGGCCGGCTTCGAGGTCTTCCAGCCCGCCGGCACCTACTTCATCACCACCGACATCCGCCCCCTGGGCGAGAAGGACGGCTTCGCGTTCTGCCGCGCCCTGCCGGAGCGGGCCGGCGTGGTGGCCATTCCCAACGCGGTCTTCTACGACGACCGGGAGGCGGGGGCGCCGTTCGTGCGGTTCGCCTTCTGCAAGCGGGAGGACGTGCTGCGGGAAGCGGCGGAGCGGTTGCGGCACATGGAGGGGTCCGGGGGCTGCCGCCCCCGGACCTGACAGGCTCGCTTACTCCTCGTCGCCGCCCGGCTCCTCGGTGTCGTCGATCTCCTGCTCCAGGCCGAGCTCCTCGACCAGCCACTTGTCGAACTCGATCGCGGCCCGCACCCAGCTGACCGTGGAGGAGACGAAGTGGTTGAGGTCGACGCCGGTGCCGATCAGCATCTGGGCCTCGCCGATGAGGCGGACGGTGCCGTCGTCGTGGGTGTGGGTGTACACCTTGGGCCACAGCGTGCGGCGGTTCCAGTCGTCGACGGACTCGAGCAGCTGCGGCTTCTCGTCGATCTTGTGGGGGCGGTCGTAGAAGGTCCGCACCGAGAAGACCGCCTGCTCAGCCTCCCCGCGGAACATGAAGTACGTGCGGAACTGCTCCCACGGCGCCGCGAGGTCCCCCTCCTCGTCGACGACGTACTTCAGCTCCATCTGGTCGAGGAGCTGCTTCACGAGGTCCTGATCCGGGACGACGGGGCCCGCCGGTCCTTGGGGCTGCGGCTCGGGCTGGCCCCCGAAGTTCGGAATCGAGGACGGGTCGATGGACATACTTGGACACTCCTGCGGTCGTCTGGCTCGTCCGGCCATCGCTGAGACCAGACGTACTGCCCACCCTCTCTCTCTTGGACCGCGACCGGCAACCTGCTCGGCACCGAGCCGCCTCCGCGTGGCGGATCAGCGAGGTGCGTACCGGAGTCCGATGCCCGAGGTCACAGCGTCTTGCCTGTCGGCGGACCCACGATCAGACCGTCCCCGAACGCGTCCACGCGGACCGTGTCGCCGTCCTTGATCTCGCCGGAGAGGATCTCCTTGGCGAGGCGGTCGCCGATGGCGGTCTGCACGAGGCGGCGCAGCGGGCGGGCGCCGTAGGCCGGGTCCATGCCCTCCTCGGCGAGCCAGGCCAGCGCCTCGGGCGTGACGTCCAGGACGAGCCGGCGCTCGGCCAGCCGCACCGCGAGCCGGTCGATCTGGAGCCGGGCGATCCGGGCCAGCTCGTCCTGGTCCAGGGCCGAGAAGACCACCAGGTCGTCGAGCCGGTTGAGGAACTCGGGCTTGAAGGAGGTCCGTACGACCTCCAGGACCTGCTCCTTCTTCTCGGCCTCGCCGAGCACCGGGTCGACCAGGTACTGGCTGCCCAGGTTGGAGGTGAGCACCAGGATGGTGTTGCGGAAGTCGACCGTGCGGCCCTGGCCGTCCGTCAGACGGCCGTCGTCCAGCACCTGGAGCAGGATGTCGAAGACCTCGGGGTGGGCCTTCTCGACCTCGTCCAGCAGGACGACGGTGTACGGGCGGCGGCGGACGGCCTCGGTGAGCTGGCCGCCCTCCTCGTAGCCGACGTAGCCGGGGGGCGCGCCGACCAGGCGGGCCACGCTGTGCTTCTCGCTGTACTCCGACATGTCGATACGGACCATGGCCCGCTCGTCGTCGAAGAGGAAGTCGGCGAGCGCCTTGGCGAGTTCGGTCTTGCCGACGCCGGTCGGGCCGAGGAAGAGGAAGGAGCCGGTGGGCCGGTCCGGGTCGGCGATACCGGCGCGCGACCGCCGTACGGCATCGCTCACCGCTCGTACGGCCTCGAGCTGGCCGATGAGGCGCTTGCCCAGCTCGTCCTCCATGCGCAGCAGCTTCTGCGTCTCGCCCTCCATCAGGCGCCCGGCCGGGATGCCGGTCCAGGCGGCCACGACGTCGGCGATGTCGTCGGAGCCGACCTCGTCCTTGACCATCGTGTCCTTGGCGGCCTCCTCCTCGGCCTCCGAGGCGGCCTCCAGCTCCTTCTCCAGCTGCGGGATCTCGCCGTACAGCAGCTTGGCCGCGGTGTCGAAGTCGCCGTCGCGCTGGGCGCGTTCGGCCTGGCCGCGCAGGTCGTCCAGCTTCTCCTTCAGCTCGCCGACCCGGTTGAGGGACTGCTTCTCCTTCTCCCAGCGGGCGGTCAGGCCCCGCAGCTCCTCCTCCTTGTCGGCGAGGTCGCGGCGCAGCTTCTCCAGGCGTTCGAGGGAGGCCGGGTCGGTCTCCTTGGCGATCGCCAGCTCCTCCATCTTCAACCGGTCGACGGAACGCTGGAGTTCGTCGATCTCGACGGGGGACGAGTCGATCTCCATGCGCAGGCGGGAGGCCGCCTCGTCCACGAGGTCGATGGCCTTGTCGGGCAGGAAGCGGGAGGTGATGTACCGGTCGGACAGGGTGGCCGCGGCCACCAGTGCGCTGTCCGCGATCTGCACCTTGTGGTGAGCCTCGTACCGGCCCTTCAGGCCGCGCAGGATGGCGATGGTGTCCTCGACGGTCGGCTCGGCGACCAGCACCTGCTGGAAGCGGCGCTCCAGGGCGGGGTCCTTCTCGATCCGTTCCCGGTACTCGTCCAGCGTGGTGGCGCCGACCATGCGCAGCTCGCCGCGGGCCAGCATCGGCTTGAGCATGTTGCCCGCGTCCATGGCGGAGTCCCCGCCGGCACCGGCGCCCACGACGGTGTGCAGCTCGTCGATGAAGGTGATGATCTGCCCGTCGGAGTCCTTGATCTCGGCGAGCACGGACTTCAGCCGCTCCTCGAACTCGCCGCGGTACTTGGCGCCGGCCACCATCGCGCCGAGGTCGAGCGCGACCAGCCGCTTGTCCTTCAGGGACTCGGGCACGTCCCCCTTCACGATCCGCTGGGCGAGCCCCTCGACCACGGCGGTCTTGCCGACGCCGGGCTCGCCGATCAGGACGGGGTTGTTCTTCGTACGACGGGACAGCACCTGCACGACCCGCCGGATCTCCTGGTCGCGCCCGATGACCGGGTCCAGGCGTCCCTCGCGGGCGGCGGCGGTGAAGTCGGTGCCGAACTTCTCCAGGGCCTTGTACTGGCCCTCGGGGTCGGCGGTGGTCACGCGGCGTCCTCCCCTGGCCTTCTGGAAGGCCTCCTGCAGCTTGTTCGCGTCGGCGCCCTGCTTCTGGAGCACCTCGCCGGCCGCGCCGCCCTTCGCGGCGATGCCGATCAGCAGGTGCTCGGTGGACAGGTACTCGTCGCCGAGGGCCTTCGCCCGCTCGTTCGCGTCGGCGATCACGGCGAGCAGCTCGCGGTTCGGCTGCGGGGGCGCGACGGTGGAGCCGGTCACGCTGGGCAGCGCCGCGAGCACCCGCTCGGCGCCGGAGCGCACGGCGACCTGGTCGGCCTCGACGGCGGCCAGGAGGTCGGTGATGTTCTCGTTTTCCTGTCGGCCTCGCCCCGCGAGCAGCGCCAGCAGCAGGTGGGCAGGCGTGAGGTCCGCGTGCCCCTCGGTCACGGCCCGGTTGCTGGCCGCGTTGATCGCGTCCCGGCTCCTGTTGGTCAGCTCGGCGTCCACGTATCCGTTCTCCTCCTCGGCATCGGCTCGCAGGCCGCGTGTCCCGCTGCCACTCTCCCACGCTGACTTCACCAGCGTACACAAAGTTGAGTCTATTCCACTCAAGGTGGAGCCGGGGTGGGGCTTGCAGGTTCCTGCAGCTAGGTTGCGGGTCATGCCCACCTACTCCCAGGACCCGGCCACCCCGGACGAGCCGTACCTCGCCTTCTGGCGGGAACGGCATCTGTGCACCCTGACGACGCTGCGCCCCGACGGCAGCCCGCACGTGGTGCCGGTCGGGGTGACGTACGACCCCGAGGCGCGGCTGGCCCGGGTGATCACGAACAAGACGAGCGCGAAGGTGTCCCACGTCCTCGCGGCCGGACCCGAGGGCGCGCGGGTCGCGGTGTGCCAGGTGGACGGCCGGCGCTGGGCCACGCTGGAGGGCCGGGCGCGAGTGCGCACCGAGCCGGAGCAGGTGGCGGAGGCGGAGCGGCGGTACGCCGAGCGGTATCACCGGGAGCCCGCGGAGAACCCCTCGCGGGTGGTGATCGAGATCGAACTGGAGCGGGCGCTCGGGCGAGGCTGAAAAGCGGTCGCTCGGGCGGGGCTGAAACAGGGCGGGCAACCGGCTGGTTTCAGCCACCCGAAAGCGCTCTCATACCACGAAATGTCGCCACAAACTGCAGCGGGGGGGGGGGGGGGGGGGGGGGGGGGGGGGGGGGGGGGGGGGGGGGGGGGGGGGGGGGTGTTTGTGTGGGGGGGAGGGGCGGGGGAGG
>NZ_JBVIGN010000010.1:0-396205 GCF_055570785.1 Streptomyces sp. NPDC031100
TTCCTCGGTGCTTTCCAGGTTTCCGCTCTCGCGGTTTCCTTTCCGGCGGTTCCGACTCTATCAGATCCTTTCGGGCCTGACTCCCAGTCAGCGGGGCTTGTCTTCGCGGCTGTTGGGCCGTTCCGACGTCTCAAACCTTAGCGGATCCTCCCGGCGATTCCTAATCGGACCGCCGAGTCCCTATTCGAATTGAATTCGGGCACGCCGAAATCAACCCGGTCGGGAGATCGTACTGGTGGTTGAGGTGCCGCTCGAGGCGGCGGAGGTGCTGCCGCAGAACCGTTACGGCCCCGTGGCAACCCGAAGAACTTTACGGATCGGGTCGGGGCGTGTCAAGCATCCTTGTCAAGATCTTTTCGGGTGGCTCAGTCCAGGTCGCTGAGCCGGCCGCCGGCGTCGGGCTGGGCGTGTTCCACGCGGCGCAGGAGCCTGGTCAGGACCTCGCCGAGCACCGCGCGCTCCGCAGGGGTGAGGTCCTGGAGCAGGTCCTCCTCGAAGACGGTCGCGCGCTGCATCGCCTCCAGCCACTTGTCGCGGCCCTCGGGAGTCAGCTCGACGATGACCCGCACGCGGTTGGACTCGTCGCGCTCCCGGGTGACCAGCCCCTCGGCGACCATGCGGTCGATCCGGTGGGTCATGGCGGCGGGGGTCAGGCCGAGCCGCTTGGCGAGGTCGCTGGGGCCCAGGCGGTACGGGGCGCCGGAGAGCACGAGCGCCTTGAGGACCTCCCACTCGGCGTTGCTGATGCCGAGGGCGGCGGTCTGGCGGCCGTACGCGACGTTCATACGGCGGTTCAGCCGGGACAGTGCCGACACGATCTTCTCGACCTGAGGGTCGAGGTCCTGGAACTCGCGCTGGTAGGCGGCGATCTGTTCGTCGAGCGTCGGCTCGGTGACGTCGGGGGTCTCGGCCATGGCCGCAGTATCGCACGGGGCTGCTTTGCGTTGAAGTCCTTGGAGATGTAGTCTTTAGCTTCGAACTTTAGCTTTGAAGTCTTCACTCCTAACTAGTGAGAGAGGTGAACGTGACCAGGGCGATGGGCGCAGCGATGCGCCGGATCCACGTGGGCAACGCACTCAGCGCATTCGGGCTCGGCTTCACGGTCCCCTACCTGTACGTCTATGTGGCGCAGGTGCGGGGTCTGGGAGCCATGACGGCGGGACTCGTGCTCGCCGTCTTCGCCGTGGCCGCGCTGATCGTGCTGCCGTTCGCCGGCCGGGCGATCGTGCAGCGCGGCCCGCTGCCGGTCCTGCTCGCCGCCCTGGTCACGGCCGCGCTGGGCGCGCTGAGCCTCGGACTCGCGGGGAGCGCGGGTGCCGTACTGCTGTCGGCCGCGGCTCTCGGGGCGGGGCAGGCCGTGATGCAGCCTGCGCTGGCGACGATGATCGTGGACTGCTCGACGACTCAGACGCGGTCGCGGGCGTTCGCGATGCAGTTCTTCCTGCAGAACCTGGGGCTCGGCGTCGGTGGTCTCATAGGCGGCCACCTCGTCGACACCACCCGGGTGTCCTCCTTCACGCTGCTGTTCGCGATCGAGGCGGCGATGTTCCTGCTGCTCGTCGTGGTGATGTCCACGGTGCGGATGCCGCACTCGCCGCGGATCGAGGACGCGCCGGCCGCTTCGGGGAAGGCCAGCTGGAAGCAGCTGACCGGGAACCGGGCGATGGTGCAGCTGTGTGTGCTGGGCTTCGTGCTGTTCTTCGCCTGCTACGGGCAGTTCGAATCGGGGCTGAGCGCGTACGGCGTGGAGGCCGCGGGGATATCGACGTCCGCGCTCGGTACGGCGCTGGCTGCGAACACGATGATGATCGTCGTCGCGCAGTTCGCCGTGCTGAAGTTCGTGGAGCGGCGGCGGCGGTCTCGGGTGATCGCGGGTGTGGGGCTGATCTGGGCCGTGGCCTGGCTGGCGGCGGGGTATGCGGGGCTTGGGCACGGCAGCCAGGAGATGGCGACTGCCGCGTTCGTGTCGACGTACGCGCTGTTCGGGCTGGGTGAGGCGATGTTGTCGCCGACGGTTGCCCCGCTGGTGGCCGATTTGGCGCCGGAGGGGATGGCTGGGCAGTACAACTCGGCGTTTGCGCTGGTCAAGCAGTTGGCGTTGGCCGTTGGCCCGGCGGTGGGTGGTCCTCTCGGGGCCTCGCTGCATGCCCCGTACATCGTGATCTTCCTGCTGTTCTCGCTGGGCATCACGGTGCTGGCGCTGCGGTTGGGACGGCGTCTGACCATTGCCCAGGATCAGCCGTGGGCTGCCGCGAAGAGCAGCCGGGTGGTGGCCCGGGGTGGGGCACCTACGGAGACCGTGACCGCATAGCCGTACGGCACCCGGCGCCCCCTAACCCCTCGGCAAGACGAACTCGCACCACACCGCTTTGCCGCCGCCCGGGGTTCTTCTCGACCCCCAGTTGGAGGCGATCGTCGCCACGATGGCGATCCCCCTCCCCGATTCGTCGCCCGGTTCTGCGCGGCGGCGGCGTGGCAGGTGGTCGTCGCCGTCCGTGACCTCGATGATCAGGCGGCGGTCGGTGCGGCGGAGTCGCAGGCGCATCGGTGGGGTTCCGTGCTGGAGGCTGTTGGCGACCAACTCGCTCGTGGCCAGGACGCCCAGGTCGTGCAGGTCGGCCGGGAAGCGCCAGCTGGTCAGGACGCCGGAGGCGAACGCGCGGGCGCGGGGTGCCGCCTCCACGCCGCCGAGCAGCTCCAGCGCCGCGTTGCGGAAGAGGTCGCCCTCGGGGCCGGTACGGGCGGGGTGCTGGAGGACGAGGACGGCGACGTCGTCGTCGTGGTCGGCGGTGACGCCGGCCGAGCGGACCAGGCGGTCGCAGACGACCTGGGGGGTGCCGGTCGCGCCGGACAGGGCGCGCTCCAGGGAGGCGATGCCCTCGTCCAGGTCCTCGTCGCGGCGCTCGACCAGGCCGTCCGTGTAGAGGACCGCCGTGGAACCGGGGCCGAGTGCGATCGAGCCCGATGCGTGCATCCAGCCGCCGGTGCCGAGCGGCGGGCCGGTGGGTTCGTCGGCGCGCAGGACCGTGCCGTTCTCGTCGCGGACCAGGATGGGCAGGTGGCCGGCGGAGGCGTACACCAGGCGGCCCTCGTTCGGGTCGTGGACGGCGTACACGCAGGTGGCGATCTGGTTGGCGTCGATCTCGGTGGCGAGGCCGTCGAGGAGTTGCAGGACCTCGTGCGGGGGGAGGTCGAGGCGGGCGTAGGCGCGCACCGCGGTGCGGAGCTGGCCCATGACCGCGGCCGCGCGGACGCCTCGGCCCATGACGTCGCCGATCACGAGCGCCGTGCGGCCGCCGCCGAGGGTGATCACGTCGTACCAGTCGCCGCCGACCGCGGCCTCCGTGCCGCCGGGCTGGTAGGTGGCGGCGATGCGCAGGTCGTCGGGCTGTTCCAGTTCCTGGGGGAGGAGAGAGCGTTGCAGGGTGACGGCCGTCTCGCGTTGGCGGCGCTCGCTGGCGCGCAGGCGTTCGGCGGCCTCGGCGTGGTCGGTGACGTCGGTGGCGAAGACGAGAACCGCGCCGTCCGCGCCGTCGGCGCCGTCCTCGGCCACGGGCGTGCAGGTGAAGGTGTAGGAGCGGCCGTCGACGGCCTTGCGGGACTTCAGGGTGCGGGGCTTGCCGCTGCGCAGCACCTGGTCGAGGAGGGGGAGGAGGCCCAGTTCGGCGAGCTCCGGGAGCGCCTCGCGGGCCGGTGCGCCCGGGGTGCGGGCGCCGAAGGCCGCCGCGTAGGCGTCGTTGACGTAGGCGATGCGGTGCTCGGGGCCGTGGACCAGGGCGACGAGGGCCGGGACGCGGTCCAGGACGTCGCGCGCGGGCAGTTCGTCGACGGCGGGCACGGGCGGTGCCCCGTCGGCCGGCTGTTCGGCGCGGGCAGCGGGCACGGAGCCTTCCCCTCGCCGGTCCGGGGGGACCGCGGTGTCGGTCCGCGCTGCGGCGCGGCGCTGCGTTCCGGGGAGCCGGGCGCTCCAGCGCGTGAAGTTCACAGTGGGGAAAGCCTCGTGGGTGCTGAGGGCGGGCAGGTGCCCGTCCGAGGACGTGGGGCAGTCTGGCAGGTGGCCGTCCGTGGCGATATCCGTCAGACGCCGGGGCGGGCCGGGTAGTTCCTGAGTCCGGTCAGGACGACCCCTTCGGGTCGTCCGAGGGGCTGTGAGGAGACTTTCCACCGGCCGCGAGTTCGAACTCCGCTCGGGGATGTTCGAGCGAACCGAGCGAGACGATCTCCCGTTTGAAGAGCCCGGCCAGGGTCCATTCCGCCAGCACGCGGGCCTTTCGGTTGAAGGTGGGCACCCTGCTGAGGTGGTACACGCGGTGCATGAACCAGGCAGGGTAGCCCTTCAGCTTGCGCCCGTAGACCTGGGCGACGCCCTTGTGCAGGCCGAGGGAGGCGACGGAGCCGACGTACTTGTGCGCGTACGTCTCCAGGGGTTCGCCGCGCAGCGCGTGGACGAGGTTGTCGCCGAGGACCTTGGCCTGGCGGACGGCGTGCTGGGCATTGGGGGCGGTCTCGGTGCCGGGTTCGGGGGCGGTGACGTCGGGGACGGCCGCGGCGTCGCCCGCGGCCCACGCGTGCGGGGCGCCGTCGACGGTCAGTTCGGCGGTGCACTTGAGGCGGCCGCGGCCGTTGAGGGGCAGGTCGGTGGCGGCGAGCAGGGGGTGCGGTCTGACGCCGGCCGTCCACACGACCGTACGGGTCGGGAAGCGCTGGCCGTCGCTGAGGACGGCGACGCGGTCGGCGCAGGAATCCAGGCGGGTGTTCAGCAGGACCTGGATGTTGCGGCGGCGCAGCTCGGTGACGGTGTAGCGGCCCATCTCCTCGCCGACCTCGGGGAGGATGCGGTCGGAGGCTTCCACAAGGATCCACTTCATGTCCTCGGGGCGGACGTTGTGGTAGTAGCGCGCGGTGTAGCGGGCCATGTCCTCGAGTTCGCCGAGTGCCTCGACTCCGGCGTAGCCGCCGCCGACGAAGACGAAGGTGAGGGCGGCGTCGCGGATCGCGGGGTCGCGGGTGGAGGAGGCGATGTCCATCTGCTCGATGACGTGGTTGCGCAGGCCGATGGCCTCTTCGACGGTCTTGAAGCCGATGCCGTACTCGGCGAGGCCGGGGATGGGCAGGGTGCGGGAGATCGAGCCGGGGGCGAGGACGAGTTCGTCGTAGCCGAGGAGTTCGGCGGACTTGCCCTCCTCGGCGGTGGCGAGCGTGGTGACGGCGGCGGTGCGCACCCCGTGGTCGATGGAGGTGACCTCGCCGATGACGACGTGACACCGGTCCAGGACGCGACGCAGCGGTACGACGACATGACGAGGGGAAATCGAACCGGCGGCCGCCTCGGGAAGGAACGGCTGGTACGTCATATAGGGGTCGGGAGTGACGACAGTGATGTCGACCTCGCCCTGCCTGAGCTCCCGCTTCAACCTCCGCTGCAGACGCAGGGCCGTGTACATCCCGACGTAGCCGCCGCCGACAACCAGAATGCGCGCACGTTCCTTCACCATCCCATGACGCACCCGACGCTGTTGTTTGTCCACAGCCCCGGCAATTTGTGTGACCGGCGAGCGGGTGTGCGCGAGGCCGGGGGCGCCGTCGGGGCGGGGCGAAAGCGGGCAGGTCAGCGGGGGCGGACAGGAGGGTACGAAGGTGCCGAATCGGGACGTACATGACCCGTACTCCGATCGGGGGCGCACTGTGCGGAACCTGCCCCTTCTGAATTGACCCTCACTCAACTATGTTCGTGTGTCGACGGGGTGTAGGGAATGTGGTCGAACGGGTCCGCGACGGGCGGGTCCGGTCGGGACCGATGCCAGTTCCGCGCACTCCGGTATTCAGTGGCGGGGAGAGTCTCCGGGGGGAGACGTCATTAACCGGGGGAAACACATGCATGTTCAGGACACTCATTGGTCATCGGCAGCCGCCCTCGCATCGGGCGGCGCGGCGGTGAGCGCGGCGGCGGGCAACGGGCGCGCCGACGGGGCGCGTACGACGCCGCTGCGGGTGGACGCACAGCGCAATCTGGAGCACGTGCTGCGTGCGGCGCGTGAGGTGTTCGGCGAGCTGGGGTACGGCGCGCCGATGGAGGATGTGGCACGGCGGGCCCGGGTCGGGGTCGGCACGGTGTACCGGCGCTTTCCGAGCAAGGACGTGCTGGTCCGGCGGATAGCCGAGGAGGAGACCGCGCGGCTGACGGAGCAGGCGCGGGCCGCGCTCGGGCAGGAGGACGAGCCGTGGTCGGCGCTGTCCCGCTTCCTGCGGACGTCCGTGGCGTCGGGGGCGGGGAGGTTGCTGCCGCCGCAGGTGCTGCGGGTGGGGGTCGCGGAGGAGGGCTCCGCCGGTTCGGCCGGGTCGGGTTCGGCTGAGGAGGCTCGGGTGCCTCAGCAGCGGTCGCAGCCGGGTTCGGGGGAGCTGCGGCTGGTGGCGGAGGCGTCCGGGATCTCCGTCGGGGAGGACAGCGGGGTCGGTGCGCTGCTCGAGGTCGTGGGGCAGTTGGTGGACCGGGCTCGGGCTGCGGGGGAGCTGCGGGCGGATGTGTCCGTGGCGGATGTGCTGCTCGTGATCGCTACGGCGGCGCCCTCGTTGCCGGATGCGGCGCAGCAGGCTGCGGCTTCGGCTCGGCTGCTGGACATTCTGCTGGAGGGGCTTCGGTCTCGGCCGGCGTAGGGGGGCGCGGGTTCGCCTCGGCTTCGCCTTCGGCGGGAGGGTGTTTCCCACCCGCACCACCCGTGCGGCTGTCACGGTCGGGTGCGGGTGGCCCCCGTGGGGGGGTCTCGCCGTCGGCGGCCGCCGGAGCGCGGGTTTGAGCGTCAGACGGCAGGCCCCGCGCGGCCATCGCGGTCGGAGGTGCGGGCGGGCCCCCGTGGGAGGCACTCGCCGTCGGCGGCCGCCGGAGCGCGGGTTTGAGCGACACGCGGCAGGCCCCGCGCAGCCATCACGGTCGGAGATGCGGGCGGCCCCAGTGGGAAGCTCTAGCCGTCGGCGGCCGCCACATCGCGGGATTGGGCACCACGCGGCAGGGCCCGCGCGACCAGCGCGGTCGGGTGCCGGTGGCTCCAGTGGGAAACTCTCGCCGTCGGCGGCCACCGCATCGCGGGATTGAGCGTCACACGGCAGACCCCGCGCAACCATCACGGTCGGAGATGCGGGCGGCCCCCCGTGGGAGGCACTCGCCGTCGGCGGCCGCCGGAGCGCGGGTTTGAGCGTCAGACGGCAGGCCCCGCGCGGCTATCGCGGGCGGGTGCCGGTGGCTCCTGCGGGACGGTCTCGCCGTCGGGGGCTGGTTGTTCGCTCACCCGTGAGGGCCTCTTCGGGATTCTCGTTCGGGTGGTGTTCCGTGGCCGGCGGTGGCAAGTGCGCTCGGATGAGTGGATGCCGTGTACGGCTGTACTTGAACGAAAGACAATGTGGCACCCTGAGCCGGTGACGGGTTGGGCTGGGCCGGTGTCGGGGGCTTTGCGCGATGGGCGTTGACGGGTGGGACGAGTCACGCGGTGACGGTGGCCCGGAGGCCGGCGGGCTGACCTCGCCGCAGGTGCCGAGTCAGGGCGGGAGGGGCGGGAAGGCCCCGGCCGGGACGCCCGCGGACGAGAGCGTGCCTGCTCAGCGTGGTGGGAGTGCGCTGCCGCCGCCCCGGGAGATGCCACCCGCCGACGGTGCGTTGATCGAGCGAATGCGCGGCGGCGACGACTCCGCGTACGAGGAGCTGTACCGGCGCCACGCCGATGCGGTGCGCCGGTATGCGCGGACCTGCTGCCGTGACGGGCACACCGCGGACGACCTCACCGCCGAGGTCTTCGCCCGCATGCTGCAGGCGGTGCGCGGCGGGTCGGGACCCGAGTACGCCGTGCGTGCCTATCTGCTGACCTCGGTGCGGCGCGTCGCCGCGCACTGGACCAAATCCGCCCGGCGCGAGCAGCTCGTGGACGACTTCGCCGTGTTCGCCCAGCAGGCCTCGCGCGGTACGGAGTCCGACGACGAAACGTTGGAGCAGGGCGCCGAGGTGCACGCCCTGCACGAGGCCGAGCAGTCCATGGCCATGCAGGCCTTCCGCTCGCTGCCCGAGCGCTGGCAGGCCGTGCTGTGGCACACCGAGGTGGAGGACGAGTCGCCGAGCGAGGTGGCCGTCCTGTTCGGGCTGGACGCCAACGGCACCCGGGTGCTGGCGAGCCGCGCCCGCGAGGGGCTGAAGCAGGCCTATCTGCAGGCGCACGTCAGCGCCTCCCTCACCGGCGACGAGGAGTGCGCCCGCTACGCCGACCAGCTCGGCACCTACGCCCGCCGCAAGCTGCGCATCCGCGCCGAGCGGGGGCTGCGCAAACACCTGGACGAGTGCGCCAAGTGCCGGCTGGCAGCCGCGCAGATCGAGGAGGTCGCGAGCAGCATCCCCGCGGTCGTGCCGGTCGCTGTCATCGGCTGGTTCGGGGCCGCCGGGTATGCGAAGGCGCTCGGCATCATCGCCGGAGGCGCCGGGATGGGTGCGGCGGGTGCCGCTGCCGCCACCGGCGGTTCCTCCGCAGGTACGGGTGGTGCGGGTGGCCCCGCGGCGGCCTCGGAGGGGCTCGGGGCACCGGTCAAGGCCGGGATCGCGGCCGGTGTGGTCGCCGTGGCCGCCGCCGCGGTGGCCCTGGCGCTGGTGAACGACAGCCATCCGGCCAAGGAGGTGGCCAAGCCGTCACCGCCCCCGCCGGCCGTCGAGCAGCCACAGACGCCGGCCCCCACGCCCAAGCCCACACCGAAGCCCACGCACACCCCCGGCGAGAAGAAGCCGGCGCCGGTGCCGGTGGTGCTAGCCCCCGAGCCGACACCGACACCGACACCGACTCCCACGCCCAAGCCCACTCCGACTCCGACGCCCACGCCCACCCCGAGGCCGAAGCCCACGCCGACCCCGACGCCGACCCCCACTCCCCCGCCGGCACCCGTCGTCTACGAGTGGAACGACCTGCGGTACGACGTCACCGGCGACGGCACCGGGCCCGAGATGCGGCTGCGCGAGAGCAGCTGGGTGTGGCAGCGGTACGGGATGTCGATCGGCGGCAGGCAGTACGCGCGCGGTGTCACCGTGCACGGCCGGTCCTCCGTCACCGTCGACCTCAACCGCCCGTGCACGGCGTACGACGCCCGGATCGGCGTGGACGACATGACCCTCGGGCTCGGCAAGGTCTCCTTCTCCGTCTACGGCGACGGGGTTCGGCTGTGGCGGTCCGGGACGGTCAAGGGCGGGGGCGCGGCCGTGCCCGTCCATGTCGGTCTGAGCGGGCTCAGGACCGTACGGCTCGTCGTGGAACCGCACCGCACCCTCGTCGACCCGGCTGCGCTGGCGGACTGGGCCGATTCCAAGTTCACCTGTTGACAGGGCGGTCCACGGCTCCGAGCGGACTCGCGCTCCCCGGGGTGGTCGCCGGTGCCTCCAGTTCGCGCAGGACGTCCTCCGTGCCGAGGGTCGCGCCCCGGGCGCGCTCGGCCGCGTAGCGGTCCGGGGGCAGTGTCGCGCGGGCTTCGGTGTCGATCTGCCCGGCCCGGGTGCACTCCGGCTCGGGGCGCGGATTCCCGGCGCGCCAGTGGTCCGCGGCCGCGTACAGCCGGACCGCGGCCGCCAGGTCGCCGAGCCCGGCCAGCAGTTCGGCGCCGATGTCCACCAGCGCCGCGGTGATCGACTCGGCGCAGCGCAGCGCCACCGCCTCCCGGAGCCCCTCGGCCACGATCGGCAGCGCCCGCCCGGGGCCGGACTCGCCGGCCGTGATCCGGGCGTCGGTCACGCGCAGGGCGGCCGTGAACTGCGGTGGCGGCGTGCCGCCGTCGGTGATCGCGAGGCATGTCTCGTACAGCTCCCGCGCGCGGGCCGGGTCGCCGTCGTACGCGGCGATGTGCGCCCGCATCAGCAGGACGAACGCCCGGGACTCGGCCGCCCCGTACTGGTCGGCGGCCGCGCCGGCCTCGTCCAGGGCGTCGAGGGCGCCCGCGGGGTCGCCGGAGCGGTAGGCGATCTCGGCGAGCCGCGCCATCAGGAACGGCGCCTCGGCGTAGGCACCCACCTCGTAGGCGAGGCGCAGTGCCTCCGTGTACTCGCCGCGGGCATCCTCGAACCTGCCGCGCGCCATGGCCGCCTCGCCGGCCGCGCTGCACACCTGCGCCCGCATCCAGCGGTCCCCGACGCGCCGGCTGAGCGTCCGCAGCTCCGCCAGGTCCTCGTCCACGCCCCGCAGGTTGCCCGGCGAGTCGACGGCCACGTGGGTGCGGTACATCAGGGCGACGCCGACCTCCCAGTCCCCGCCGTACCTGCGGCAGTTGGCGACCGCCGCCGCCATGTCGGGGCCGACGTCGACCGGGGCGCCCAGGTAGTAGGTGGTCAGCGGCCAGACGATGCCGGGCAGGCGGGCGGCCTGCGGACCGCCGTGCTCGTAGGCGGCCCGTACCCGTGCGATGTACTCCTGGGCGCGCTCGTCGGCCGCGAGGTTCGCCGTGCTCGACTCGGAGGTCAGGAACAGGTCGAGCATCCGCAGGTCCATGCGCAGCTCCCGCAGCGGGTGACCCGCCTCGCCGTCGGGGGCGGCGAGGAAGGCGCCGATCGGGTCGGCCGACTCCGCCGGCGGGACGGGGCCGGCCTGCCCCGTGCCCTCGGGCAGGGTGTCCCGGGCGACGCCCAGGCGCAGCACCCGCCGCACCCATTCGATGGCCTCCTGGCGGTAGTTGCGCAGCCAGCAGAACCAGCCGATCGCCAGGACGATCGCGCCCGCCTCCGCCTCGTCACCGACGCGCAGCGCACCGTCCAGGGCTGCCCGGATGTTGTCGAGTTCGCTCTCCAGGCGGGCGATCAAGGGCAGTTGGGCCGCCGACCGCAGCTGGGGCTCGGCCTGCTCGACCAGGGCGCGCACCCACGCGCGGTGGCGCCGCTCGGCCGCGGCGCGCAGCTCGGGGACCTCGGCCGCGCGCTCGGTGGCGTACTCGTGGATGGTCTCCAGCATGCGGTACCGCATGCCGCCGAAGCCGCCCGGGCGGTCCGGGGCGTCCGGCCCGTCCGGACCGTCCGGTCCGTCTGGGGCGGCCACGACGAGGGACTTGTCCACGAGGGCGCCGATCAGGTCTCCCGCCGGGCCGGTGCACACGGCCTCGGCTGCCGCCAGGTCCCAGCCGCCGGCGAACACCGACACCTCGCGCAGCACCGTCCGCTCCCGCTCGTCCAGCAGCTCCCAGGACCAGTCGACCACCGCACGCAGGGTCTGCTGGCGGGGCAGGACCGTGCGGCTTCCGGAGGTGAGCAGGCGGAAGCGGTCGTCCAGCCGGTCGGCGATCTGCCGCGGGGTCAGCAGCCTGAGCCGGGCGGCGGCGAGCTCGATGGCGAGCGGCAGCCCGTCCAGGCGGCGGCAGATCTCCGCCACGGCTTCGGTGTCGCGGAGCACGGCGTCGGCGTCGGGGCGGACGGTCCGCGCGCGCTCCGTGAAGAGGCGGTACGCCTGCTCGGGGACGAGGGGTTCGACCGGGCGCACCGACTCACCGGGGACGCCCAGGGGTTCACGACTGGTGGCGAGGATCGTGAGCCCGGGGCAGCGGGTGAGGAGGGTCTCGGCGAGGGCGGCGGCCGCGCCGATGACATGCTCGCAGTTGTCAAGGATCAGGAGTTGGCTGCGCGGGGCGCAGTACTCGACCAGCAGGGCCGTGGGGTCGGCCTGCGGTATCACCAGGTCGTGGGGCAGCAGCACGGTCTCGCGCAGACCGAGCGCGCTGACCACCGCGCCGGGCACCGCCTCCGGCCGGTCGAGCGGGGCCAGCTCGACCAGCCATGCCTGGGGCAGCCCTGCGGCGGCCTCCTCGGCGAGGCGGGTCTTTCCTGAGCCGCCCGGTCCGGTGAGGGTGACCAGGCGGGCCCTGTGCAAGTCGGAACGAATGGCCTTGAGTTCTGGTTCCCGGCCGACGAAGGACGTCAGGCGGGGGCGGAGATTGCCCGTCCGCTCCGGGGGGCGGGTGGGGGGCGGTGCGGCCGCGGGCGGCTCCTGCTTCAGCAACGACGCGTGCAGGGCCTTCAGTTCCGGGCCGGGGTCGGTGCCGAGGGTGTCGGCGAGGGTGCGGCGGGCCGACTCGTACGCGGCGAGGGCGTCGGCGGGGCGGCCGGTGTCGCGCAGGGCGCGGATGAGGAGGGCGTGCAGGGGTTCGTCGTACGGGTGGGCCGCGGTCAGTTCCCGCAGTTCCGGTACGACGTCCTGGGCGCGGCCGAGGTCGAGGGCGGCGGTGGCGCGGGCGCGGGTCGCCTCCAGGCGCAGGGCTTCCGGGCGGGTGGCCGCGGTGCGGTCGGGGAGGTCGGCGAGGGCGGGGCCGTGCCACAGGGCGAGGGCGTCGGTGAGGGTGCGGTGGGCGGTGGCGGGGTCGCCTTGCGCGAGGGCCTTGGTGCCGGTGTGGGTGAGGTGTTCGAAGACGTACAGGTCGACGTCGTCCTCGGTCGCCTCCAGGCGGTAGCCGCCCTGGGTGGAGGCGATGGTGTGTCTGCCGAGGGTGCGGCGGAGGCGGGCGACGAGGGCCTGGAGGGCGGCGGGGGCGTCCTGGGGC
Source organism: Streptomyces sp. NPDC031100 (assembly GCF_055570785.1). NCBI lineage: Bacteria > Bacillati > Actinomycetota > Actinomycetes > Kitasatosporales > Streptomycetaceae > Streptomyces > Streptomyces sp. NPDC031100. The sequence goes on from NZ_JBVIGN010000010.1 coordinate 12,532, forward strand.
GGGGTGTCCGCCCAGACCTCGTCGATCAGGGTCTCGGGGGTGGTGGTACGGCCGGGGCGGAGGGCCAGGGCCGTGAGGAGGGTGCGGAGGCGGGGGCCGCCGATGGGTAGGGGGGTGCCCTGGTCGTCCGTCGCTTGGGTTACGCCCAGGATTCTGTACCGCACCCGGTCATTGTCGCGGGGGGTGTGGGGTTGGGCCACGTGTTTCCTGTTGGCCGGGTTTTGGGTTCGGAGCCGGTGCTGGATCGGTGGCCTGTGCTGCCCCGTGCTGCGGAGCCGGTGCTTGATGGGCGCCCTGTGCTGCGGTGGGCCGGGGGTGGCTTTCGCTCGCCCGCGCCGGCGGGGTGCCGCTCGCCCACCCGTGCCGCCCCAGCGGCACGACTGCCCGCAGCTACCCAGGCATGCCGGATGCGGCTGCGCCGCGTGGGCGCGATCAGCCCCCACGAACCCGCAGCCAGGCACGGCGGGTCCGGGTGACGGCGATGTGGCGTGGCTTCGGGGCTCAGCCGGAGGCCAGTGCGTCTCTTCTCGGCTGGATTCCGGAGGGCACCGCTCGGGCTCGGGCCGGGGTGCCTGTCCAGCAGGTGCCGCGGCGGGAGAGGAGGCGGCGGAGCCAGAGTTCGAGGGAGACCAGGTCGGCGAGGCCGTCCAGGGGGAGGGGCTCGCCCGTTGCGGCGGCGCGGACGGCCTTGCGGACGACTCGGGCCTCGACCAGGCCGGCCTCGGCCAGGAGAGGAGTCGAGAAGAGGTCCACCAGGGAGTCCGCGGCTGCGCGCAGCCCCGCGCGCGTGGCCGCCGTGGAGGAGGCGTGGGACGGGGCGCCCCAGCCGGGCGGGAGGTTCGTGACGCCGGCGCCCTCCAGGACCGTACGCAGGACGGCGGAGCGGGCTCCGGGCTGGACGCGCAGCGCCTCGGGGAGGGCGCGGCAGGCGCGGACGACCTGGTTGTCGAGGAAGGGCGCGTGCAGGCGCTGCGAGCGGATCTCGACGGCCTGCTCCAGGACGCGCAGGTCGGCCGCATGGCGGGCCAGGACCGCACGCGCGCGGAACTCGCCGGGGCGCTGGGCGGAGCCGCCGGAGGAGCGGTCCGCCTCCCCCTGGAGCAGAACCGATACTTCAGCCAGTGCCTCTCCCGTCAGCCAGCGTGCCGCCGGCCCCGGTCTCGCCCAGGTCAGCCCGGCGAGGGACGCGCCGACCGCGCCCTTGGGCTCGTCGAAGCGGCGCCGGATCAGCCGCTCGGCGAGCAGCTCCAGGCCCGCCCGGTACGGGGTGCGTGCGAGCCGCCGGGCCGCGCCGTACACGCGCGCGGGGACCATCACCGAGCCGTCGGCCCGGGCGAGCGCGGCGACCGGCCGGACCAGGTGGCGCCGTTTGCGGTCCATCAGGAGGTCGGCGAGCCGGGCGGGGTGGGCGTCCAGGACCTGGCGGGCACCGTGACCGGTGAAGTGGTCGGCACTGCCGGCGGTGAGCCGGGCCCGGTGGCGGGCCGCGGTGACCAGCGAAGGGCCCGGCTCGTCGGTGAGGGGGCCGTCGAGGTCGGCGAACGGCAGGGTCTCCTCGCCGCCGGTCACCACCACGTGGTGCAGGCGCGGGTTGGCCGCGAGGGTTCCCGCGCGCTCCACTTCGGCCTCGCGGCCGCCGACGGCCAGGTCGTTGAAGGTGACGGCGAGCAGCCGCTCCCCCGCGCCCGTGCCGTGCCCGAGCAGCGTGCCGGGCCGGCCGGGCAGTCCCGCGGCCAGCAGCGCCAGCGTGCCGGAGGCCGGTCCGCCGGACAGGTCGGCGCCGATCCCCGGCACCGGCATCCCGCGCGCGGCCCGCCGCTCCGCCGGGCCCATGCCGGGTACCGGCCCGGGGTCCAGGTCGGGTACATGGCGTGGTGCCGACAACCGCGCGCGTACGGCCTCGATGAGTGCGTCCCGTACGCCGTCCAGCGCGCTGTCGGGATCGGCCGGGGGCGCGGCCACGGCGAGGGAGGCGACCGGCTCGTACCCGGCGATCTCGCGTGCCCCGGCGCGCAGCACGAGCGCATGCCCCGGGGGGATGCGCCGCACGCCCTCGTACGGGGTGGTGTCACGCAGGGCGGCCGGCACCTCGGGGGCGGCGAGCAGGGCCGCCAGGTGGCCGAAGTCGAGGTTGGCCTCGATGAGGTCGGCGAGCGGCAGCGCGGCCGTGGCGTAGGCCGTGCCGCCGGCCCATGCAGTGTGGAACACCGGGCGGGCGCCCGCGAGATCGCCGCAGACGGTGATCCGGCGGCCCACCTGGACGACGGCCGTGTAGCTGCCGGACCAGGCGGTCAGATGGCGCAGCGCGCCCCCGCGCGCGGCGAACAGGCCGCGCCGCAGCTCCTCGTCGGTGGCGCCGCAGATACCGAGGACGGCGATCCGGGTCTGCGCGTCGGCCTTCACCACGCGCACCTCGTCCGGGCGCCAGTCGCCCACCGCCCACAGGGGATCGGGGTCGCCCCACAGGAGTTGGGAGCCGACGGGGTGCAGGGTCTCGCCGTCGTATCCGGTGGCACCGGCGGAACCGGCTCCGGCGGCGCCCGCGGCGGTGCTGCTCCAACCCACCAACCACCGCATCGACGCCTCCACAGGCTGTGGACAACTCCTGCACCGTACGAACCGGGTCCCCATGCTGCCATGAAGAACGCGCGGTGGAACGGCAGTGGCGCCGCCTTCGATCGAGGGAAAGTCGAGGGAAAGGCGAGGGACGGCCGAAGGAGAAGGGCGGGGGTGGATGGGTGAACGCCCGTACGATGCACGGCGGGTGGGAGGACGGCCCGAGGCGGGTGCGTCACGAATGCGCCCCCCGAACGCGCCCCGAAAACGCCCTTCGCGCCCTCAAGTCCCATGGTGGGACGGGGATTCACGCATGGAAGCCGGGGTCGATTTTCAGCCAAATCGACGGCGGGCGCGAGAATTTGAGCACGCTCCGTACAGGCCTGCGGAGCGCGCCCCAGCACCGGGACGCGCACAGTCCGGGAGGCGGGACACGCCTCCCGGACCGGTCCGCCACCCGCGGGGATGAAGGTGGCGGTGTCCCCCAGCCCACTGGATCCAGTACAGCGGGCCGACCCACGCATGAGCCATGGAACCGCTCCCCCGATGGCCGGAGAAGAGCGCACGGACGGGCGCACGGCCACACGGGCGGGGGCACGCCGCGACGGCGTGTGCACGGTGCGTACAGGGCCGTACTCCCGTACGGACCACAATCCCGCCATCCGGAACAATGCCCCTTAACGCTTGGGATGCGGCGAACTACGCTGGGTTTACGAATGCCGCATGGTTATGCCAGCGCGGCAGCCGTCTGTGTCGAGGGGTGGCGCATGTCCAGGGAGCAACGCGGGCCGAACGAAAAACTCGGCGCCGTTCTCGCCCTCGCGGGAATCAGCAACGCAGGACTCGCGCGACGCGTCAACGATCTTGGTGCGCAACGCGGGTTGACTCTTCGCTACGACAAGACCTCGGTGGCGCGCTGGGTGTCGAAGGGGATGGTCCCGCAGGGCGCGGCGCCGCACCTCATCGCGGCCGCCATCGGCCAGAAGCTCGGCCGCCCGGTGCCGCTCCACGAGATCGGCCTGGCGGACGCGGATCCCGCACCCGAAGTGGGCCTCGCCTTCCCCAGAGACGTAGGGCAGGCGGTGAAGTCGGCCACCGAGCTGTACCGGCTCGACCTCGCCGGCCGCAGGGCGGGCTCCGGCGGCATCTGGCAGTCGCTCGCGGGGTCGTTCGCAGTGAGCGCATACGCAACGCCTGCCTCACGATGGCTGATAACCCCCGCCGACAGCTCGGTCGCGCGGGAGGCGAACCCTGCCGAGGGCTCCGGCGCACCGATCAAAGTCGGCCACAGCGATGTGCAGAAGCTGCGGGAGGCCGCCGAGGACGCCAGGCGCTGGGACTCCAAGTACGGAGGCGGCGACTGGCGTTCGTCCATGGTGCCGGAGTGCTTAAGGGTGGAGGCGGCGCCGCTGCTGCTCGGCTCGTACTCCGACGAGGTCGGCCGCGCCCTGTTCGGGGCCTCCGCCGAACTCACCCGGCTCGCCGGCTGGATGGCCTTCGACACCGGCCAGCAGGAGGCGGCGCAGCGGTACTACATCCAGGCACTGCGGCTCGCGCGCGCGGCCGCCGACGTTCCCCTCGGGGGCTATGTGCTGGCCTCCATGTCGCTGCAGGCGACGTACCGGGGCTTCGGCGACGAGGGTGTCGATCTGGCGCAGGCAGCCCTGGAGCGCAACCGGGGGCTGGCGACTGCGCGCACCATGAGTTTCTTCCGGCTCATCGAGGCGCGGGCACACGCGCGCGCGGGAGACGCGCAGGCGGCGGGCGCCGCGCTGAAGGCGGCCGAGGGATGGCTGGAGCGGTCCAGGGACGGTGACAACGATCCTTCTTGGCTTGGTTTCTATGGATACGACCGGTTCGCCGCCGATGCGGCGGAGTGCTACCGCGATCTGAAGGCGCCGCGGCAGGTGCGGCGGTTCACCGAGCAGGCCTTGTCGAAGCCCACGGAGGAGTTCGTACGGTCGCACGGGCTGCGGCTGGTGGTCTCCGCTGTCGCCGAGCTGGAGTCGGGGAATCTGGATGCGGCGTGCGAGCAGGGGGTGCGGGCCGTGGAGGTGGCCGGGCGGATCTCTTCTGCTCGGACCACGGAGTATGTGAAGGATCTTCTGCATCGGCTGGAGCCGTATGGGGACGAGCCACGGGTGGCGGAGTTGCGGGAGAGAGCGCGGCCTCTTCTGATGACCACCGCGTAAGCGCTCCGCCGGGGGGGCGGGTTCCTCGCGCCCCTTCCGGGGCGCCGGCGCTTCCCCGCGTTTGAAGGCGCTGTCAGTGGCGCAGTGCACTATCGAGGTGGGAGGTGGTGCAGGTGCGGGACGGTGCGTACGACTGCGACGTGCTGGTGATCGGGGGCGGGATCGTCGGGCTGTCCACGGCGTATGCGATCACGCGGGCCGCGCCGGGTACGCGGGTGACCGTGCTGGAGAAGGAGCCGGGTCCGGCCCGGCACCAGACGGGGCGCAACAGCGGGGTCATCCACAGCGGGATCTACTACCGCCCCGGCTCCCTCAAGGCGCGGTACGCGGTGCGGGGCGCGGCCGAGATGGTGAAGTTCTGCACCGAGTACGGCATCGCGCACGCCGTCACCGGGAAGCTGATCGTCGCCACCGAGCGGGAGGAGCTGCCGCGGCTGCACGCACTCGTCCAGCGCGGCCGGGAGAACGGGATCCCGGTGCGGGAGCTGGGCGCCGCCCAGATCGGCGAGTACGAGCCGGAGGTGCGCGGGCTGGCCGCCATCCACGTCGGTACGACCGGGGTGTGCGACTTCGTGGGCGTCGCCCGGCAGCTGGCACACGCCTCGGGGGCGGAGATCCGGTACGGCGCGCAGGTCGTACGGGTGGACCGGCGCCCGGAGCGGGGCGTGGCCGTACTGACCGCGAGCGGGGATGTCGTCCGCGGGCGGGTGCTGGTGAACTGTGCCGGGCTGTACTGCGACGAGGTGGCACGGCTGACCGGGGACGAGCCCGGGATGCGGATCGTGCCCTTCCGGGGGGAGTACTACGAGCTGGCGCGGCCCGAGCTGGTGCGGGGGCTGGTGTATCCGGTGCCGGATCCGGCGTTCCCGTTCCTCGGGGTGCATCTGACCCGCGGGATCGACGGCGGTGTTCACATCGGGCCCAACGCGGTGCCGGCGCTGGCCCGGGAGGGGTACGGGTGGGGGGTCGTACAGCCCCGGGAACTCGCCGGGACGGTGGCGTGGCCGGGGTCGTGGGTGATCGCCCGGCGGCACTGGCGGTACGGGGCGGGGGAGCTGCGGCGGTCGGTGTCCAAGGGGGCGTTCCTGGAGGCGGTGCGCAGGCTGTTGCCGGTGGTGGAGGAGGGGGATCTGGTGCGGGCCCCTGCCGGGGTGCGGGCGCAGGCGGTGTTGCGGGACGGGACGCTGGTGGACGACTTCCTGATGCGCGAGGGGGTGCGGGCTGTGCATGTGCTCAACGCGCCGTCTCCTGCAGCCACCGCTTCTTTGCCCATCGGCAGGGAGGTGGGGCGGCGGGCCTTGGACATGCTCGGCGCGTTGTGAGGCTCCGTGGGCTGCAAGGGCACCGGCCCGCCCGACTCGGCACACCGAGAAGGCGCCGTAAAATCGGTCGTACTGTGTCTGAGTCTCTGAGCACCCCCGAAGTCCCGCAGCCCGCGGCCGACGCGCCCCACACGCACATCCCCGGCGTGTCCGTCCGGCATACCCGGGGCAAGGGTGAGCCGCGGTTTCCGGATGGGCCCAAGGCCGATCCCGCCGGGTCGCACTTCGAGCGGCGGATCCGGAGTTTCCAGCCGCGGCGGAGCCGGGTCACGGCCGGGCAAGCCGATGCGCTGCAGCGGCTGTGGCCCCAGTGGGGGCTGGACATCGACGGGCAGCAGGTCCTCGATCTCACGGAGATGTTCGGGAACGGCAATCCCGTGGTGCTGGAGATCGGGTTCGGGATGGGGGAGGCCACCGCGCAGATGGCGGCCGGGGACCCGGACACCAACGTCCTCGCTGTGGATGTGCACACGCCGGGGCAGGGAAACCTGCTCAATCTCGCCGACCAGAACGGGCTGTCCAACGTCCGGGTCGGGAACGGGGACGCCATCATCCTGCTCAGGGAGATGCTCCGGCCCGACGCGCTCGACGGGCTGCGCGTGTACTTCCCGGATCCCTGGCCCAAGAAGCGCCACCACAAGCGGCGGCTGATCCAGCCCGAGTTCCTGACGCTGGCCGCGACCCGGCTGAAGCCGGGGGCGATCGTGCACTGCGCGACCGACTGGGAGCCGTACGCCGAGCAGATGCTCGAGGTGCTCACCGCGCATCCTGACTTCGAGAACACCCAGGCCGACGGCGGTTTCGCGCCGCGCCCCGGGTTCCGGCCGCTGACCCGTTTCGAGGGGCAGGGACTGGACAAGGGACATGTGGTGAACGACCTGCTCTTTCGTCGCGTACCGCATCAGGACCGATAGCACCCTGTCACCGTGAGGGTCGATGCCGTGGCCACCAGTCCTCCGTACCCGACCTACTCCCCCGGTCCCGGAAGCGGAGCGCATCCGCACTGGTGGCAGCGTCGGTGGGTGCGCTACGGAGCGCTGACCACGCTGCTGGCGCTGTCGGGGCTGGTCATCCTCGCGCTGGTGCGCCGGCAGACCGGCACCGAGGGCTTCCTGGTCGGGCTCGGGCTCGCCGTCCTGCCCGTGCCCTGGCTCATAGCCGCCTTCCGCTGGCTGGACCGGGTCGAACCGGGCCCCTGGCGGAACCTGATCTTCGCGTTCGCCTGGGGAGCCTGCGCGGCGGCGCTGATCGCCATCGTCGCCAACAGCTTCGCGACGAGATGGATCGCCACGGCGACCGCCGACCCCACCAGTGCCGACACCCTCGGGGCGACCGTGATAGCGCCCGTCGTGGAGGAGTCCGCCAAGGCCGCGGCCGTGCTGCTGGTCTTCCTCTTCCGCAGACGGGACTTCTCCGGGCTCGTCGACGGTGTCGTGATAGCCGGGGTCACCGCCACCGGGTTCGCGTTCACCGAGAACATCCTCTACCTGGGCACAGCCTTCGGGACCGACCAGATCACCGGCGACCGCGGCATCGCCTCCGTCACCGCCGCCACCTTCTTCGTGCGCATCGTGATGTCCCCGTTCGCGCACCCCCTGTTCACCGTGCTCACCGGCATCGGCTTCGGCCTGGCCGCGCTCTCGGCGGAACGGCAGCACGCCCGGCGCGTGCTGCTCCCGCTCGGCGGACTGCTGCTCGCGATGAGCATGCACGCCTTCTGGAACGGCTCCTCGACCTTCGGCGAGTTCGGGTTCTTCGCCGTCTACGGCGCCTTCATGGTGCCCGCCTTCGGGCTGCTGACCTGGCTCGCGATCTGGACGCGGCAGCGGGAGCTGCGGACCGTGCGGGAGGAGCTGCCGGCGTATGTGTACGCCGGGTGGCTGGGGCCGGCCGAGCCGTTCGTGCTCGGGTCGATGCGGGCGCGGCGGACGGCCCGGGACCACGCCCGGCAACACCTCGGGGGGCGGCCGGCGGCGCGGGCGGTCGCGCAGTACGAGGCGTACGCGACCTCGCTGGCGTTCCTGCGGCACCGGGGGCGGCGCGGGCGGGCCGGGGCGGACTTCGTCGTACGGGAGCGGGAGCTGCTGGCCGAGCTGTGGCAGCGGAAGGGTGTCGCCCGGCCTGCACTGGAGTACGCAGCCCGGGCATCTGCTCCAGCACCGGTGTTCTGGGCGCCGTACGGATATCCGGCGGCGCCCCACCCTGCGTACAACCCGTACCGGTCGTAGCAGACGTCAGGCGGAAGCCCGGGTCAAGCGGTCCAGTTCCTCCTGGGTGAGCCGCAGCTCCGCCACCCCCAGCAGCGCCGGAAGCTGCTCCACCGTCCGGGCCGAGGCGATCGGGGCCGTCACCGTCGGCCGGGCGGCCAGCCAGGCGAGGGCGACCGTGGGGACGGGGGCCTCGTGGGCGGTGGCGATCTCGTCCAGGGCCGTGAGGACCTTCTGGCCGCGCTCGGAGTCGAGGTACTGCGCGGCCCGGCCGGCGCGGGCGCTCTCCACCGTCGTACCGGGGCGGTACTTGCCGGTGAGGAAGCCGGCGGCGAGGGCGAAGTACGGGACCGCCGCGAGGCCCTCGCGGGCGGCAAGGTCCTGCAGCGGGCCCTCGTAGGTGTCGCGGGAGACCAGGTTGTAGTGGGGCTGGAGGGCGACATAGCGGGCCAGACCCTCGCGGTCGGAGTGGGCGAGGGAGGCCTGGAGGCGCTCCGGGGTGATGTTGGAGGCGGCGATGTGCCGGACCTTGCCCGCCTTCACCAGCTCGTCCAGCGCGCCGATGATCTCCTCGACCGGCACCTCGGGCTTGTCGAAGTGGGTGTAGTAGAGGTCGATGTAGTCGGTGTCCAGGCGGCGCAGCGAGGCGTCCGCGGCGGCCTTGATGTTGGCCGCGGACAGGCCCGGGTACTCCGGGTGCTGGCTGACCTTGGTGGCGATGACGACGTCGGAGCGGTTGCCGCGGGCCTTGACCCACTTGCCGATGATGGTCTCGGACTCACCGCCCTTGTGGCCTTCGATCCACGCCGTGTAGGAGTCCGCGGTGTCGACGAAGTTGCCGCCGGCGGCCGTGTAGGCGTCGAGGACGGCGAAGGAGGTCTTCTCGTCCGCGGTCCAGCCGAAGACGTTGCCGCCGAGGGCGAGCGGGAAGACCTCGAGGTCGGAGGTGCCGAGTGTGCGCAGCGAAGTCATGCCTTATGTCAACAGCCGAAGCGGTCGATCCGATTCCGCCTCGCCGCGCACAGGCTCCGACTCGCCGCGCACAGACCGGACAAACGTTCCGTCAGGGGTTGAGGCCCTTGCCGCGCAGCCAGGCCATCGGGTCGATGCCGCTGGACTGGCCGCCGGGGTGGACCTCCAGGTGGAGGTGCGGCCCGGTGACGTTGCCGGTGGCGCCGACGCGGCCGATGACGTCGCCGGTGCTGACCTTCTGGCCGACGGAGACGCTGATCGAGGACTGGTGGCAGAACCACAGCTCGGTGCCGTCGTCGAGGGTGAGGATCGTGCGGTAGCCGTAGGAGCCGGCCCAGCCCGCCTCGGTGATCGTGCCGCTGTGGATGGCCTTGATGAGCGTGCCGGTGGGGGCCGCGAAGTCGAGGCCGGTGTGGTAGCCGGAGGACCACATCGAGCCGGCCTGGCCGAAGGTCGAGGTGATCGTGTACGAGGAGGTCGGCAGCGTGTACTGCTTGGCCAGCGCGGCCAGCCGCTCCTCCTCGGCCTTCTTCCTGGCCGCGGCCTCCGCCTCCTTCTTGGCGGCGGCGGCCTTGGCTGCGGCTTCCTTCTGCGCCTTGGCGGCCGCGTCGGCGGCCTGCTTCTCGGCGGCGGCTGCCGCTGCCGCTGCGGCCTTGCTGTCGGCCTTGCTCTGCTGCTGCTCGGCCTGGGCCATGATCCGGTTGCGCAGGGCCTCGCCCGCGTCGGAGCTGTCCTCGTCGCTGTCGGCGGAGGTCGTACCGACGTCGCTCAGCGAGGCCGCGGTGGCCTTGGGCGCGTCGGAGGACGAGGAGGAGTCGTCGAAGAGGGAGCCGACGGAGGGCAGGTCGGGCATGGAGATGGACACCGGCGGCTTGCCGGTGTTGGCGCTGGCCATGCCGCCCGCGCCGACGGCGGCGATGACACCGACTCCGAGGACGGTGGAGCTGCGGGCGAGGCCGCCGCGCTGCTTGGCGACGCGGTGCCGACCGCGGACCGGCCGTATGGACTCCTCGGTGGGGTTCCACTCCTCCCAGGTGCCCTCGTCGGTGCGCTGGGCGCCGAAGTAACCGAAGGTCTCGGTCTCGGTCGGCATGAACGGGGCTTCGGGGGCAGGCCGGTTGGACGCCACGCGGGCGTACTCCTTTCCTTCCTCCGCCTACCGGGTTAGCTGACGGGTTCGGAGCAGGAAGGTCTCCTACGCGCGTATACCGGCCGTGGACTCAGGCAGTTCACGACGGCATCCGCGCGATTCACCCCAAGGTGGTGGTTCCCCGGTTCCCTTGCGGGATTCGGCGCGTGCGCACGGAGCCGCCTCTTGTGACGGCTGGGACGACCGCGCTGCGTTATCGAACGTTAATAGACCCGCGTGTCAGATTCCAAGCCGTTCAGCTTGATCATTAACTATTTCCGGGCGGGACGTACGGGTTACGACCGGTGTAAATCGGGCGAGTTGGTCGACGCTCAGGAGTCTCCGCGTTTTTGATGGTGACTCAGCTGTTATGCGGAGGGGTGCCGTCCGATCACCATCGGTGACATCGGTCAGGGCTGACCGACTGTGGCATACGCCACTCGCCGTCTCGCCGAGGGGGCGCGGCAGGAAAACACTCAGGGCCGGGATCCATGACTGGATCCCGGCCCTGAGCCTTCAGTAGCGGGGACAGGATTTGAACCTGCGACCTCTGGGTTATGAGCCCAGCGAGCTACCGAGCTGCTCCACCCCGCGTCGTTGTGTCTCAAGAGTACCCCATGGCCAGACCACAAAGCACACGGGATTCCGTGAGGTGCTGCTCAGGGCAGCAGGTGGGCGTTCGGCTCCTTCGCCAGGGCCTCGTACTCGGGCAGCACCACGGCCGCCACGCCCGCGCTCTGCAGCACCCCGGTCCCGTCGGCCGCCGTCACGAACGTGTCCGGCTCGCGCCAGGCCGTGACCACGCGTCGTACGCCCGCCCGCAGGATCAGCTCGGCGCAGGGGGCGGGGCGGGAGGCGCGCCGGGAGCAGGGCTCCAGGCTGCTGTAGACGGTGGCGCCGGGCAGGCGCGGATCGGCGGGGTCGATCTTCGCGAGGGCCGCCTCCTCCGCGTGCACGACGGGGTCGTCGCCCTCGCGCGAGTGGCCGCGGGCCAGCTCCGTGCCGTCGGCGGCGACCACCACCGCGCCGACGCTGAAGGCCGTCCGCGAGGGCGGGCACAGGGCGGCCAGGTCGCAGGCGGTGCGCAGCCAGTGGCGGTCGGCGGCGACGGGCTCCGGGCCGGTGCCGGGTGCGGTGGGCTCGTAGCGCATGAGGACGACGTCCTCGATCCGGCGGGTCTCGACGAGGCGCAGCCGGCCGCCCTGGTACGGCCCCGGGCCGAACAGGCGCGGGGCCGCCGGGTCGCCGACGAACAGCGGGGCGAGGACCAGCTGGAGTTCGTCGGCGAGGCCCTGCTGGAGGAGCTGGGTGTGGACCGTGCCGCCGCCCTCGACCATCAGGCGCCGCACCCCGCGCACGTCGTGCAGGTGCTCCAGCAGGGCGCGCCAGTCGAGGTCGGGGCCGAGGGAGACCACGTCGGCGGTCCGGCCGAGGACACGGGAGGCCTGCTCGGCGCCCTTGTCGGTCGTGTACACGAGCTTCTCGCCGCCGGTGTGCCAGAAGTTGGCGGCCGGGTCGAGGTCACCGGTGGCGGTGACGGTGACCTTCAGCGGGTATGCGGTCCTGTGGTCGGCGACCCGGGCCGCGCGGCGCTCGGCCGAGTTCACCAGCAGGCGCGGGTTGTCGGCGCGGATGGTGCCGGCGCCGATCAGGATCGCGTCGACCGAGGCCCGTACCTCGTCGACCCGGTCGAAGTCGGCCGGGCTGGACAGCAGGAGCCGGTCGGGGCCGGTGTCGTCCAGGTACCCGTCGAGGGAGACGGCGGCGGACAGCAGGACGTACGGGTACGGCATCGGCGCGGTCTCCCCTGCGGCAGGCTGATCTTGGTTCAAGTTTGAAACAAACTTACACTGGTGGCATGACGACCCGCTGGCTCACTCCGGAGGAGCAGCGCGCCTGGCGCGCGTACCTCGCCGCCGCCCGGCTCCTGGACGACGCGATCGACCGGAACCTCCAGCAGGACGCCGGCATGCCGCACCTGTTCTACTCCGTCCTGGCCAACCTCTCCGAGGCGCCCGACCGGCGGCTGCGCATGACCGACCTCGCGGAGAGCCTGAAGATCACCCGCAGTCGGCTGACCTACGCGGTGACCAGGCTGGAGCGGGACGGGCTGGTGCGACGCGAGAACTGCAGCTGGGACAAGCGGAGCAGCATCGCGGCGCTGACCGACGAGGGGATGGCCGTCCTGGAGCGTACGGCGCCCGGGCACGTCGAGACCGTGCGCGCCACCCTGTTCGACCGGCTCACGCCGGAGCAGGTGAGGCAGCTGGAGGAGATCTTCACGGGCGTCGCCCGCGGGTTGCAGGGCGACGGTGCCCAGGCCGGGGCGGACGAGGTCCCCTGGCGGCGCCGGTCGTCCTGTTCCGGCTCCTGAGTCACACCCGGCACGCGGAAAGTAATTGCTTTAAGTTTGAAACATGAGGTAGGGTCCCCTTCGAACCACTGCTTCAAAACTGAAGCAACAGCTTCGGAGGGACCCGCATGCCCGACACCCCCGCCGCCACACAGCGCGCCCGCGTCCGGGTACCGCTGCACTTCCACGACGGCTACCGCGTCGACGCCGAACTCGTCACCTTCCACGGCCTGGCCGACGACCAGGAGCACGTGGCCGTCGTGCTCGGCGAGCCCGGTCCCGTTCCGCTGGTACGGCTGCACTCCGAGTGCCTGACCGGGGACGTCTTCGGCTCCGCCCGCTGCGACTGCGGTCCCCAGCTGCGCGAGGCGGTGGAGCGGATCGCCGAGCGCGGGGGCGTCCTGCTCTACCTCCGCCAGGAGGGGCGCGGCATCGGCCTGTACAACAAGCTCGACGCCTACGCCCTCCAGGACCAGGGCCTCGACACCTACGAGGCGAACGCCGCGCTCGGCCTCCCGGAGGACGCCCGCGACTACACGGCCGCCGCGCAGATGCTGCGCGCCCTCGGCATCGGGGAGCTGGACCTCCTCTCCAACAACCCCGACAAGGCGGAGCAGCTGCGCTCGCTCGGCGTCGTCGTACGGGACCGGGTGCCGACCGGTGTCTTCACCACGGCCCACAACGTCCGTTACCTGCGCGCGAAGGTCCTGCAGACCCAGCACACGCTGCCGCTCGCGGAGTTGAGCGAGCTGCACGCGGGCTGACGTCACGGCCGACGGCGGCCCGGGAGGCCGAGGGCGGGGAGCAGAGCCAGGGCGAGGAGCGTCGCCGCCACCGCGTACGTGACGCGGAAGCCGGCCGGATCCTGGCCCGCCGCACCCAGCACCACCGAGATCACCGCGGTCCCCACCGATGCCCACAGCTGGGAGTTGATGCTCAGGGCCGTGCTCGCCGCGGCCATCCGCTCCGGGGGCAGGTCCCGGGTCGCGGTCGTCATCGTCGGCATCAGCACCATGCCGATGCCGGCCCCCATGACCATGGCCGAGACGACGATCCGCCAGGGCGCGACCTGGGCCACCCCGGACTGCCAGCCCACCGACGCCATTCCGAGGGCGGCCAGCGCGATCCCGGCCGGGACGAACCGGCGCGGTGCCGCCCTGTCGATCAGCCGCGCCGCGAACTGCATCGCCGTACCGACGACGAGGCCGGCCGGTGCGCCCAGTAGCCCGGCATCCGTCGCGCTCAGCCCCCGCTGCTGCTGCCAGTACAGCGGCCCGAGCAGCATCGAGCCGAAGTAGCCGCAGGTGAACAGGGCGAGCGTGCCGATGCCGGCGGCGAACGTACGGTCGCGCAGCAGACGCAGGTCCAGCAGCGGGGCGCGGACCGTGAGCGCCCGGCGCACGAAACCGGCCACGAGGGCGGCGCCCGCGAGCGTGGGCAGGAGGGCGCCGGGCGCCGTGAAGTCGCCGCGCTCGCCGCCGCGCGCGAGGCCGTAGAGGAGCAGGGCGAGGCCGGGCGAGAGCATCAGCAGCCCGGGGACGTCCAGGCGGGCGGCGCTCGTCCGGTCCGGCACGTCCCTGGGCAGCAGCCAGAGCGCGAGCGTCAGGGCGAGGAGGCCCACCGGCAGGTTGACCAGGAAGATCCAGTGCCATGAGGCCGCGTCGAGCAGCCGGCCGCCCAGCACCGGACCGGCGACCGGCCCGACCAGGATGGGCAGCCCGCCCACGGCCATGGCGCGGCCGAGCCGGTCCCGGTCGGCGACGCGCATCACCATCGTCATGCCGACCGGCTGCAGCAGCCCGCCGCCCAGCCCCTGGACCGCACGGAAGGCGATCAGGCTGCCCGCGTCCCAGGCGCAGGCGGCGAGCAGGGAGCCGAGCGTGAACAGGGCGAGCGCGGTCAGATAGGTGCGCCTGGCGCCGATCCGGGCCATCGCCCAGGCGGCGGTGGGAACGACCGCGGCGAGTGCGAGCGTGTAGGCGGTGGCGGTCCACTGGATGGTCTCCAGCGGGGCCGAGAAGGACTCCGAGAGGCGGCGCAGCGCGACATTGACGATCGTCATGTCGAGCACCGACATCATGGAGCCGATGACGACGACGGCCACGGTCCGGTGCAGCGCGGTGGACATGACCGGCACCGGGCGGGCCGGTGCCTCGACGGACTCGGTGGTACGCATCCGGCCGGCCCGCCCTCAGGCCGCGTAGGGACGGTCGGCGCGGGCGACCCGCAACGCCCTTCCCCACCAGGCGAGTTGGCCGAGCATGCCCTTGGCGGCGCCCGCGCACACGGCCGCGTCACGCGGCTCCCCGTCCTCGCCGAGGCCGGACCACGGCCCGTGCAGGCTGACCGAGTCCCGCACGGTCACCGCGTGCAGTTCGGCGAAGACCAGCCGGAGCTGCTCGACCGCACGGAGGCCGCCGCCGAGGCCGCCGTACGACACGAAGCCGACCGGCTTGGCCTGCCACTGGGCGTGGTGCCAGTCGATGAGGTTCTTCAGGGCCGCCGGGAAGCTGTGGTTGTACTCGGGCGTGACGACGACGAACGCGTCCGCGGCGGCAAGCCGGGGCGAGACGTCCTCCAGCGCGGCGACGGCCTCGGGGCTCGGCCTGCCGCCCCAGCCGGGCATCGCCAGCGGCAGCTCCACCTCGGCGAGGTCGACGACGTCGAGGTCCAGGCCCTCGTCGGCGGCGGCGGTGCCGAGGAACCACTCGGTGACGGCCCGGCCCTGCCGGCCCTCGCGGACACTGCCGACGATCACGGCGACACGGAGCGGGACTTCGGTGCGTTCGGACACAGGGATCCCCCATTTCGGGCTCACGGCGACTTGGGCCGCCCGGTGCGGCCGTCGCCTCTCCAGCAAAGTACAACGCTCGTTGTAAAAATTACAACGAGCGTTGCAAGTCGGGTAGAGTGCTGGTCAAGGAGGGAGCCGGAGTGGGCGAAACCAACGAGAGCCGGACGGCACGGGCGCGGCGCGAGGTCTCACCGCGCAAGCTGGAGAAGCAGATCGCCATCGCGAGCGCGTCCTGCACGCTCTTCGGCCGTGAGGGCTACACACGTGCCTCGGTCGACGCGCTGGCCGCCGAGGCCGGCGTCTCCACGCGCACGCTCTACAACCACTTCCCCGGCGGCAAGGCGCAGCTCTTCGAGACGGTGGTGACGTGGACCTCCAGCGAGGTCCGGGACGCCCAACTGGCCCGCCTCAACGCCGTCCTGGACCCGGAGCGCCCCCCGCACCCCGACGACCTGGAACGCGACCTCGTGGCCCTCGCCCGCGCCTTCGTCGGCCTGATGGCGGACTACCCCAACCACTTCGCCCTGGTCCGCCACATCCACGCCGAGGCCGACCATGTGCCGGGGGAGGTCCTGAAGGCCTGGCACGAAGCGGGCCCGGAACCGGTCGGCCGAGCCCTCACCGAGGCGATGGCCCGCCTGGCCGAGGCCGGCCTGCTCGACGTACACGGCGATCCGGCCCTGACGGCCGGCCACTTCACGGCCCTGACCTCGCACACCCTCGTCCAGTCCACCCACTACGGCGTCCTGCCCCTGCCCGAGCAGGAGACCGACCGCCTGATCACGGGCGGGGTGGCGGCGTTCCTGCGGGCGTACCGGGCGGGCTGAGCGGCTCCGAAGGTCCCGGCCTCTGATGCCGGACCGTTCACTCACGCGTGGCGTGCCCCGGACGTGCACCGCCATGGGCATCATGGGCCTCGGGGCCAAGGCGCACATCGCGGAACATCGTGGAAAGGGCAGCCGATGAGGTCACCGTCGCTCCCCTTGATCGCCGTCCCGGCCCGCTTCGCCGAGCGGACCTCCTGTCTGCGGTTCGCCGCCGAGGTCACTGCGCGAGCGCTGGTGGAGGCCGTCTACCGGGCGGGCGGTGAGCCGGTCACCGTGCATCCCGCGGAGCCCGCCGACGCTGCCGCCCGGCTCGCCCGGTTCGACGGCGTTCTGCTTCCCGGCGGCGGGGACCTCGCCCCCCACCTCTACGGCGAGGAACGCACCGGCGCGCTGGACGACGACCTGGAACAGGACGCCTTCGATCTGGCCGTCGCCCGGCACTGCCTGGAAACCGGGCTTCCGATGCTCGCCGTCTGCCGCGGGCTGCACGTGGTCAACACCGTGCTCGGCGGGACCCTGGACCAGGACATGGGCGGTCCTGGGGGTGATCACCGCTCCACGCACCGGGTGGTGCCGGCTCCCGGCTCGCTGCTCGCGCGGGCGACCGGCGCAGAGAAGATGGACGTTTCCTGCTACCACCATCAGCGCGTGGCCCGGCTGGGGGCGGGGCTGACCGTCACCGCACGCGCGGGCGACGGGACCGTCGAGGCGTTCGAGAGGTCCGGCGCGCCCGGATGGATGGTGGCGGTGCAGTGGCATCCCGAGGACACGGAACGGCGGGATCCGGCGCAGCAGGCCCTGTTCCGGGCTCTGGTGCAGGCCGCTCGCGGTCACGTCTGAGGTACTTCGTTCATCTGAGGTACTTCGTTCATCTGAGGTACTTCGTTCATCTGAGGTACTTCTTTCATCTGAGGTACTTCGTTCAGGTGAGCCGGCTGTCGTCGCCGCGCGGCTCGGCGCGGGACCGGCCGGTCCCGGGGGCGGAGGCCGTGACCCGGCCCGGTGCCCCGGCGCGCAGGGCGCTCCGGCGCGTGCTCAGCACTCCCGCGGCCACCGCGACCACGGTGACCAGCAGCGTCAGGGCCAGTGAGCGTCGGGTCTCCGTGTGCAGCGCCATGCCTGCGACCATGGCGAGCAGCACCACCAGAACGAGGACGTCGAGGTAGGGGTACCACCACATGCGCACGGTGAGCCGCTCGGAGCACTCCCGCTCCAGCCGGGCCCGGGCCCGCAGATGGGTGACGGTGACGCTGAGGTAGATCACCATGGCGAGGGAACCGGAGGAGCTCAGGAGGAACTCCAGTACGGCTCCGGTGGGCACGAAGTAGTTGGCCACCACGGTGCCGAGCCCGACGCTCGATGCCAGCAGCACGGCGGCGACCGGCGACCCGTTGGGCGCCGTACCGCCCAGGATCCGGGGGGGCCTCGCCCCGGCGGGCCAGGCTGTAGAGCATGCGCGAGGAGGTGTAGAGGCCAGAGTTCAGACAGGAGAGCACTGCCGTCAGCAGGACCGCGTTCATGACCGTCGCCGCGTACGGGATGCCGATGGTGTCCAGGACGGCGACGAAGGGGCTCCTGGTCACCTTCGCGGCGTTCCAGGGCAGCAGGGTGACGATGACGGCCAGCGCGCCGACGTAGAACAGCAGGATGCGCCAGATCACGCTGCGGATCCCGGCACGGACCGCGTCGGCCGGGCGCTGCGCCTCACCGGCTGCGATGGTGATGGCCTCGGTGCCGAAGTACGAGAACACGACGACCAGCGAAGCCTGCAGGACGGGGACCCAGCCGTTCGGGGCGAACCCACCACGGCCGGTGAGATTCGTCAGCCCGGGGGCCGGCCGCTGGGGCAGCAGCCCCAGGATGACGGCCACCCCAGCAGCAGGAATGCCACGATGGCCACCACCTTGACCATGGCGAACCAGACCTCGAAGGTGCCGAAGGACTCCACGCGGCAGAAGTTCACGGCCATGAGCGCGCTCAGCACGGCCAGGGCGGCGAGCCACGTCGGCACGGCGGGTATGAACTGGTGGACGAGGAAACCGGACGTGACCGCCTCGAACCCGATGACCACACACCAGTAGTAGGCGTACAGCCAGCCGATCGAGAGACCGGCCCAGGGGCCCAGCTCGCGGCCCGCGTAGGTGGAGAACGACCCCGTCTCGGGTTGCGCCACTGATAATTCCCCGAGCATGCGCATGACTAATACGACCAGGACCCCGACCCCCGCGTAGGCGATGATCACCGCTGGGCCCGCCTGACGGACGGCCTTGCCGCTGCCGACGAACAGCCCCGCGCCGATGACGCCGCCGATGGCGATCATGGTCATCTGCCGGGTGCCGAGGGCACTGCGCAGCGGGGCGGGGCCGGCCTCGTGGGAGTGAGTCTTCACGCAGCCTCCTGGTCCGGTGATGGGGTCGACCGGGTCGAGCCGACGGTCAGTCGCCGGCGAGGTCACGCAGGGGGCGAAGAGCGGTGTAGGCGTCCGTGATCAGCGCGATGTGCTGGTCGATACCCGAGGCCGGGGCACGGCTGCCGCTCACCGTCACATGGGTCGCCCCGGCTCTTTTCCAACGGTAGCCCGCGTCCCACCAGGCGTCGCGGTGAGTGAGATGCGCGAGCAGGCGCGCCTCGACGCCGAACGCCGACGGCTCCCGCCCGGCCAGCTCAACCCGCCGCAGCAGGTCGGCGATGAGCCGGGCGCCCTGGTCCGGCCATTTCCCGAGGGAGGCGATCATCGTGAAACCGTCGGCGAGCCGGGAGATGCGGCGCAGCGCCCGCTCGGGCGGTACGCCCCGGGAACGGACCGTGCCGCCGCCCATCCACACCGGGACCGCGCGCCGCGGGCGAGGGGACAGGGCCGCTTGGGTCAGCCGGACATGCCGCCCGGCGACATCGACCGTGTCCTGCGTCCAGAGCATCCGCATGGCCCGGACCTGCTCCTCGAACAGCTCGCCGCGCAGCCGCGGCTCCACCCCCAGCGCCCGTATCTCACCGGTGTGCCAGCCGACGGCCACGCCCAGCCGCAGCCGCTCCCCGCTGAGCAGGTCGATCTCTGCGGCCTGCTTGGCCGCCAGGGCCGCCGGCCGCACCGGCAGCAGCAGCATCGAACTCGCCAGTTCCAGACGCGAGGTGATCCCGCTCAGGAAACCGAGCAGTGTGAACATCTCGTACGAGCCCTCGGCCGGCGCTGTCCGGTCGGACGAGACGATCCGTTCGGGTATGCACAGATGGTCGTAGCCGATCTCCTCCGCGGCCTGCGCGAAGGCCCGGATCTCGCCGGGGTCGGCGCGGTGCGGCAGATCGCACCCCAGACGCATCGCGGTCTCCCCCCTGTTCCACGAACCTGTTCCACGGACCTGTTCCAACGATCGACGGGTCACTTGCGGAAGACGGTCTGGTCGACCGCCGTGACACGGATGGAGCGAGGACGCTCCGCCGGCAGCAGCACGGTCTTCAGCGCATGCCGGATGACCCCCTCGGTTTCCAGGCGGGGGTCGGTCACCGTGACGTCGAGGTCCAGGGCCACGTCGCCGTCGTCCGCCAAGGACAGGACCGGCGCACAGTGCACGACGCCGGGGACCGTGTGCACCGCCTGGCGCACCGTCTGCAGGGACACCTTCTCGCCGCGCACCACGACGAAATCGGACACCCGGCCCTGGAAGTACAGATACCCGTCGTCGATGCGGAAGAGATCCGCCGTGGCGACCGTTCCCGGCGCCACCAGGGTGCGGCGGGGCGAGCGATCCGTCTCGCCGATCTTGGCGAGCAGCACGGTGTCGGAGGCCACCAGCAGTTCGCCCGTGCCGTCCGCACCGAGGGGCGGGCGCAGGGCGGCGCGCACACCGGGCAGCGGGCGGCCGACGGAGGCGAACCGGTGCGCCGGCTCCGCGTGCGCGGCGAGGGTGGAGACTCTCGGCCCGGCCTCGGTCAGGCCGTAGGTGACGTACAGCTCCCCGCCCGGCCTCCGGCGCAGCAGGGCGGCCACCGCGTCCGCGTCGAGGTGGTCGCCGCCCACCGTCAGCGCCCGCAGCCCCTTGGGCATGTCGTCGGGCAGGGCCAGCAGGCGGCGCACCAGCGACGGGGTGACCGAGGAGTGGGTGACGTCGTGCCGCCGCAGTGCCGCCGCATAGGAGGACGGAGTGAAGGGAGGTCCCGCCACCACCAGCCGCGCTCCCGTGAGGTACGCCGCGAGCACCTGCGCGACCAGGGCGTAGGAGTAGTACGGCGGCAGGCTCACGAGCACGGTGTCGGAGCCGGTCAGTCCCACGGAGACGGCGTGACGGTGTGCGTTGCGCAGCAGGGAGTCGACCCGGTGCAGGCAGGCGCTGAACATGCCGGACGTGCCGGAGGTCGCGATCAGCACCTCGCCGGAGCGGTGCCGTGGCGTCCCGCCGTCCAGCACGACGGCCTGGGCCGCGCCCACACGATGGACGCCGCGGGCACCGTAGAGCCCGGGTTCGACGCGGGGGCCCACCACCGCGGCCGCTTCGAAGCGGTGGGCCAGCCCACGGACCCTGGCCGAGGGGGTCGCCGGTGCCATGGCGAGCGGCACCAGCCCCGCGAGCAGCGTGGAGAGGTACACCTGGACCATGGCCAGGGAGCCGCTCATCGCGACGATGACCACGCTGCCCGGCGCCAGGCCGAGGCCGGCCAGGTCGCCGAGCGTGTCGTCGAGCGGGGGCAGGCCGGGCGAGGGGCGGACAT
This sequence comes from Streptomyces sp. NPDC031100, assembly GCF_055570785.1. Taxonomy (NCBI): domain Bacteria; kingdom Bacillati; phylum Actinomycetota; class Actinomycetes; order Kitasatosporales; family Streptomycetaceae; genus Streptomyces; species Streptomyces sp. NPDC031100. The sequence goes on from NZ_JBVIGN010000010.1 coordinate 33,588, forward strand.
CGGCGCAGCGGTCGAGCCAGGCGGCGACGCGTGCCCCGTCCAGCTGGTGACCCGCGTCGCCGGGGGAGGCGGCGTGCCGCGTCATGCGCGCTCCTTCGCGAGCGTCGGGCGGTCCCCGGTTCCGGCCAGCAGGGCCCGGGCGGAAGGGGCGGCGGCCTCGGGCTCCGGCGTGCCGGGGCGGCCCAGGACGACACCGCGAGCCTCGTGCCTGCCGTCCCGGACGGCGTGCGCGGCGCAGACGACGTAACGGGCGTGGCCGGAGCGCAGCCAGTGGTCCGCGACGGTGAGCGCGATGTCCGCGGCGGCGGACGGCGGCATCGCCAGGACGAGCGAGGGCCCCCGGAACGTCCAGCGCAGGCACGGCAGGCCCGCGAGCAGACTGGGGTTGGCCCCGGCGAACCGCAGCGGTGAGACCCGCGAGCGCGCGGCCGTACGGGCGATCCCCGCCATCGTGGGCGCCGTGCCGTTCTCGCTCACGGCGATGACACCGACCTCGTCGTGCGCGCGCAGGACGTCCTGCTGCACGGCGCCCGCCGCCTCCAGCGTCCGCCCGACCGCGGCGGTCAGCAGCCAGGCGACGGGATCGGCGTAGAACGAGGGCCGGTCGTCCGCGCACTGCCGCGGGTCGTCCACGGTCAGCTCGGCCGTGCCGAGGACGGCGGCGGTGGGTGCCGGGCATGGGGTACGGCTGCCGCCCGCCGCCGTCATGAAGTCCCGCCTTCCATGTCCCCTTCCACGTCCCCTTCTTCGGCCCCTTCTTCCTCGGCCTCTTCTTCCTCGGCCTCTTCTTCCTCGGCCCCTTCTTCCTTGTCCGGCGCGGTGAACAGCAGGCAGGTGTCGAACCCCCCGAAGCCGAGGGTGAGGCTGATGGCCGCGTCTCCCGCGTGCTCCCCGGGGGAGTCGACGGCGAACCGGAGAGGCGCGTCGGCGGGTGGTGAGCCGAGGCCGGCGAGCGGCGGCACCTTTCCCCGCCCGAGCGCGAGCACCGTCGCCACCGCCTCGATGGCGCCGGTCGCACCGAGGCTGTGCCCCAGGGCGCCCTTGGTGCCGAACAGCAGGGGCCCGGGAGCCTCCTCGGCGAAGATCCGGGCCAGCGCGTGGGCCTCCGCCTCGTCACCGCGTGGTGTGCCGGTGCCGTGCACACAGACCGCGCCGATCCGCCCGGTGCCGACGCCCGCCTCGGCCAGACAGCGGCGCACGCAGGCCACGACGCTGTGACCGGACGGATCGGGCGCGGTCAGGGCGAACGCGTCGTTGGCGGCTCCCGTGCCGCTCAGCGTGGCATGGATCCGGGCGCCCCGGGCGCGGGCCGAGGCGGGATGCTCCAGGACGAGAAAGGCGGCGCCCTCCCCGAGCACCATGCCGTCGTGGTCGCGGTCGAAGGCGCGCAGGCCGGTGCGGCTCATCGTGCCGAGCGCCGAGTGCCCCAGCCGCTTGGCTTCGGAGACCACGTCGGCACCGCCCGCCACGCAGACGCGGCTCACGCCGGAACGGATGAGGGCGTGGGCGACGCCCAGGCTGTCCGATCCGGCGGAACAGGCCGTCGTCACGCACACCGGGCGGCCGGGGTGACCGATGCTCCGCGCCGCGTGCTCCGCCCAGGCCGACAGCGCTCCGGCTCCGGGAGCGTCGAGGTGTCCGCCGTAGCTGGTCCCCGTCACCAGGGTCACGCCCGGGTCGTCGGTGGCCAGGCCCGCGTCGGCGAACGCGGCACGCAGGGTCCGTACGGCGAGTTCCCGCTGCCGCTGTTCGGGCTCCGCGTCGTACGGCACGGACGGTACGACGGCTGCCAGCGTCCCGCGCAACCGGTGCGGCGAGGCCAGTGGGGCGACGGCGGTCTCCCCCGCGCACAGCCGGTCCCAGACCTCGTCCAGCCCGTCGCCGAGCGGCGTCGTCCAGGCCATTCCGGTGATCACCGGGAGGCCGGCCGGCGCGCTCACCACAGCTGTTCCCCCATCGTGTCCAGCCTGGCCCGGCTCATCGTGCCGCGGAAGGAGGCGACGGACCGCCCGTCGACGGTCACCGAGGACGAGAAGAGGAACACATGGCCGCGGAGGCTGTCGGCGCGCACGTCGAAGACGACCAGGTCCCCGGGCACCACGACGCTCCTGAACCGTGCCTTGACCGAGCCGACCAGCGTGACCTCGTCGTCGCGCAGGGGCGGTGCGCTCAGCTGGTAGAGGATCACACCCGACTGGGCGAACGCCTGCATCAGGTGGCTGCCGGGCAGGAACACGCCGGGGAACAGGTCGCGTTCGGGAAGGTGCCCGACCATCACGTCGAGCTGGCTGGAGACGGCCATCAGGCTCTTGAGGAACACGCCCGGTTCGTGATCGACGACGCGGTCGATGAAGAGCCGTGGGTGGCGGCCCCGCACCAGCTCCTTGATGGCGGAGGTGCCCAGGGCCCGCTCGGTGCGTTTCTCGCTCGTGCTCTCACTCATGGGTGGCGATTCCTTTCAGAGCGAGCCGTCGGCCGCGTGGCAGAGGGACCGCCCGCCCCGCGACCAGGCCCACGGAGGCGAAGGTGAGAGTCCCGGAAGCCAGCCGCGTCAGGGCGCCGTCGTGCTCCTCCCGGGACAGGTCCACGGCGACGCGGAACCGGGCGCCGCCGACGTGGGCCACACGAGCGTGACCCACGATCAGATCGCGGTAGACGGCGCTGCGGGCGTAGGAGACGTGCAGGTCGGTGACCACCAGCCGGACGCCGGCCTCCTCGAAGGCGGTCAGCCCCGCCCCGTGCGCTTCGAGGAACTCCAGGCCGGCCGTCTCCAGCAGCGAGGTGAAGCGGGAGAAGTGGACGATGCCCGTGGCGTCCGTGTCGACGTGCTCGACCCGCGTGCGGTACGGGCCGCCCGCCGGGCCGGCAGGCCGGGACGCGTCGGTGCACGGGGTCGGGGTCATGTGTCCGCCAGGAAGGACTGGGTGCCGGCCCGCAGCCTGTCCACGATCTCGTCGGCCTGCTCCGGTGTGGTGACCAGCGCCGGGGCCAGCCGGAGGGTCGGGTGCACATACCGCCGGCCGGTCCGGCGGCCGGCTCCCGCCATGAACTCGACGTAGACGCCCGCCCCGATCAGGTGCTCGCGCAGGGCCCGGAGCCGCGCGGCGGCCGGCCCGGTGAGCTCGACGCCGTTCATCGCGCCGACGCCCCGGACCTCGTGGTACGTCTCCGGGAACCGCTCGACGAGTTCGGCGGTGAGCCGCCGTCGCAGCCGGGCGCCGAGGTCCCGGGCGCCCTCGACCAGCCCGTGCCGCACCAGATGGCCGAGCCCGTCCCCGATCACGGCGCAGGTCAGGGGGCGCAGGTCGGAGGTGGCGACGGCGCCGGAGCTGCGCACCCCCAGCTCCCGCCGGGCGATGACCATGGAGGTGGAGAGGGCACCCATGCCCAGGTACTTGCCGATCACCGTGATGTCCGTCGGCACGGGACCGTCGTCGTACATGGCGAAGAACCGCCCGGTCCGGGCGAAGGTGAGGACCTCGTCGGCGACGAGCAGCGCGCCCCGCGTGGCGCACAGCTCCGACAGACGCCTGAGATATCCGGCCGGCGGGACCAGGATGCCGGCGTCCCCCTGGACGGGCTCCGCGAACACGGCGAGGAGCCGGTCGCCCCGGTCGGCGAAGTACTCCTCCAGGGCCTGTACGTCGCCGAAGGGGATGTGCTGCACGCCGATGCCGTACGACTGCTGGGGCTCGGGAACCGGCAGCCCGACACGGAAGTGACGGCGGTTCAGCAGCGGTACCAGGCCGTCGGTCCAGCCGTGCCATGCCCCGGTGAAGGCGAGGATCGTGTCGCGTCGCTCCCCGCCCTGGCGAAGGCGGAGCCGACGGGCGTCGAAGCGCGACTCCAGGACCAGCCGGAGCGCGAGTTCCAGGCCCTCCGAGCCCGAGTTGCGGCCGCTGACGTGGTAGTCGCCGGGCGGGAAGTGCGCCCGCCACAGGCCCTCCGGGCCGAAGAGCCGGTCGAGGAGCAGGGCGCGCTCCAGCGAGCCGACCTCGTCGGTGGCATGGCCGAGGCCGGCCCCGCGGCTCAGCGCCCCCCGCACGACCTCGTGGCCGACGCCCAGCGGGGCGCTGGCGTAGCCGCCGCTCGCGTCGAGCAGCCGCAGTTCCCGGCCGGTGCGGCCCGCACGGAGGTCCACGGCGTCGATCTCGATGCCGTGGCCGGCGACGAAGGCGAACGGCAGCCGGCTGTGGCCGTAGTGGCTGAGGTGGGTCGCCCGGGACGCCAGAAGGCGCTGGACGTCGGCTTCGGCGAGGTGTGTGCGTGGTGCGGCGGCCGGCACGGAGCCGTGCGTCATTCCCCGGCGCCCCTCTCCCGCCGTAGCCGCTCCACGAGGGAGACGACTGCGCCCAGCGTCTCGAACTGCTCGAAGTCGTCGTCGTCGATGGCGACGCCGAACATCTCCTCGCACTGCACCCGCAGTTCCACGAAGCCGACCGAGTCGAGGCCGTAGTGGTCACGGAGGCTGTCCACCGGCTGCATCTTCTCGGCCGGCACTTCGACCTGCAGTTCCGAGGCGAGGATCCCTTTGACGCCCCGCAGTACGTCCATGCGTCGTTCCTCCTTGTGGAGTTCGTGGTCCCTAGCCGAAGGAGACAGCCCGGTCGCCGTCCTCGCTCACGGCGACGAACATCGTGATGAACTTCCGTGGGGCCGGGGTCGGCAGAACCCGGTGCGCGAACTCCGAGGACATGACGACGGTCCGCCCGGTGACCGGCCGCACGCGGGTGCGCTCGGCCGAGGCGAACAACGCCTCGTCGATGGGGTACGAGCGCTGCGGATGCGCCCCCGCGAGCGCGGGCCGCCAGGCTGCCACCTCGAGTTCACCCTGCTCGGGGGTGTTGAGGTAGGTGATGACGGAGTACTGCCGGGCCCCCCGCCCCAGATCGAGCTCCGTCCCCTCGTATTCGAGGCAGGCCGAGTCGAAGTGCCATTCGACGCCCTGTGTCGCCGACCTGACGACCGCCTGGGTGAACCGGTGCCCGGAGGCCGTGCACGCCGCTTCGGCGGTACGGGCATCGGCCACGGACGCGACCAGCCGGCGGGCGAGCGCCTCCCATTCCTCGACGGCGGGATGCCGGGCCCGAGCCACGCGGTCGAAGTACGAAGAAGGCCAGCCGCTGCCGTCCCAGCCCTCGAAGACGCTCTCGACGTGATTGGTGATGTCGGTCTTTCCCGACACGGAACCTGTCCCCGACATATGTGCAAGGTCAGCGATCAGGCGGGACGGAACAATTCCGTCCGCAACAATTCCGGGGACCAGCCCCAACTCGGAAAAGCTACCTCGAAGATCGAGCCCGGTCTCACCGTTGCTCTCGATCATCCCCATGCGGACTCCGATACAGCTCGACGCGGTTGTACCCGCTGCCGAGTGCATCCTTTCCATATGCAGCCATCGACAACCAGGGAATTCATGCCACGCAGGACAATGACCGAAAACCCTACATCATGGCCAAAAGCATGGTGCCTAATAAGGCAAGCCCCACACCCACCGCCTGAATCCTCAGTAACTTCTCCCGCAGAAAACCGCGCGCGGCCACGGCGGTAACCGCCGGATAAAGGGACGAAAGAACAGCGGCGACCGCGATCGGCCCGTGGTGGGCGGCCAGGCTGTAGGTGGCGTTGGCGGCCACATCCACCAGCCCGATGAAGGCGAGCACGGGAAGCGAGGAACGGATCGCGCCCCACCCCTCGACCGGCAGCATGGCACGCCCGCGCCGCACCGCCACGCCGACGGCGCCGGCCCACAGCACCGCATTGCACGAGCGCTGCACGAACAGTCCCAGCAGGAGCCCGGTCATGGTCTTCGCCGCAGCCGCGGCGATCAGCGCTATCACCGCTCCGATCCCTGCCGCGGCCACCAGAGTGAGCAACAGCGTCTGACGCCGCACCGGCGCCAGGCCGGCGGCCGGACCGGTCGCCAGGACGACACCGGCCACCGCGGCCAGTATGCCCGCCAGCTGCGACATCGCGGGCTGCTCCCCGAGGAACAGGCCCAGGCCGACGGGTACCGCCACGGCACCGAGCGCGGTGAGCGGCGAGACGACACCCATGGGGCCGAGCGCGAGGGCCTTGTAGAAGGCGAACTGTCCGGCGGGCCCGGCCACACCGGCGGCGATCGCGTACTTCAGCCACGGTCCTGCCTGCTCCCAGCCATGCGTGACGACCACGATCGAGCCCAGCGCGCAGGCGGCCAGAAACTGTGAGAAAAGAAGCACGATCGGGGCCGGCATGCGCCGGGTGAGCAATCCGCCGCCGAAATCAGCCAGTCCCCACATCAGGCTTGTGGCCAGCGCGAAAAAAGGTGTCATGAGAGACCTCGCGATACGGAGTCGCGTCGTGCGCCCTCACCGTATCCACCGAGGCTCTCCACATATTGCGCGCCCGTCGAAAAATGACCGGTACGAGCGACTGGCCTGTTGTTGCATCACCAACACCCAAGGCCACAAAATTGCACCGGCACGCATTCTTTCTCTTTCCCCGAGCAAAGTGCGCCGTCGCACTTCCGCTCCTGCCGCGCACGCCCTGCGCGAGCTCGGCCACTCGCATGAACGCGCCGATATACGAGGCTCACGGCGCCCTGATTCCAGCCGTCCATCGACGCCTGAGTGCCACCTGCCAGATACCTGCGCAGAGCCCAGGCATTGGTGTCGACGAACGCCTCGGGGGTGGCGTCAATGTCGAACCACCGGGCCTGGGCGTGCTTGCGAGGCGATGGCATCGCCAAGGGAGCACACCGTGTGGCGGGCGGCCAGTGGCGCCGCTGTCCTCGGCGCGGCCGGCGGTGTTGTCCTCGCACGGTTCCTCATGCGCTGATGCCACGCGGCCCCGCTCTCCCCCAGCTTGAGTTCTAGCGGTCGTTGCAACACCCCAGCTCAAAGGGTGGGAGGGCGGGCCCGCTTTCGTGCGTTCGGGATCAGGGGGTGGCCCCCTGGTACGGGATGCAGAAGGTCACGTCCGCCGCGGTCACCACCTGGACGGCGTCGCTGGCCTCAAGGCCAAAGTCCTCAGAGGCCTTATGGGCGAGCCACGCCGGATCGGAGTTGCCGTTCTTCTCTTCTCCGCACACATCCAGCGCCGCGAACAGGGCGTCCCTCTCGGTCATCCCTGCCGGCCAATCCAGGTCGCGGACCGCATTGAGGTAGGCGCCCTGCTCAGGCGAGTAGGTGTGCCCAGCCTCGCTCGATATCGGTCCCGGCAGGGCCTCTTCCTCGGAGCAGGCAGAGATAGGAGTGACGACAAGCGCAGCAATCAGCAGCGAGTTCCTGAGGCGCACGGGTCGTCCCTAGCAGGCGGCCGCATGTTCGGCTGATGTGTGGCAGGCGTGGGATAACTGTGACGCCCGCCAGGCCGTGCGTCTACGGATCAGCCATCCAACTCGATGCGGAAGTCCACGATCGTGGTATCGCCACGGCGCACGATGGGGTGGGCGACCTCGACGACGCGGCCGGTGTCGGCGATGTGCTTGCGGGTGTAGCGCAGGACCGGGACGCCGGCGCCGATGCGGAGCGTCGCCGCCTCCAGCTCGTTTGGCATGCCCGCGGTGAACGACTCTGTGATCGCGGTGACGTGGATGCCGAGCGTCGCCAGCTGTGCTCGGGTGCCGCCGGGCCAGGGCTCGTTGATGGGGTCGGCGACCGGTGTGCCTGCGACGTCGGACCAGCGGACGTAGCTGGTCGACATCTGGGTGGGCTGGTCGTTGTCGTAGAACACGAAGTGCCGGGCCAGCAGCCGCTCGCCGACCTCGCCGTCGAACAGGGCGGCCAGCTCGGCGTCGGCCTGCACCTTCTCGAACCGCTTGTCGAGCCGGTACTCGGACCAGCCGATCCCCTGATCCCGGGTGTACGGCGTGGACTTGGCGCCCGGCGTGGACCGGTACCGGTCGGCGGCCATGCGATGGATCGGCGGCCGTGGCCGGACGCGCGTGCCGGCGCGGGCCCGGGTCTCGATGAGCCCCTCGGTGGCGAGCAGCCGGAGTGCGTTCCGGATGGTGGTCCCGGATACGCCATATGTCGCGCACAGGGCGGGCAGCGTGGGGAGCTGGTCGCCCGGGGCCAGTTGGCCGGAGGCGATGCGCTGCCGCAGCTCAGCGGCGATGCGCAGGTACTCGGGCTGTGCCACTGCCGTACCACCGTTCGGAATGATCGCGTCAATCTGAGTACACATACTGTCCCGTCCCCCTTGACCAGTGCCAACTCCGGCGACAATCTGAGTACAGATAAGCAATATCCGTACTCAGATAGCCACCGTCTGCGGGGTACAGCCATGCCCGAAACGGGCCACACGTGGCAAAAGGCGTTCAAGGGGGAACCCGGCGAGGCCGCCCACGTCCGCCTCTGGGTAGCTGGCCGCGTGCACCACCCCGACGCCCCGCTCATCGCGAACGAGCTGTTCATCGCAGTTCTCAGCTCGGGCGCAGCCGCGGTGGAGGTGGCCCTGTCCACGGCCGGAGCCCGCATCCGCATCATCGCCACCGGCCCCGACCCGCTCACCAGCAGCCACGGCCCCGGCTGGGCAATCATGTCCGGCCTGGCCGACCTCACCGGATTGTCCACAGACGAGTGCGGCCTGTGGGCACAGCTGGGGACGAACCGATGACCCGACCTCTCCCCCCGGCGAGCGCACTGACGCGCGCGCAGTACTCCGGCTGGGCCTGCTGCTGGTGCGGCAGATCCCTGGTCCACTGCGGCGGCACCAGCGCAGGCATCGCCCGCGGCAGGCGCGGCGCCCACGTCCTCGACATCGAGGTCTACGCCTGCCCGGACTGCACGGCCCCCCCACACACACGATCACCCGCCCGTCTCCCAGCCTCAACACCGAGGAGACGTGCGGGGCGACGCCCTCGACCTCGAGGGCGCTCATCCATAACAGGAGGTAGACGTGACCGTCACGTTAGAGCGTCCCGTGAGTGCCACCGACGCGCTCACCCTGGTCACCCCTGAGGTGACCGACCGACTCGCCCGGCGCATCACCACCGACCACCCGGAGATCAGCGCCACGACCGCCCGCCGCATCATCGGTCAGGCCGCAGCGTTCATCGTCGCGTCCGGGCGGCAGCCCGGACAGTCGCTGTCTCCGAGTGAGCTGGTCGACTACGGCTGGCACGCGTTCATCCTGCACACCGTCGACTACACCCGCTTCTGCAAGCAGAACGTCGGGCACTTCGTCCACCACGTCCCGACCGACGAGGGCGAGCAGCTGCCCGGAGGCCACACGGCAACCCGTGAGCGCACGCTCGCCGCGATCACCGCCGCCGGGTACACGGTCGACGAGGAACTGTGGCCGACGATCTCGAACGACTGCACGCAGTGCCACGCGGGATGCAGCGACAGCCCGAACAGCGGCGGCAAGAAGTAGCACCACTCACCGTGCAAGACTCCAGCCGCCCGGCCCGTTCCGGGCGGCTGGCCCTATGAGCGGAGCACCACGTGACAGATACGGCGATCGCCTGGGACACCTACTCACGACAGCGCCCCGAGCGCCGACGCGTGAACGGGCGCGGCGAGACGACTTGGTTCAACTGGACCCAGTACGAGGACCACGGTCCGGGGGCCGAACTCCTCGACGTGGCGGGTGGTGCCCGCGTACTGGATCTCGGCTGCGGGAAAGGCGGGAACGCCGCGCACCTGGCCGCCACAGGCATGCGGGCCGTTGGCGTGGACGTCTCGCCCAAGCAGTTGACCGCCGCGCGCGAGCGGTGGGGGCAGACGCCGGGGCTGGAGCTTCTACAGACGGACGCGGCCAGCTTCCTGCGGCAGGACCGCGAAGGCTTCGCCGCCGTGTACTCGGTGTATGGCGCCCTGTGGTTCACCGACCCGGCGCTGCTGCTGCCCGCCATCCGTGAGCGGCTGCACCCGGGCGGCCGGCTCGTGTTCTCCCAGCGGCCGCCGGTCGAGGGCTGCTACGGCTGCCAGGCGTCCTACATCCCACGTGAGGCGGACGAGGACCCGCTCGTGGTGAAGCGGTGGGACTACGAGCCGGACGTGTGGGAGCGGCTACTGAAAGAGCACGGCTACACCGATGCCCAGACCGCCGTGTTGCCCGCTCCCCCGGGCAACCGGACCATCGGCACGCTCATCGTCCAGGCCCGCGCCCAAGCGTGATCGGAGGCCGTATGTCCGAGTGGATCGACCCGCGGCCCCGGTCGGCAGCTCGCCGGCCGGGGCCGCTCCATGCGGCTGGCCTACTTCTTCGGCGGCTCGTTTGAGGTACCCGGCGGTGGCGGGGTGGGAGGCTCGCCTGCGGGATGGTCATCCGGCCCTGGTTGATCAATACCAGGAGCCGTACCGCCAGGCTCACCGCCTCCGTTCGCGCCGCCATTGCCACCTCTTGGCATTGGGGTAGGCGCGATCAACCCCTGTTGGCTGAGTACTTGCAGGGCATCCTTGTGTTCGGTCTCCGCCAGCACCCTGGCGATCCGCTCCTGCTTCTTGCGGGACTCCGACGCAGCCGCCTCGCCGCGGGCCGCGCCAGCGCGCTGGCCAAAGAAGAAGCCAACGATCGTAGTCAGCAAGGGCGTCACGATGGCGAGGACACCGAGCAGGCGAGCGTTCGGATCGTAGGCGGCGCGGTATTGCTGCGGCAATGTGCCATCTTGCCGGGTCGTAGGCACGACGGTAGGCGCTGGGTCCGAGAGCCGCGGCGGGCTGTCATAGGTCTGCAGCGTGACCCAGACGATGATTCCGAAGAGCACCAAGAGCCCGGTGGCCAAGAAGACACTGACGCCCTTCATCCATCGTGATCCATCCAACTTGATCACCTCTCGCTCTGCGACGCGCCGCCCCACTGTCACTGCACACCCGAGCGGCCATAGGCGCCCGATCAAGTAGCCATTGGAGTGAGGTCACTATCCGTGATCAAGACGTAGAGGCGTCATAGACAGATATTTGGGCTCCCGTTGCCCGCGCCGCCGCTGGGGCAGGGCTGCGCTCGGCGCTCCGCACGCGTGATCGTCTGCACTTCGGGCGAGCATGGGGCGAGCTAACGATCACCGAGCCCTCGAAACACACCGAAGCCCCAGCTCAGACTGTCTCTGAACTGGGGCTCTCCGGTAGGCCCTGTGGGACTCGAACCCACAACCAATGGATTAAAAGTCCACTGCTCTGCCAATTGAGCTAAGGGCCCGGGCGAGGTTGCGTGTCCGAGCATAGCCGGACGTGGCCGTGTCTCCGATCGAGTATCGGGGACTCGGCCGCGTCGGGCGGGTGGTGCGGGTGGGTGTGGTTACTTTTCGACCAGCTCGGGAGACGAGGTGTGGGCCGGGTTCAGGAACCAGTGGCGGGCCGAGGCCAGCCACCAGGTGGTGGCGAAGCCCAGGACGGTCAGGACGGCGATCGGGGCGTAGTTGAAGGTCTTCCAGGTGACCGGGGAGACCTGGGGGAGCATGAAGAGGATCGTGATCAGGGCGACCCAGGTGATGGAGACCAGGCCGATCGGGATCGACCAGCGGCCGAGGTGCCATGGGCCCCGGTCGAAGGCCTCGCCCTTGCGGACGCGGAGGTAGGTCGGGACGACGTAGGCGATGTAGAGGCCGATCACCGCGATCGAGGTCACCGCCGCGTAGGCGGTCGAGTTGATGAGGTAGGGGAGGCCCAGGGCGAGGGCGCTGAACGCGGCCAGCCAGACCGCTGCGACGGGGGTGCGGGTGCGGGGGCTGACCGTGTGCCAGAGGTGCGAGAAGGGCAGCGCGCCGTCGCGGGAGAAGGCGTAGATCATGCGGCTGTTGGCGGTGACCGAGGCCATTCCGCAGAAGAGCTGGGCGCCGATCACCACCAGGAGCAGCAGTTTGCCTGTCGTCGCGCCCAGTGCGTCCAGGAGGATCTGGGCGGGGGGTGCGCCGGTCGGGGACGTCAGCTCCTTGTCGTAGGACTGGATGGCGAAGGTGAAGCCGAGCAGCAGGACGAAGCCGGCTATCCAGGACGTCCAGATCGAGCGGACGATGCCCTTCGGGCCCGCCGTCGACGCGTCGTGGGTCTCCTCCGTCATGTGGGCCGAGGCGTCGTAGCCCGTGAAGGTGTACTGGGCCATGAGGAGGCCCAGGAGGACCACGTAGAGGCCGCTGCCCCAGCCCGTGGTGTTCACGAACTTCGTGAAGACGAACGTCGCCGACTGGTGGTGGTCGGGGACGACGGCCAGCGCGCCGACGATCACCGCGACACCCAGGACGTGCCACCACACGCTCACGTCGTTGAGGAAGGCGACGATGCGGACGCCGAAGGTGTTCAGGAGGCCGTGCAGGACCAGGATCCCCGCGAACAGCAGGACCGTACGGCCCGGCGTGACCTCGAAGTCGAACTGCAGGTTCAGGTACGCGCCCAGGAAGGACGCCGCGCCGAAGTCGATGCCGGCTGTCACCGCCACCTGGCCCAGCACGTTGAACCAGCCCGTGAACCACGCCCAGGCCGCCGCCGAGCGCGGTGGCGCGAGGCGGTGGGCCCAGAAGTACAGGCCCGCGGAGGTGGGATAGGCCGAGCAGATCTCGGCCATCGAGAGGCCCACGAACAGGGTCATCAGGCCGACGGCCACCCAGCCCCAGGTGATGACGGCGGGGCCGCCGGTGGTCATGCCGAAGAGGTAGAGGGTGAGGCAGCCGGACAGGACCGAGATGATCGTGAAGGAGACCGCGTAGTTCGAGAAGGCCGACATGCGGCGGGCCAGGACCTGGGTGTAGCCGAGCTGGGCCAGGCGCTCCTCGTCCGACAGGTGGTCCGGTGCGTTGCTCGTTCTTGCTTCGTCTGTCATGAACCCAGCAATTCCCTCTCAGGTGCCGTGACATGCGTCACACCCTTCTCGTCCTAGCGTGGACATCGGGGTCCGCGGTCCCCGCTCTTCCACCCCGCCGTAGCGGGGTCGCGGATTCCCTGGTCAGACCGGGCACAGGCATGCCGCTCCCCGCGCTCCACCCCCTGCTTCCCCCACCGGAGACCGCCGGAGAACGCAGGAGAACGCAGGAGAACGCAGTAGGACGCCGGGGATCGGGCCCCGGCATGCACGGAATCCCGCCGCTCGCGGCCGTAGACGTCAGGAAGTACGGATGAACACACGCGTGGATCTGCTCACCAAGGAATTCCCGCCCGCCGTCTACGGCGGCGCCGGCGTGCACGTCACGGAACTGGCCCGGCAGCTGCGCACCCTGGTGGACCTGCGGGTGCGCTGCTTCGGCGAGCCCCGCCCGGAGGCGGGGGTGTCCGCGTACCGGGAGCCGCACCTGGCGGACGGCGCCCACCCCGTGCTGCGCACCCTCGCCACGAACGTCGAGATGGGCGCCGGATGCGAGGGCGCGGACCTGGTGCACAGCCACACCTGGTACGCCAACTCCGCGGGCCATCTGGCCCGGACGCTGTACGGCATTCCGCACGTGGTGACCACGCACAGCCTGGAGCCGCTGCGGCCGTGGAAGGCGGAGCAGCTGGGCGGCGGCTACCGGCTCTCCTCGCTGGTGGAGCGCACCGCCGTCACGGCGGCGGACGCGGTGATCGCCGTGTCGCACGGCATGCGCGAGGACGTTCTGCGCGTGTATCCGGACGTCGATCCCGAGCGGGTGCACGTCGTGCACAACGGCATCGACACCGAGGTGCACCGGCCCGACACGGGCACGGCCGCGCTGGAGCGGTACGGCATCGACCCGGACCGTCCGCTCGTGCTGTTCGTGGGGCGCGTGACCCGGCAGAAGGGACTGCCCCACCTGCTGCGGGCCGCCTTCGAGCTGGACCCGGCGGCGCAGCTGGTGCTGTGCTGCGGCCGGCCCGACACCCCGGAGATCGCGGCGGAGACGGCCGCGCTGGTCGACGAGCTGCGGCGGATCAGAGGGGGTGTCTTCCGCATCGACGGCATGCTGGATGCCGACTCGCTGCGTCAACTGCTCACCCACGCCTCGGTGTTCGTCTGTCCTTCGCTGTACGAACCGATGGGCATCGTCAATCTGGAGGCGATGGCCTGCGGTACGGCCGTGGTGGCCACCGCCACCGGGGGGATACCCGAGGTGGTGGCCGACGGGGTGACGGGACTGCTGGTGCCGGTCGAGCAGGAGCAGGACGGCACGGGAACTCCGCTGGATCCGAAGCGGTTCGCGTCCGATTTCGCTGCTGCTGTGAACCGGTTGCTCGCGGAGCCGGAGCGGGCCCGGGCGATGGGTGAGGCGGGGCGGGTGCGGGCTCGGGAGCAGTTCTCCTGGCGGGCGGCGGCCGAGCAGGTGCTGGACATTTACCGCGCGGTGTTGACGTAGCTCGCCTCGGCTTCGTCTTCGCCCTTCGCTGAAGAGAGGCAGCCCGCAAAGGGCGGGACCCGGGAGTTGCCGGGCCCGCCCTCCTCGGGCTGTCGTGCGCCGTCCTCAAGTGCCGTGCAGGGTGTGGGGCACCGCCGGGGCCCGGGTTTCGATCAGGATCTGGCAGGACAGGCCTACCACCAGGACCGCCTCCAGGAGCAGGGCGGGCAGGTCGCCGCCGGTCAGGCCGAAGAGGGTGAACGCCGCTGCGAGGCCGAGGCGGGACCAGGCGCGCAGGTCGCCGCGGAGGCCCACGTTGAGCAGGTGGATGCCGCCCACGCCGAGCAGGAACGCGGCCATGCCGAAGCACAGCACCGGACCGCCGGCCAGGGCCGCGTGGCCGTGGCCGCGGGCGTTGGCCGCCTGCGCGGCGAGCAGTCCGCCGACGCCGGTCACGGTGATGCCGCCGTGCACGAGGAGGTGGCCGTAGACGTACGCCTGGCCGGTCAGCCGCCACTTGCGCAGCGGCGAGGCGTCGACGTGGTCGAAGACCAGCCACCACTGGCAGGCGGCGATCAGGAAGGAGCCCGCCACCACGGCCAGCGTCTCGGGTCGCAGCCCGCTGGCGGCGATGCCGATCGCGTTGAGGGCGACGACCTCCCCCAGCACGATGATGGTGAACAGACCGAACCGCTCCGGGATGTGCGAGGCGTTGAACGGCACCCGTGACACCGCGGATGCGGACAGGATCGGGGTGAGCAGCTCGGCCAGCAGGCCCAGGGTCCACAGCGCGTAGCAGGAGGGCGCAGGCAGCAGGGCCGACGCTCCCCAGACGGCCGCGCCGAGCCCGTACCCCTGCAGGAACCGCCGGGTCAGGGTCCGGGCCCGGGGCACGTGGTAGTGGGCCCGCAGGTAGAGGGCGAGCAGGATCAGGCGTACGAGGAAGTAGCCCAGGGCGAAGCGTTTCGCCCCGGCGGTGCCGTTGAAGGCCTGGGGCACGGCCACCGACACCGAGAGGACCGACATCATCGCGATGATCATGATGAGCCGGTAGATCCGGTCGTCGTTGTCGAAGCGGTCGGCGTAGAAGGTGTAGCCGACCCAGGTCCACCAGATCGGGACGAACAGCGCCCCGAAGCGCAGCACGCCCGCCCCGGTCGGGGCGTGCAGCAGGACCTCGGTCAGCTCCGCGACGGCCACCACGAAGACCAGGTCGAAGAAGAGCTCCAGGGGCGAGGCGGCCCGGTGGTGCCCCTCTTCGGGCACCCTGAGCCGCACCCGCCCCCGGTGCAGGCGCACCTTGCCGGTGTACGTGCCGCGCGCCACGCCCGCCTCCGGCGCGCCCAGCACCCCCCGCACGCCGATCAGCCCTCGGCGACCTGGGTGTGGGCGTCGTCGTGGTAGCCCTTGATCTCGATGATCAGGCCGTCGTCGCCGACCCGGAAGGTGTCGATGCCGCGGTCCTCGACGATGCCGCCGTCCTTCTTGTGGGCGGTGATGTGGAAGGTGAACGCGGCCTCGTCCCCGCTGATCACCAGGTCCGTCACGCGGAACTCGACGCGGTCGATCACCTCGAAGACGCCGTCGAAGAAGGCGGTCACCGCGTCCCGGCCGCGGCGCGCGGGCGCGCCGACCGGCTCGTACTGGACCACGTCCGCGGCGAGCAGGGCGGCGAACCGCTCCCGGTCCCGCTTCGCGAAACTCTCCGCGTACCCCTCGACGGCGGCGCGGATCTGCTGCTGCTTGGGCATGACACTTCTCCGTACGTAGAGATGCGGACGTGAGATGGGGACGTAGAGACGGGGACGTAGAGACGGGGACATGGTGATGGGTGGTGCGTCGGGTCAGGGTGCCGCCGTCTCGATCTCGCGGACGAAAGCCGCCATGAACTCCGCCGTCACCTGGGGGTGCTTGGCCGTGATCAGGTCGCCGTCGACCACCAGGTCCGCGGTGCCGTTGCCCGCGTAGACGATCTCGGCGCCGGCGTTCTCCACATCGCAGACGATGTTGTGGGCGCAGGTCACCCTGCGGCCCGCCAGCAGGGCGCGGTCGGCGCACAGCAGCCACAGGGAGTGGCAGATGGTGCCGACCTTGAACCCGGGCGCGGCCATCGCGGCGCGCAGGAACTCCACGGCGGGCGCCTTGTTGCGGCTGTGCGGGCCCGGCACCTCGACCTGGTAGCGCAGCCGGTCCATGGCGTACGCGCCGATCAGGATCACGCCCGCGTAGTCGGCCAGGTCCAGCGCGCCCACCTCGCGGGTGACGGTGACGTGCTCCTCGACGAAGCCGTGGTCGGGGTTGCTGCCGAACGTCAGCGAGGGCTGGCCCCACAGATGGGAGACGTAGTCGACGGCGTACCCCTGCTCCGGGAAGTACGCGTTGAAGTCGCGGAACTCGGAGGGGTCGAAGTGCTCCTCGATCAGGACCGCGATCCGGCCCTTGGGCGCCGGCACCGGGTCACGCTCCCAGGCCGAGCGGGCCGAGCAGCTGGCGCGGGTCGAAGTAGGCGTGGACCTCCTTGATGCGCCCCTCCTCGATCCGGAAGATGTTCGCGCCGCGGACGGTGATGCGCTCGCCGGTGGGGGCCGCGCCCATGAACACGCCGTTGTGGGTGCCGGTGATGGTGAAGGACGCGGCGACCTTGTCGCCCTGCTCCAGCAGCTCCTCGATGGTGAAGACGCGGTCCGGGAAGCCGCCGTACCAGCGCAGCGCGAACTCCTTGTACGCCGGCAGGCCGTGGATGCCGTCCGGGGAGATCGGGTTGTCGAACTCCACGTCGGGGGCGAGGATCTCGTCCGCGATCCTCAGATCGCCCGGGGCGGTCAGGAACTGCTCGTAGTACGTCCGGACGAGCTTGGAGCCCTCGTCGGAAATCTCGGCCATGGTCAACTCCTTTGGCTTCATGGGGTCACCGGGTCCGGGCCGCCGGGGACCAAAGCCGGCGGTCCGGACCGGGCGGGTGGCTCAGGCGTCGGCTCAGGCGTCCGCGAGGAACCACTCGGCGGCGCGCTCGCCGATGACGTAGCAGGTCAGGTTGGGGTTGGCGCTGACGTGCGTGGGCATCACGGAGGCGTCGACCACGCTCAGGTTCTCGATGCCGTGCACCCGCAGCCGCTGGTCCACGACCGCGCTCTCGTCGCTGCTCGGGCCCATCTTCGTGGTGCCGACCGGGTGCCACAGGGTGGCGGAGTTCTCCCGGATGTACTGCAGCAGCTGGGCGTCGTCGTTCACCTGCCGCTGCGTCAGCTTGTCGGACAGGCCGCTGGAGAGATCGCGGATCTGCTTGGAGTTGGCGATGTCCCAGGCCTGCCGGACCCCGTCCAGGGCGATCCGGCGGTCCGCGTCGGTGCCGTAGGAGTTGAGGAAGATGTCCGGCTGGACGGTGGGGTCGGCGCTGGAGAGCGAGACCCGGCCGCGGCACTCCGGCTTCTGCAGCACGCTCATCACGCTGATCGGCCGGTGGGTGACCTCGACGTAGCGGCTGACGAAGTACATCTGCATGTCGTTGAAGTGCTGCGAGCCCGGGTTGGTGTAGCGGACCAGGACCTGGACGTCCGGGTCGTCCGGGTCGGTGACGCCCTCCCTGGGCAGCAGACCCACCGTGATCTGCTGGTGCTCGATCAGGTTCTCGCCGACGTTCGGCTGGTCGAGGACGACCTCGATGCCGAGCGCGCGCAGCTGCTCCTTCGGGCCGACGCCCGAACGCAGCAGGATCGCGGGCGAGTTGAGGGCACCGGCGGAAAGGGTTACGTGGTCGGCGTAGACCTTCTCCAGCCGGCCGCCGGTCTCCACCTCGACGCCGACCGCCCTGGTGCCCTCGAAGAGCACCCGGTGCACGGTCGCACCCGCGCGGATGGTGAGGTTCTTCCTCCTGCGGGCCTCGGTCAGGTAGGCGATCGCCGTGGAGATGCGCAGGTCGCCGCGGCGGTTCATGGGGATCATGCCGACCCCGGTGGACTCCGGGTCGTTGTGGTCCTGGACGTAGCCGAAGCCCAGGTCGAGGCAGGCCTCCAGGTAGGCCGCCTGGAACGGGACCAGCTGGTCCCGGGTGTGCCGGACGATCGGGGTGGGGCCGCCCTTGCCGTGGAACGGCCCGTCGAAGTCCTGGTCGTCCTCGATCCGGCGGAAGTACGGCAGCAGCTCGCTCCACGACCACGAGTCGTTGCCCAGCTGGGCCCACTCGTCGTAGTCCGCCGGGATGCCGCGCAGCGCGATGGCGCCGTTGACGGCCGAGCAGCCGCCGGCCACCTTGCCCCGGGCGTACGTCAGCGAGCGGCCCGGCACGGCCTCGGCCGAGTAGCCCCAGTCGTGCTCCTCCACGGACACGGTCCGGGCGTTGGTGATGTCGCCGGGGATCTGGGAGACGTCCGCCCAGTCGGGTCCGGCTTCCAGGAGCAGGACGGCGACGGACGGGTTCTCCGTGAGCCTGCTCGCGAGGACGGCACCGGAGGAGCCGGCACCGACGACTATGTGGTCGTAACGCATGGAACAGTTCCCTTCCGGGTCCACTGATGAGTTGCGCCCGGGTCGGCCCCGGGGTTTCGGCGCGGCGGCCGACCGGTCGGCCGGCTACTCGGACTCCAGGCCGCCCGGGTAGCGGCCGGTGCGCACCCATTCGTCGATGGGGCCGCGGTCGCCGGTGTCCACGTACTCGATGCGCGCGCCCATCAGGTCGGGCGCGGTGATCACCGCGAACGGGGTGGAGTCGGCGTCCTTGCGGAAGGCCGCGTCGATGCCGACGCCCTGCTTCTTCAGCAGTTCGAGCCGGCCCGCCATGTCGTCCTCCCAGACCCCGTAGTAGAGGATCCGGCCGGCGTTCCTGGCCGAGACGATGCCGTCGCCGTCGGCCTGGATCAGCTCGTAGTAGGGCGCGCCCGTCTTCGAGAACGCGCACACGAGCTCGAAGGGGTGCGGGTCGGGGTCCTCCAGGCGCGGCACCCTGAAGGTGGCGGGCTCGGTGAACTCGATGCCGAACACCTCGGAGTAGCGGGCGACGGCCGCTTCCAGGTCGGGCACCACGATGCCGACGTGGAAGAAGGACTCGGGCAGGTCCGGGCCGGGGGTGACGTCACGGTAGACGTGCACCTCGGGGAATTCCTCCAGGCATTCCAGCAGGTTCGGAATGAAGTCGCGGAGATAGTCCGTCGACCGGTGGAATTCCAGGGCCGCGTCGTCACGGTAACGCTCGACCACGAGACGGGAGTTTCCGCCTTCTTCCGGCTTCAGGTAGTCGAAGCCCAGGCAGCCGGGCTCGTTCGCGCGGATCTTCGCGGCGAGGCCGGTCATCAGAACCTCGACCTCGGCCTCCTTTCCCGCCTTGACGAGCTGGCGGGCGGTCACCGTGATCATGCCTGACCGCCCCGGCCCGGCAGCAGCATCGGCTCGAAGAAGTCCGCGAACTTCTCCTCGAGTTCGGGGTGCTGGTAGAACTCCGGGCCCGACTGCTCGAAGATCTGCTCGCCGATACCGCCGTAGGTGTCGAACATCATCGAGACGATGGTGCCGACCTCCTTGCCGAAGTAGTGGGCGACCAGCGCGACGGTGGAGCCGTTGACCCCGTACGAGCCGGTGGTGGTCCAGATCTTCTTGTCGGCGTCGTGCAGCCACATCCGGCGCGGCGAGGGGACGTTGGTGCCCTCCGCGCGCAGGCCGCGGGCGACGGCGGCGACCAGGGTCACCGGGGTGTCGCCGAGGATGCCGGAGCGGGAGAGGATGCCGATGCCGGAGCAGTTGCCGGCGACGATCCTGCCGTTGACGTGGTGGTGGCGGATCGCGTCGAGGATGCGCCCGTTCTGGGTCATCTTTCCGGAGCCGACGCCGCCCGGGACGTAGAGGATGTCGAAGAGCTGCCCGTCCTCCAGGACCGCGTCGGGCACGACCTGGGTGCCCATCTGCATCACCACGTTGCCCTCGTCGACCGACACGAACTTCACGTCGAGTTCGCGCGGCTCCTCGGCCAGCGGCCAGGGCGCGATCTGGTGGGCAAGCACCATCGCGGTGCCCTTGAAGATCTCCAGCGGGGTGATGGTGTCCTGCTCGCTGCAGCTCTCGTAACCGAGAACGGCCACGGATTTGATCTCGGCCATTTCTGAAGCCTCCTGGAATTTCGGCGAGTACCGGGAAGCTAACAGCGGGGAAATCGCCGCCCCGCATCACGCGGTACGACTTTCTGAACTTCGCATCACTTCCGGAAGTCGCCGAGGTCAGGAAGTCTCGGGGAAAGAGTTGGGCGCGCACACGCCCGTGCACAACCCTGCCGGGTATGACTACCGAGAGCGTCGACGTCAGTTCCGCTGCTGGCGCCGGGAACGCGAAGCAAGTGGCGAAGTCGCGCACGGCGGGCCGGTTCCTCGGTATCGCGGTGGGCAACTTCCTCGTCCTGATGGACGCGTCCATCCTGAACGTCGCCCTGCCCGACCTGCAGCACAGCCTGCACGCCTCCACCGGCGCCCTGGCCTGGACCGTCGACGCCTACACGGTCGTCTTCGCCGGTCTGATGCTGGCGTCCGGCTCGTTCGCGGACCGCCTCGGCCCGCGCCGGGTCTACCGCGGCTCGCTGCTCGCGTTCGGCGTCGTGTCCCTCCTGTGTGCCCTGGCCGGCTCGGCCGGGCTGCTCATCGCCGGCCGTGCCCTGCTCGGCGTCGCCGCCGCGGGCCTGGTGCCGGCCTCGCTCGCGCTGCTGTCCGGGCTCTACCCCGACCCGGCCAAGCGCTCGCGCGCCGTCGGCGCCTGGGCCGCGGTCAGCTCGCTCGGCCTGGTCTCCGGACCCGTGCTCGGCGGCGGCCTGGTCGCGCTCGGCGGCTGGCAGCTGGTCTTCCTGGTCAACCCGCCCATCGCGCTGGTCACCTGGCTCGCCGCGCGTGGCTTCGCCGCCGACGGAAAGCGCCCGCACCGTCCGGTCGACACGGCCGGCCTCGTGCTGTCCATCCTCGGGCTCGGCGCGCTCACCTTCGGTCTGGTCGAGGGCGGCACCTCCGGCTGGGGCAAGCCCGGACCGGTGATCGCCGTGGTCGTCGCCGTCCTCGCCTTCCTCGCGCTGGGCTTCGCCGAGCGGCGGGCGCCGTACCCGGCGCTGCCGCCCGCGCTGCTGGTCCGGGCCCGGGTGCAGGCCGACATGATCACCGGCTCGGCCGCCTCCTTCGTCTTCTACGGACTGCTGTACGCGATGACCCAGTGGATGGTGAACGAGCGCTCCCTCAGCGCGCTGCAGACCGGCCTCGCCTTCCTGCCCATGACCGTGCCGCTGGCGGTGCTCCCGCTGTTCACCGGCCGGCTGGTGGCCCGCGTCGGCACCCGCCCGCTGATCCTGTTCGGCCTGGCCTGCGGGGTGCTCTCCGGAGTGATCCTCGCCTTCTCCGGTACCGACACCCCGTTCGTGCTGCTGATCGCCGCCCAGCTGATGCTGGCGCTCGGCTCCACCACCGCGATCCCCGCCTCCACCGCCGACATGGCGACGGCCGCACCCGCCGAGTACGCCGCGACCGCCCAGGGCGCGCTCAACGCGTCCCGGCAGGCCGGCTCCGCGCTCGGTGTCGCCGTGCTCGGCACCTTGGTCTCCATGCACCGCATCGGTCTCGGCGTCGTGGTGTTCGCGGGTGCGGCACTCGTGATCGTCCTCGCCCTGCTCGGCCGCGCCCGCGGCCAGGAGGCCGAGAGCTGACCCCTTCGGGGATGTCCCCGACCCGGGCGGATCCCGCCGACGTACCTCCCGCAACCGAAAGGAACACCGCGATGACCACCGCCCAGCAGGAGACCGCACAGGCTCCGGTCCGGCGCTCCGTCGGCTGGATCCGTGAGGCGCTCCAGACCGCGATCGCGCTGGAGCACTCCACCCTGCCGATCTACACCTCGGCCATGCTCTCGCTCGAAGTGCAGAACTACACCAGCTACAACACCATCCGCAGCGTGCTGATGGAGGAGATGGTCCACATGGCCATCGCCGCCAACATGCTCGCCGCCATCGGCGGCCGCCCCCGGATCAGGGACCTTGACCCGCGCTTCCCCTCCCACGGCCTGCCCGGCGGGGTCGAGCCCGACCTGCACATCGGCCTGGCCTCGCTGTCCAAGCCCCAGCTGCGGAACTTCATGCGCCTGGAGTCGCCGCTGTTCCTGCTGCCGGAGGAGTACAGCCACGAGAGCTTCCCGACCATCGGCAAGCTCTACGCGCAGATCAAGGACGCGATCACCGACAACGCCGAGGAGCTGCGCGCGGCGGTCCGGGGCGGCGGCCTCGCCAACCAGGTCGGCGACAACATCGGCTTCAAGACCATCGTGCCGGCCCCGGGCGTCGACCCCGTCGACCAGCTCCTGGAGGGGATCACCGAGATCCTGGAGCAGGGCGAGGGCGCGACCGGCGGCACCATCCAGGCCGGTCCCGCGTTCCAGCACGAGGAGTCGCACTACGGGAAGTTCGCGGAACTCTGGTACGGGCGGGAGTACCGCACGCCCGAGCCGGCGCTGGAGCTGAGCCCGGAGACCGAAGCCGTGCACTTCCAGGGCAGCAGGATCGACTGGCCGGACGTGGTCAACACCCTCGCCGTGCCGTCCGACGGCTACGCCAGGATCCTCGCGGCCGACCCCGACGGGGCCGAGGCCGAGAAGGAACTGCTCCAGTTCGACGAGACGTACACGGGCATGATGGTCCACCTCGACGAGCTGTGGAACGGGCCGACGGCCACCCAGTGGCCGACCTTCGGCGAGGCCGTGCACCACATGGTGAAGTTCCGGGTCTTCTCCTGCTTCACCTTCATGCGCCGCCAGGTCCCGCAGTCGGTCATCGAGGATCTGCCGCGCCTGTACCCGGCCGAGTTCGGCTTCCTGAACACCTACACCGACCTGAACCGGCCCGTCTTCTACGGCCCCCGCTTCCGCAACCTCGCCGCCGCCCAGGCTTGAAGCCCCCCGCAGGAGACCGAGCATGTCCCGTACGAAGAAGATCCTCATCGTCATGACCAGCCACCCCGAGCTGGGCGACACCGGCCGCAGCACCGGCTACTACCTGCCCGAAGTCGCCCACCCCTGGCGGGTGTTCACCGAGGCCGGCCATCGCGTCGACCTCGCCTCCGTGCGCGGCGGCCGCCCCCCGGCCTCGGGTGTGGACGAGAACGACGCGGTCCAGAAGGCGTTCCTCGACGACCCGGAGATGCGCGCCAAACTGGCCGACACGCTCCGCCCCGAGGACGTGGACCCGGCCGACTACGACGCGGTCTTCTTCGCGGGCGGCCACGGCACCATGTGGGACTTCCCCGGCAACGAGGCCCTGGCCGCGCTCGCCCGGGACGTGTACGAGGCGGGCGGCGTGGTCGCGGCCCTGTGCCACGGCCCGGCGGCGCTGGTCGGGGTACGGCTCTCCGACGGCCGCCCGCTGGTCGAGGGCAGGCGGCTGACCGCCTTCAGCAACGCCGAGGAGGCCGCGGTGGGCCTCACCGACGTCGTCCCGTTCGCCCTCCAGACCGCCCTGGAGGACCTGGGCGGCAAGCACGAGGCCGCCCCCGAGTTCACGGCCCACGCGGTGACGGACGGCCGCCTGGTCACGGGCCAGAACCCGGCATCCGCCACGGACACGGCCCTGGCGACGGTCCTGGCCTTGGCGACCACATGACGGCACCGGCCACCGGAGGGACCGTCGGGGCACTTGATCCGTACGCATCCACCGCCGTCGCACCAGCGGGCCGCGCCCGCTGGTTCGTCCTGGCCGTGGGACTGACCTGCACCTTCCTCGTCGTGGGCGGAGTCTCCATCGCCAACCTCGCGATGCCCTCCCTCCAGCAGACCCTGCACGTCGGCTTCGGCGCCGTACAGTTCGTCGTCGCCGGGTATGGACTCGTGTACGCCGTCTTCCTGATCACCGGCGGCCGGCTGGGCGACGTGCTGGGCCGCCGCCGCGTCCTGCTCGGCGGCCTCGTCCTGTTCACCGCCGCCGTCCTGGTCAGCGGCCTCGCCCCCAATGCCCCCGTCCTGATCGGCGCCCGCCTGGTCCAGGGCTTCGGCGCCGCGCTGATCTACCCGCAGATCCTGTCGATCATCCAGGACACCTTCGAGGGCGCCGAACGCAACTTCGCCCTCGGCCTGTTCGGCGCCACCATCGGCGTCGCCATCGTCGTCGGCCAGCTCGTCGGCGGCGCGCTGATCGAGCTGAACCTGGCAGGGCTGGCCTGGCGCCCCGCCTTCCTGGTGCTGGTCCCGCTCGGCACCGCCGCCCTGCTCACCGGCCGCCGCGTCATGGCACCGGACCAACCCGCCGGCCACCCGCACATCGACCTCGCCGGCACCGGCCTGCTCGGCGGCGCCCTGCTGCTGCTCGTCCTGCCGCTGCTGCTCGGCCCGGGCGCGGGCTGGGCCTGGTGGACCTGGGCGATGTTCGCGGCCGCCCCGCCCGCGTTCGCCGTCTTCCTCCGCTACGAACAGCGCCTGGACACCACCGGCCGCGTCCCGCTGCTGCGCCCGTCCCTGTTCCGGCAGCGGGCGTTCGGCGTGGGCATCGCGATCGGCGTCCTGTACTTCATCACCATCGTCGGCCTCGCCGTCTACACCTCGCTGACCTTCCAGGTCGGCCTCGGCCTCGACCCGCTGCAGGCAGGGCTCGCGTTCGCCCCCGTGGGCATCGCGTTCTTCCTCTCCTCGCTGCTTGTGCCCCGGCTCGTGCCGCGGCTCGGCCGGTCCGTGCTGGTCCTCGGGCACGTCCTGCTGCTCGGCGGCCTGATCGCCGCCTGGGCCACCGTGCGCGCAGCCGGGTCCGGCCTCACGGCGGGCGAGCTGGCCCTGCCGCTGCTGCTGATCGGCACGGCCCAGGGCCTGACGATGTCCCCGCTGATCGGGGTCGTCCTGACCGGCATCCGCCCCTTGGACAAGGGCTCCGCCTCGGGCGCGCTGACCACCGCGTTCCAGATCGGCCAGGCCCTCGGGGTGGCCGGAATCGGTACGGTCTTCTCCGTCCTCGGCGCCCACCCGGGCTCGGACGCAGCGTCAAGCCGTTACCAAGTCGCCTATCAATCAGCCCTGTTGCTCATGGCGGCGCTTACGCTGGTGTCGTTCGTCCTGGTCCATGCACTTCCGAACCCGCACGACAGCCGGCCCCACCACCACTTCCTGTGGGTGCGGCACGGCCGCCGCACCGGGCTCGCGCACGCGTTGTACCTGCTGACGGGCGGCCATGCGGTGGGCCGCCGGCTCAGCCACTGGTTCCACCACCACGAAGGGAAACACTGATGCGTCAGGTCGCTCTGGGCAGTCAGGGTCTTCGGGTCTCCGCACAGGGACTCGGCTGCATGGGCATGAGCCAGTCGTACGGAGTCGGCAACGACGAGGAGTCGATCAGGACCATCCACCGGGCCCTCGATCTGGGCGTGACCCTGATCGACACGGCCAACGTGTACGGGGCGACCGGCCTGTACGGCGTCGGCGCCAACGAGAAGCTGGTCGGCTACGCGCTGCGCGAGCGCCGCGACGAGGTGGTCCTCGCCACCAAGTGCGGCATCGTCGACGTCAGGCCCGGTGTGGGCATGGTGCTGCAGGCCGACCCGGACTACATCCGCCGCTGCATCGACGACTCGCTCCAGCGCCTCGGCATGGACCACGTCGACCTGTACTACCTGCACCGGGTCGATCCGAAGACGCCCATCGAGGAGTCCATCGGCACCATGGCGGAGCTGGTGCAGGCGGGCAAGGTCCGCTACATCGGCGTCTCCGAGGTGTCCGCCGACGAACTCGAGCGCGCCCACGCCGTGCACCCGATCACGGCCGTACAGAGCGAGTACTCGCTGTGGACCCGCGACATCGAGGCGGAGGTCCTGCCCACCGCCCGCCGGCTGGGCATCGGCGTGGTCCCCTTCTCCCCGCTCGGCCGGGGCTTCCTGACCGGCGCGGTCACCACCCGGGACACCATGGACGCGAAGGACATGCGCCGCACCATGCCCCGGTTCGCGCAGGAGAACATGGACGCCAACCTGAAGGTCGTCGACGTGATCCGGGAGATCGCCGCGGCCCACGACGTCGCTCCCGGCCAGATCGCGCTGGCCTGGGTGCACGCCCAGGGCTCCGACATCGTTCCCATCCCGGGCACCAAGCGGGTCGCCTACCTGGAGCAGAACGCGGCCGCCGCGGACCTCACCCTGACCGCGGACGACCTGTCCCGCCTGGCCGAGGCGGCCGCCCTGATCCAGGGCGCCCGCCGCTGACCCTCGTACCCCTCAGTCCGCCTTCAGCTCCGGCGGATACAGGAAGTAGTTGGCGGCCGACGCCGCCTGCGCCCCCTCGTGGACGGCAGCCGTCACCTGGTGGGAGTGCAGGGCGGTGAGGTCGCCGGCCGCGTAGACGCCCGGCACGCTGGTCTTCTGCTCGGAATCCACCGCGACGTAACCGGTGGGGGCGAGCAGGACGCCCAGCTGCCGGGCGAGCGTGGTCTCGGGGGTGGCGCCCTGGATGGAGAAGAGCGCGTCCAGCTCAAGCCGCCGGCCCCCGCGGGTCAGCACCGCCGAGAGCATCCCGTCCGCGCCCTCGACCTCGCCGATCCGGTCGTGCACCACCGGGATGCCGGCGCGCTCCAGACGGCGGCGGAACGTCGGGCTGATCTCGTCGCTCCCGCTGTTGGTCAGCACCCGCACCCGGTCGGTGAGGCTGTGCAGCTGCATGGCCTCACCGGCGGCCGCGTCGGTGTGACCGACGACCAGGATGCTCCGCCCCCGGTTCTCGTAGCCGTCGCAGGTGATGCACCAGAACATCGACCGGCCGACGTACGACTCCCAGCCCGCGAAGTGGGGGAAGTGGTCGAGGACGCCGGTGGCCAGCACCAGCGCCCGGGCCCGCCAGGAGTGCCCCTGGGAGCGGACGGTGAAGCCCTGCCTGGCATCGCCCTCGGCGTGCGTGACCAGGTGGTGCAGCACCCGGGCGTTGGGGTACCGGCCGAGCTGCTCCCGGCCGAGCTTACGCAGGTCGACAGTGGGGATGCCTTCCGGGAAGCCGAGGTAGTTGTGGTTGGTCTGGTGGTGCGTCGAGCGTCCGTGGCCCGTGTCGAAGACCAGCACCTCGCGGTTGTAGCGGGCCAGGTAGAGCGCCGCGGAGAGACCGGCCGGGCCGCCCCCCACGACGATGGTGTCGGCGAGCCTCATGGATACGCCCCCTTCTCAGGTCGTACGAGTCAGTGCCGCGGCCGCAGCCAGATGACGCCGAGGGGCGGCAGGGTGACCTCGGTGCTCCACTCCTGGCCCTGCCAGGGAGCCGGACTGGCGTGCAGGGGCGCCGGGTTGAGCACGCCCGAGCCGCCGTAGCGGTCCGCGTCGGTGTTGAGGATCTCGGTCCACTCGCCGCCGGCGGGCAGGCCGATGCGGTAGCCGTGGCGCACGCTCGGCTGGAAGTGGTGCACGCACACCAGGGGCGTGCCGTCGGTGTCGTAGCGGACGAAGGAGTACACGTTGTCCTCGGCCGCGTCGGCGTCCAGCCAGCAGAAGCCCTCCGGGTCGGCGTCCAGGTCCCACAGGGCGGGGAGCCGGAGGTAGTGCGCGTTGAGGTCGCGGACCAGGTCGCGGACGCCCGTGTGCGGGGCGTGACCGAGGGCCCTCCAGTCGAGGCCCGTGTCGTGCGACCACTCGCTCTCCTGGGCGAACTCCTGGCCCATGAACAGCAGATGCTTGCCGGGGAAGCCCCACATGAAGGCCAGATACGCGCGCACACCCGCGAACCTCTGCCACGCGTCGCCGGGCATCCTCCCGAGCAACGAGCCCTTGCCGTGGACGACTTCGTCGTGGCTGACCGGCAGCAGGTGGTTCTCGGCGTACGCGTAGACCATGGGGAAGGTCAGCGCGTGGTGGTGGTACTGCCGGTGCACCGGGTCCTTGCCCATGTAGACCAGCGAGTCGTGCATCCAGCCCATGTTCCATTTGAACCCGAAGCCGAGCCCGCCGTGGTCGGTGCGCCGGGTCACGCCCTCCCAGGCGGTGGACTCCTCGGCGATGGTCACCACCCCCGGGCAGCTGCGGTAGACGGCGGCGTTCATCTCCTGGAGGAACTCCACCGCCTCCAGGTGCTCCCGGCCGCCGTACGCGTTGGGCAGCCAGCCGCCCTCGGGCCGGGAGTAGTCGAGGTAGAGCATCGAGGCGACGGCGTCCACCCGCAGGCCGTCGATGTGGAACTCCGTGCACCAGTACAGGGCGTTGGCCACCAGGAAGTTGCGCACCTGCTCGCGGCCGTAGTCGAAGACGAGGGTGCCCCAGTCGGGGTGTTCGCCGCGGCGCGGGTCGGGGTGCTCGTACAGGGGGGCGCCGTCGAACCGGGCGAGCGCCCAGTCGTCCCTCGGGAAGTGCGCCGGTACCCAGTCGAGGAGCACGCCGATGCCCGCCCGGTGCAGCGCGTCGACCAGGTACCGGAAGTCGTCGGGGGTGCCGAGCGCGGCCATCGGCGCGTAGTACGAGGTGACCTGGTAGCCCCAGGAGCCGCGGAACGGGTGCTCGGCGACGGGCAGGAACTCCACATGGGTGAAGCCCAGCGCCTTGACGTAGCCGGGCAGTTCGGCGGCCAGCTGCCGGTAGGTGCGGCCCGGCCGCCAGGAGCCGAGGTGCAGCTCGTACACGCTCATCGGCGCCCGTTCGGCGCGCCGCCCACCGCGCCCCTCCATCCACTCGGTGTCGCTCCAGCGGTGGCGTGAGGTGAAGACGACGGAGGCGGTGCCGGGCGCGGCCTCGGCCGAGCGGGCGAGCGGGTCGGCCTTCTGCCGCCAGGTGCCGTCGGGCCCGAGGATCTCGAACTTGTACCGGCAGCCGTCACCGACGCCCGGCACGAACAGCTCCCACACACCCGAGGCGCCCAGCGAGCGCATGGGGTGCCCGGTGCCCTCCCAGTGGTTGAAGTCCCCGACGACCCGCACGGCGCGGGCGTTCGGCGCCCACACCGCGAACGCGGTGCCGGTGACGGACCGGTGCTCGCGCACTCGCGCGCCCAGCACGGTCCACAGCCGCTCGTGCCGGCCCTCGGCGATCAGGTACAGGTCCAGCTCGCCCGGTACGGGCGGGAAGCGGTACGGGTCGTCCGTCTCGCACACGCACTCGGCGTAGTGCACCCGCAGCCGGTAGTCGGCCGTGCCGTCGGGCAGCGGCCCGGAGAAGACGCCGCCGCCCTCGTGGCGCAGCTCGGCCAGGACGTTCCCGGCCGCGTCGATCGCCGACACCGCCTCGGCGAGGGGTTTGAGGACGCGCAGCACCACGCCGTCGGGTCCCGGGTGCGGACCGAGCAGTGCGTGCGGATCGGCCACCGCGCCGGTGGTCAGACGCAAGAGATCGGTGGCCGGCAGCCGTGCGGGGGCCGTCCGGACGGGGTGGGGGGAGACCGGCGGGTTCACGAGAGGCGCGTCCTGTCCGTGATGATGTGGGCGACCTGGTGCTCTGGATCGAGGCGTACGTAGTTGTCGCGGCCCCAGCGGTACGTCTCGCCGGTGAGCGCGTCGTGCGCGTCGAAGGTGTCGGCGCGGTCGAGACCGAGGGCCGGCAGGTCGAGGTGGACCGTCGCCTCCCGCACGCTGTGCGGATCGAGGTTGAGGACCACCAGGACCCAGTCGTCGCCCACCCGCTTGGAGAAGCAGACCACCGCGTCGTTGTCCGCCCGGTGGAAGCGCAGGTTGCGCAGCTGGCGCAGGGCGGGGTGGTCCCGGCGCAGCCGGTTGAGCGTGGTGACCAGCGGGACGAGGGTGTCGCCGGAGGCGTCGGCCGCCTTCCAGTCCCGGGGCCGGTACTGGTACTTCTCCGAGTCCAGGTACTCCTCGCTGCCGGGTCCGGCGGGCACGTTCTCGTACAGCTCGTAGCCCGCGTACACACCCCAGGCGGGGGCGGCCGTCGCGGCGAGCACGGCACGGACGGCGAAGGCCGCGCGGCCGCCGTACTGCAGGAAGGCGTTGAGGATGTCCGGGGTGTTCACGAAGAGGTTCGGCCGCAGATAGGCCGCGCTCTCCTCGCCGCCGAGCCCGGCGAGTTCGGAGAGGTAGGACTCGACCTCCTCCTTGGAGTTGCGCCAGGTGAAGTAGGTGTACGACTGGTGGAAACCGACCCTCGCCAGGCTGTGCATCATCGCGGGCCGGGTGAACGCCTCGGCGAGGAAGAGCACGTCGGGATCGGTGCAGTGCACCTCCTCGATGAGCCGCTCCCAGAACCAGACCGGCTTGGTGTGCGGGTTGTCCACGCGGAAGATCCGCACCCCGTGCGCCATCCAGTGGCGCAGCACGCGCAGGCACTCCGCGTACAGCCCCTCGGGCTCGGTGTCGAAGTCGAGGGGGTAGATGTCCTGGTACTTCTTCGGCGGGTTCTCGGCGTAGGCGATCGACCCGTCGAGCCGGTGCCGGAACCACTCCGGGTGCTCGGTGACCCAGGGATGGTCCGGGGAGCACTGGAGCGCGAAGTCGAGGGCCACCTCCAGGCCGAGTTCCGCGGCCCGGGCGACGAAGTGGTCGAAGTCGTCCAGGGTGCCGAGGTCCGGGTGGACGGCGTCGTGGCCGCCGGCCGGGGAGCCGATCGCCCACGGCGAGCCCGGGTCGTGCGGGCCGGCGGCCAGGGTGTTGCCGCGGCCCTTGCGGTGCGTGGTGCCGATGGGATGGATCGGCGGCAGGTACACCACGTCGAAGCCCATCGCGGCGACCGCCTCCAGACGTTCCGCCGCGGTGCGCAGGGTCCCCGAGCGGGGCGGCTCCAGGACGCCCTCGGCGTTCACCGTGGCCGGCACGGCCCCCTCGGAGCGCGGGAAGAACTCGTACCAGGACCCGTACAGCGCCCGCTCCCGGTCGACGCGCAGCGGCAGCTCGGCGGAGGAGGTCACCAGCTCGCGCAGCGGACGGGCGGCCAGGACGCCGGTCACCTCGGCGTCGAGGGCGGCGGCGAGCCGGTCGTCGGGGCCGAGCCTGCCGTCCAGGAGCCGGTCGCGTGCCCCCTCCAGCGCCTCACGGGCCCGCTGCGGGCCGTCGGCCGGCAGCTTGTGCAGCGCCCGCTCCAGCAGCAGCGCGCCCTCCGCCAGCACCAGCTCCACGTCGATCCGGGCCGGGATCTTGATCTTCGCGGTGTGCCGCCAGGTGGCCACGGGATCGGTCCACGCCTCGACCCGGTACGTCCACTCGCCCTCCCGGTCGGCGACGACCTGCGCGGCGTACCGGTCGGTGCCCGGGGCGATGAGCCGCATGGGCGTGAAGGGCCCGGGCACGCCGTCCGGGTCGGTCAGGACGACGTTCGCGGCGACCGCGTCGTGCCCCTCCCGGAAGACGGTGGCGGACACCTCGAACAGCTCGCCCGGCACAGCGCGGGCGGGGCGGCGGCCCGCGTCCACCTGGGGGCGTACGTCCCGCACGGGTATCCGGCCGACGGTGGGGTCCGGCCGACGGACGTCGGGCTTGCCTTGCATGGTCATGCCTCCTGGCACCGAAGTACGGTCGGTCGTGGACCCGGCTGTTGCGCACACCGGGGTCAGGGCAGGGAATGGGGATGCGGCGCGGGCCGGCGCAGCGCCGTGGTCCCGTTGCTCACGTCGGCGATGATGCGGCGGTAGCCCGCCACCAGCGGATGGTGCGGATAGGCCGTGCTGAACAGCCGCTCTCCGGCGAGCGAGGCCATCTCCGGGGCGTAGGGCAGCGCCACGGTGATCGGGGTGCCGAAGGCGTTCTCCACTTTCGCGCGCAGCGGCTCCGCCGGCGTCCCGGCCGGCACCAGGTTCACCGCCACGCTCAGCTGCCCGCAGCCGAGGCGCTCGGCGAGCGACATCGTCTCGGCGGCGCCCGCCATGTCCAGCCGGTCCGCCCGGGTGACCACCACCAGGGCGTCCGAGCTGGCCATCGAGGTCACCGTCTCGTTGTTGAAGCCGGCGTGGGTGTCGAGGAGCAGCACGTCGAGGGCGAGCGAGTCGATCAGCCGGTCGAAGCCCTCCCTCAGCAGCCCGACGTCGTAGCCGCGCCCCATGATCTCGTTGATGCCCGCGGCCCGGCTGCGGGCCGGCACCACGAAGAAGCCGTCGTGCCCGGCGTCCGCCTCCGCCGCGTAGGCGGCGTCCTCGATCTCGCAGCGCCCGATCAGGTAGTCGCTCAGGGAGCGCCGGGCCGTGCCGAGCGCGTCCCCGAACATGACGTCCAGGGCGGGCGTCTGGATGTCGGTGTCCACCAGTGCGACCCGGTGTCCGGAGGAGGCCAGCAGCACCGCAAGGTTGGCTGCCGTGCTGGACTTCCCCGTACCGCCCCGGTACGAGTGCACGGTGATGATCTGCGACATGGTCTCCACCCGGGATTCCGTCAGGAGGTGCGCCGGTGGACGGCCATCATGGTGATGTCGTCCGACTGTTCGGCCGGGCCGACGAACTCGCCCAGCACGCCGTCCATGTGGTCGAGGAGTTCCTCGCCGCGCACCGCCGCCTCGGTCAGCTGCTCGATCATCAGCTCGTTGCCGAAGAACCGTCCCGTCCCGGACCGCGCCTCGGTCACCCCGTCGGTGTAGATGAACAGGGTGTCGCCGGGGCCGATCTGCGCGTAGCCCAGCGAGAAGGACACGTCGGGGATGACGCCGACGGCCGGCCCGGTGGGCTCCAGCAGCACCGGTGCGGCCCCGTCGGCGCTGACCAGGACCGGCGGGTTGTGGCCGCCGTTGATGTAGACGAGGTTGCCGGTGTGCGGGTCGAGGACGCCGAAGAAGAGGGTGGCGAAGTAGCCCTGGCTGATGTGGTTGCGGGTCAGGTAGTTGTTGGTGCCGGCCACCGCGTTGAGCAGCGGGGTGGCCCCGACGACGGGGATGGCGCGGGTCTGCTCCTCCCACACGGTGGCCTCGTTCAGCACGTCGGCGGCGATCAGGCTCTGCAGCCCGCTCTGCTCGGCGGTGTGCCGCAGCAGGCTGCGGATCAGCGCCATGAACAGGGCGGCGCCCACGCCCTTGTCGCAGACGTCGGCCACGACCAGCGCCAGCCGGCGCCGGTTGACCAGCTCGAAGACGTCGTAGAAGTCCCCGGCGACGGTGCGGGCCGGCCGGAAGCGGACGTCGATCTCCCAGTCGTCGGGGCTGGGCAGGGTGTCCGGCAGGAAGCCCAGCTGGATCTCCCGGCCGATCTCCAGCTCGCGTTCGTAGCTGAGGAGTTCGGCGTGGGCGGTCACGTCCTCCAGGGTGCGGCTGAACTCGGCCCGCTCGTGGCAGTTGCGGAGCCGGGCGCGGACCAGTTCGGGGTAGAACGGGGGCACGAGATAGTCGGAGCCCGCCTGGACGTGTCCGCCGAGCAGGTGCAGATCGTGGTCGGCGAACGCCACGACGGTCGGCTGCCGTCCCTCGTCGTCGAGCCGCCGTACGACGGCCTTCACCGTGGCCGGTGCGAGCCGGGCGGAGACGAGCAGCACCTCGGTCTCGCCGAGCTGCCCCGGCGCCAGGGCGAGCGCCTCGCCCGGGGTGCGGCGGCGGACCTCGAACCGCAGCGCCTTGAGCGTGGCCAGCAACTCGGCCGGGGCCCGGCCGTGTTCGTCAAGGAGCAGCACTTTCGTGTGTGACATCTCGTCTCATCTATTCGTGGTGGCCGCGGCGGATCGTCAGCGTGCTGACGTTGCGCCCCGCCACCAGCTCGTAGTCGAAGCGGTCCACCGCCGTCAGCGCCAGGAAGACCCCGAGGCCGCCGACGGCGCGCCGGGCCAGCGGCACGTCCAGGGCGGGTGCCTTCATGCCGCCGCGTGGATCGAAGGCCGGGGCGTCGTCGGCGAAGCGCACCCACACCCGGTCCGGGGCGACCCCGCCGTCCACGCAGATGTCGCCCGCCGCCCCGCAGTAGCCGTGCAGGACGATGTTGGTCGCCAGCTCGTCGGCGGCCAGCCGCAGCCGGTAGGTCTCGCTGCTGGTCAGCCGGCCCGACCGCCCGAGTTCGAGGACGAACCGGGCGACCAGGTCCAGGGAGGCGAGGTCGGCGGGGATCCGCAGCCCCGCGACGGGGGCGGCGAGCGGCGTCCCGGCACAGCCAGCCTCGCACCACTCCTGTCCGGCGGTGTGTTTGGCCGACGCGGCCCCGGAGTCGATCGCCATCTTCCGCCCCTCTCAGGCGTCGATCAGCTCGATGCTGTGGTCGAAGCCCGCCAGCCGGATGGTCCGGCTCACCGGCTCCGTGGCCCCGATCACGGCGATGCGCACCTCGTCGCCCATCTTCTGGCGGGCGAAGACCAGCGAGCGCAGGCCCGCACTGGCCAGGAAGTCGAGGTGACGGGCGTCTATCTCCAGCCGCACGGCGCCCTGCTCGGCGGCCTGGTCGACCAGGTCGTGGAAGCGGGGCGCGGTGGACGCGTCGAGTTCGCCCTTGATCTCGATGGTCGCGATGCCCTCCGTCACGCTGAGGGTTCCGTCGAACGACATGGACAGCTCTCCTTCTGTGAGGCCTTTCGGCTGTGCGGGGTGCGTGCGGCGGGTCAGCCGGTGCGCCGGTCCCGGCCGACGAGGATCACCAGCGCGTGCGGGCCGAGGTGGTAGCGGCCCGGATGGTGCAGCTCGCTCTCGGCGCCCACCTCGGCCGGGCCGTGCGGCGCGGCCAGCGAGGTGTCGGCGAACAGATGCC
This sequence comes from Streptomyces sp. NPDC031100, assembly GCF_055570785.1. Taxonomy (NCBI): domain Bacteria; kingdom Bacillati; phylum Actinomycetota; class Actinomycetes; order Kitasatosporales; family Streptomycetaceae; genus Streptomyces; species Streptomyces sp. NPDC031100. Next base: position 68,317 of record NZ_JBVIGN010000010.1, read on the forward strand.
ACGCCTGTCCGTCCGGCAGGCCGGGCAGCTCCAGGTCGTGCGACTCCCAGTGGGCGTTGACGGCGACGTAGACGTGGTCGTCGGCGACCGTGCCGCCCTTGGCGTGCCGGCCGCACCGCATCAGGCCGAGCACCCTGCTGTGCGACGACCAGTCCGGGTGCCAGGCCCGTACGCCGTGCCAGCTGATGTCGGGATAGCCGCTGCCGACCCGGTCCGAGCCGACGGGGTGGTCGGCGCAGCGCAGGACCGGATGGGCGTGCCGGAAGGCGATCAGGCGCCGGGTGAACTCCAGCAGTTCGGCGTTGGCCTCGAGAAGTCCCCAGTCGAACCAGGAGAGTTCGTTGTCCTGGCAGTAGCCGTTGTTGTTGCCGAGCTGGGTGCGCCCGACCTCGTCGCCGGACAGGATCATCGGAACGCCCTGGCTGGTGAGCAGGATGCCCAGCAGGTTCTTCATCTGCCGCATCCGGAGGTCGCGGACGTGCGCGGAGGCGCTCGGCCCCTCCTCGCCGCAGTTCCAGCTGTGGTTGTCGTTCCCGCCGTCGCGGTTGCCCTCGCCGTTGGCCTCGTTGTGCTTGTCGTTGTACGACACCAGGTCGTTGAGGGTGAATCCGTCGTGCGCGGTGACGAAGTTGACCGACGCCGCGGCGGTGCGGCCCCCGTACAGGTCGGGGGAGCCGGCCATGCGGGTGGCCAGCTCGCCGACCAGGCCCGGCTCGCCCTTGACGAACCGGCGCACGGTGTCCCGGTACTGGCCGTTCCACTCCGACCAGCGTCCGTAGTTGGGGAACGCGCCCACCTGGTACAGGCCGGCCGCGTCCCAGGCCTCGGCGATCAGCTTGGTGTGGCGCAGGATCGGGTCGTGGGCCAGCTGCTCCAGCAGCGGCGGGTTGGGCAGCGGGGTGCCGTCGGGCGCCCGGTCGAGGATGGCCGCGAGATCGAAGCGGAAGCCGTCGATGTGGTACTCGGACACCCAGTAGCGCAGACAGGACAGCACGAAGTCGCGGACCACGGGGTGGTTGCAGTTGACGGTGTTCCCGGTCCCGCTGAAGTTGTAGTACTCACCCCGGGGCGTGAGCATGTAGTACGTGGCGTTGTCCAGGCCCCGGAACGAGATGGTCGGGCCGTGCTCGTTGCCCTCGGCGGTGTGGTTGAACACCACGTCGAGCACGACCTCGATGCCGGCCCGGTGCAGCTCCCTGACGAGGGTCTTGAACTCGTCGGCCTGCATCGCGAACCGGCCCGTGGCCGCGTAGCCGGCCTTGGGCGCGAAGAACGAGACGGTGTTGTAGCCCCAGTAGTTGTGGAGCCGCCCGCCGGTCGCCGGGTCGGTGCGCGGGTTGTCCAGCTCGTCGAACTCGAACACCGGCAGCAGCTCGACGCAGTTGACGCCGAGGTCCTTCAGGTAGGGGATCTTCTCCCGCAGCCCCGCGTAGGTGCCCGGGGCACTCACCCGGGACGAGGGGTGGCGGGTGAAGCCGCGGACGTGGGTCTCGTAGACGACCAGGTCCTCGGTGGGGATGCCGAGCGGGGTGTCGTCGCCCCAGTCGAAGTCCTCGTCGAGGACCTTGGCGCGGTAGGGGTAGACATCGTCCCAGTCCGGCTCCCGCCCCCAGACGTCCCGGCCGGAGACCAGCCGGGCGTAGGGGTCGCTGAGCACCTTGCCGGCGTCGAACCGGTCGCCGGCCCGGGGGTCGAAGGGGCCGTCGGCGCGGAAGCCGTACTCCAGGTGCTCCGCGTCCAGGTCGAAGACCGTCATCGCGTACACGCTGCCGATGCGGAACTCCGGCGGGAACTCCAGTTCGGCGGTGGGGCGACGGGCGCCCCCCTCGAAGAGGACCAGCCGCATGGAGGTGGCCCGGTCGGAGTAGACCGAGAAGTTGATTCCCCCCGGGACCGGATGGGCGCCGTACGGGAAGGGCCGTCCGGCCCGGACCCGGTAGCCGCCGATCCGGCGCGTGGGGAACGCGTCGACGCGCTCACGTGTCTCCTGGACGGTCATCGGCCCGTGCGTTCCCGTGCGGCGTCCAGGTCCTCCTCGATCCGGAAGAAGTCCAGGAACCCGGTGGCGGACATCACGAACCGGACCTCCTCCGACAGACCGACCAGGGTCACCGCGGTCTCCAGCTGCTGGGCCCTGCGGTGCACGATCAGCAGGGTGCGCAGGCCCGCGCTGGAGACGTAGCTGACCCCGCTGAGGTCGATCAGCAAGCGGGTGCCCTGCCCGACGAAGGGCAGCAGCTGGGCCTGGAGCCCGCCGGACGTGGTGGAGTTGATCTCTCCTTCGAGGACGACGACCGTGGTGTCGCCCTCGGTGCGGTAGCTGAGCTTGACGGTCATGCCGCCCCCTCCGTCCGGGCCACCGGGGCCAGCCGGACCTTGACCTTGACCCGGCCCGAGGTCTCGGGCAGGAACACGAGCAGGCCCTCGGCGTCGAAGCCGGTGTGCGGCTCGCCGTCGATCTCGACGGACTCGATCGTCACGGATCCGCGCGGCAGCAGGTCCGGTGCCACGCGCAGCACCCTGCCCTCGATCAGCGCGGGGTCGGGCTTGAACCAGAAGTCCATGGCGCTGCCCCCCAGCAGCAGGTTGTTGTAGACGGCCGCGAGGTAGCACAGCTCCGCCGAGTGGTACATCGACATGGAGTGGCTGCCCTTGAGCCGCTCGACCCCGAGCAGGTACGGCAGCCCGTTCGCGAGCACGTTGAAGTAGACGGCGCCCTCGTCGTGGTCGAGGAAGAAGGCGTTGTAGAAGGCCTGGGCGTCCCGGGCCTCGCCCTGGAAGTCCGCCCGGTGCGTGATGCCGTGCAGGATGAGGTAGGCGAGGATCGCCTGCTCCTGCTGCCACCACGCCTTGCGGTCGTGCCAGGTGAACCGGTGCCGGTCCTCGCCGGCCGTCCGGACCCGCTCCACCACGTCGTACCAGCCGCCCCGCTGCCGGTCCGCGCCCCACTCGGGCATGCTCGTGCCGAGGGCCGTGGCCAGCTCCAGATAGCCCGCCTTGGGACGCAGCGAGTGCATCCGCATCAGGTTCCAGGCGATCTTGAGGTTGTGGCCGACCACCGCCCGGTTCTGCTGCCAGCCGTGCGTGGTGTCGTGGGACCAGTCCTTGTGGAACCGTTCCTGCACGAAGGGGCTGTGCTCGGGGTCCGGGAAGCGGCTGACGATGGTGTCGAAGGTGTACTCCAGCATGTCGGCGTACGTCTTCTCACCGGTGGCCAGGTACAGGTTGATCAGATAGGCCGGTGCGTGGTCGCCGACGGAGTTCCAGTTCTTGCGGGCCCGGTTGGGGCCGAGCGACTCGTGCTCCGGGCTGAGCAGGATCGGGTCGATGTGCGAGAAGTACCCGCCGTGCTCCGGGTCCAGGTAGAACCGGTCGAAGAGCCGGATGGTGGCGTCCGCGTCGGCCTTGATCCGCGGGTCGCCGGTGATCCGGTACGTCTGGATCGGGCCGGCCAGCGCGTAGATCTGCTCGTAGGCGGGCAGCGCGTCGTAGTCGTCGGAGAACTCCGAGGTGAACAGCTTGGTCTCGACGTCTCCGTCGACCTTGAGGCCGTGGTACCAGTACACGACGTTCTCGTCGGCGTCCACGAACCGCATGTGCTCGCGCAGGTACTCGGTGCCCCGCTCGGCGATCTCCAGGTACTCGTCGTCGCCGGTCAGCAGGAACGCGGAGGCCATGCCGTACACCAGCCGGGAGATGGTGTCCGTCTCCTGGACGTGGCTGGCGGTCTTGTCGCCGCTGAGCCGGATCTCGGTGCGGTACCGGGTGAAGTCGACCGGCCCGTCGCCGAACTGGGCCTTGCGGTAGAAGGCGGCGATCTCGCGGATCTGCCGGATCCACCAGCCGGCCTCCTCGAACCGGTGGTCGTCCGCCTGCCGGCCGGTGAAGATCAGCCGCTTGGCCTCGAACCGCAGCCCGTCCGCCTGCGGGTAGAAGATGCCGTACGCCAGGACGTAGCGGCCCTCCTCCAGCAGCGTGTCGATGTGGCCGGTGGCGTCCTGGTAGGGCTCCCCGAGGTTGTGCAGCAGCTCGGCGCCCGGGCCGCCGTCCAGGGAGACCTCGAAGGGGCGGCCGTCGGCGGTGACGAGGGTGAAGACGCGCGCCTCGCGGTCGAATCCGGCCACCCGGCCCGCGATGGTGTCGGAGAACGTGAAGTTGACGGTGTCGGACATGGTCACACCCTTCGCATTATGATTTCGAATTCGTCCGGGACTGATGAACCATCGAATCTCCCGTTCCTGACATTCCGCGAACGTGTCACATCTTCAGTGGGCCCGTATGGCACGGACAAAGAGCGGTCGTGGACTTCCTGAACTTTCAATTCTGCTGCCGGATTTCTTCGGTCAGCCGACGGACCGCGGCGAGCGGGATGGGCAGCCAGGCGGGCCGGTTGTGGGCCTCGTACACCGCCTCGTAGACAGCCTTGTCCGCCTCGAAGGCGCGCACCAGCAACGGCTCGCGGCGCGGGTCCTGACCGCCTCCGGCGGCATAACCGGCGCAGTACGCCTGCCGGTTGTGCACCGCCCACGCCGTGGCCCTCCGGGACAACCGGGCCGCGCGCGGGTCGTCGTCCCGTATCTCGCCCGGCGGCCGCTCCAGCACCTCGGTCAGGGCGTGCTGGGCCGCGTAGTCGAAGGAGCGCAGCATCGCCGCGACATCGCGCAGGGCAGGCTGCGGCCTACGGCGTTCCTCCGGCGAGTGCCCGGGTTCGCCCTCGAAGTCGATGAGCACCCAGCCCTGTTCGGTGCGCAGCACCTGTCCCAGGTGCAGATCGCCGTGGATCCGCTGGACGAGCGGCGCCCGTCCCCGCAGCACACGCTCCCGCAGCTCGTCGTGCAGCGCCCACAACGCGTCGCCGTACGGCGCCAGTTGAGGCACGGCCCGCAGCCCGTGCGCCATGCGCTCGCCCAGCAGTTCGAGCAGGGTCGCGCTCTCCGGCGGGCCGATCGGCCGGCTGCCGAGCTGCTCGGCGAGCGCGGTGTGCACCCGGGCGGTGGCAAGACCCAGCGCGTACGACTCCTCGGCGAAGCCGCCGGGCGGCGCCCCGGTGCGGTCCTCGCCGGTCAGGCAGGCGCGGGCCTGGCCGGTGGCGGCCGCCCAGCCGTCCCCGCGCGAGCGCACGAACTCCTGCACGATGCCGAGCGTGCAGGCGCCCACCGGGGACTCGGCCGTGGTGCGCACCTGGGCCAGCGGCGCCGCGCTCGGCACGGAACCGGCCCGCTGCAGCGCGCCGAGCAGCTCCAGTTCGGGGCTGGTCCCCGGCACGGGCCGGCGCAGCACCTTGAACATCGCCCGGTCCCCGAAGGCCACCGAGGTGTTGGACTGCTCCGCCGTGCTCGCCACCCCGGGCACCCCCAAGGGCAACGCGCTCCCGGGCAGCCGCTCGAAGCGCACCGGCCCTTGCGCGTCGGTGCCGAACCGTTCCAGCAGCCCGGTCATCAACTCCGGGTCCTGCGTGGCCTCGTACAGCGTCAGACCCGGCCCGCCGGGTACGGCCAACCGGCCGATCACGGCCTCCGCAGGCACCGGGGCGGCCCCCCGGCGCATCCCGATCAGCGCCTGGTACGGCCCGTCCACGCCGGCCTCGAACACCGCGACCAGGAGCGCCGGATCCCCCGGCAGCACCCGCTCCAGCAGCCGCGTGGCGACGGCCGGCGCCCCGCCGTCCTTCCCCGCGAACCAGCGCCGCCCGGGCAGCCACCCCGCAAGCAGCCCGTCGAGCACCGAACGCACCCGCTCCAGCTCCGTATCCACCAGAGTCGTCATGCCGCCCGCACCCCCATCCGCTCACGCGGCACAGGCATGCGTACCGGTGGGGGCCAGGCCTCCGTGTGCGGTGCTGTGGAGAGCACCGTGGCCGCGTGGGCCAGGGAGACCATCGTCATGTGGTGGTGCCAGCCGCGGAAGGAGCGGCCCTCGAAGTCCCGGATGCCGAGGCTCTCGCTGACCTCCGCCAGGTCGCGCGTGACGCGGTTGGCGAGCATGGCGGTGCGGTAGACCGTGCCGAGCTGGGACTGCGGCAGGTTCGACAGCCAGTACTCGCTCGGGGTGCGCCGCGCCGGATCCCGCCAGGCGCCGACCAGGATCAGCTCCGGCTGGTCGGCGGGGACCGGCCGGGGGCCGGCCGGTCCCGGTCGGCGCAGCAGGACCCGGGCGGCGCCGACCGACGTCGCCCGCAGGGCGTCCGCCTCGTGGTCGTACCACTCCACCGGCAGGCACTGCCGGCTCAGCTCCGGGACCAGGGCCGGCGGAGAGCCGGGCGGGCACGGCGCGCCCGTGTCCTCGGACACCGGGTCCGGCAGTCCCGGGCGCGGCGAGGGCCGCAGCGCCCGCAGTGCCAGACCGCGGGCCGCCGGGTCGATCCGGACCACGAACGGCATCCGGCGTTCCAGCAGCATCGCGCAGATGCCGTACGCGTCGCTCTCGCGCAGGTCCATCACCACCGGCCGGTGCGGCAGGCCCCAGTCCCCGGCCATCGCGGACACCGCCTCGACCGCGCACTGCTCGGGCGGGCAGGAGCCGACGTCCTCCGGGATGCAGGCCCGGCGCCGCAGCGTCGCCTCGCCCGCCCAGCTCTCGGGCAGCGCGAGCCGCCAGTCGACCGGACACGACGCCCGGTCGGCGGCGAGCCACACCCCGATCGCCTGCTGGCAGTTGACGACCCGTCCGTACTGGGCGACCCAGCGCCGCTCCACGCCCACCGAGTGCTGCCCGACCTTGGAGATCACCAGCGGATGGACGACCCAGGCGCGCGGCTCCAGCCGCAGCATCAGGTCCGCAAGCTCCCGGCGGACCGGTTCGGTGGCCCACGGGGACTTGGTGATGAACTGATAGAGGCTCTGCTCCACACCGCCGCCGGCACCGTCGGCGATCGCCCGCATCGTCTTCCGCCCGGAAACGGACAGCAGGCCTCTCACATAAAGCTCGCCCCAACGCCTCTGGTCACTGCGCGGAATGGATCGGAACGTGCGGGAAACGATCTCGGAGATCACGTCCTCGGAAATCTCGGCGGACTCCACCATTTGACGTTCGCCGGGCATGACTCGGCCCTCTCTGGAATACATGAGGTTTTCGCCCGGGGCCGGCGCCGCGGACGCGGTGTGCGTCCGCCGGGGCGCCGGCCCCGGCAGGTACCCGCCGGCCCGGGGGGGTGGGGCCGACGGGTGCGGGACGGGGCGGGCGGTCGGGGGTGGACCCGCCCTCGTCGTCCGTACGGACCCGGACCGGGACCGTGCCGCTCAGGGCTGCTCAGGGCTGCTCAGAGCCGTTCAGGCTTACGGGTCGGGCCCTACGGCCGCAGGGCCGACAGCGGGTCCGGGGTCAGCCTGCGGAACAGCCGTTCCCAGTCCCCGGGGGCCGCGCCCGGCTCGTTGTAGACCTCGAACGTGCGGCCCACGGCCGCCGCGGAGCCCAGTGCCCGGACACACGCCTCGGCCACCGAGGCGCGCGAGACCCAGCCGTCACCGCGGTCGTCCTGCTCCAGCCGGACACCCGCGCCCGCGCCGGCGTCGTCGGTCAGCCAGCCGGGCCGTACGACCGTGTAGGCGAACCCCGAGTCCCGTACCGCGTCCTCGCCGCGCAGCCGCCAGTCGAGCAGCCGCCCGTAGGCGTTCATCGGGTGCTCGCGGCGGGTCACGAAGATCTGGCTCACCAGCACGAACCGGGGCCGTACCGCGTTCTCGGCGGCCGCCGCCAGCACGTTGCGCACCCCGCTGTACACGGTGGTCTCCGGGCTGTCCGGACCGGAGTCGGCGGTACCCGGCTCCACGCTGAACACCACGGCGGCCGAGCCGCGCAGCGCAGGCGCCAGCGTGTCCGCGTACCGGACGTCCGCCTGCCACAGCTCACCTCCGGGCGGCGGGGTCGCTCCTCGCTCCGGGTGCCGGCTCACCACCCGGACCCGCTCGCCCGCCTCGGCCAGTCTCCTGGTCACGAGGGAGCCGAGCCGGCCCGCTCCGCCGATCACCACGATGGGGCCGTGCCTGTCGTGCATGATTCCCCCTGTTGGTCGCTTGCGTGTCGTCCCCGGCCGGGTCACACCCAGCGCAGGACGTCGTCGGCACTGGTCAGCGCCGTCGCGGCGGGCACACCGGTCAGCGTGGGCACCCTGAGCCGCGGATAGACGGTGACGCCGCGGAACCGGGACCCGGGCCGCAGGACGGCCCCGTCGCCGATCGCCGTGAGCCCCTCCAGCCGGGTGGGCCGGCCGCGCTCCGAATGGATCACCGCCATCGGTCCGACGTAGGACTCCGAGACGTCGGCGTGGGAGCCGATCACCGCGGACTCGCCCACGGCGGAGTGCACCAGCGTGCTGCCCTCGCGGATCTCGGCCCCGTCGCCGACATCCGTGTGCTCCAGCCGCACGCCCGGCCCGATCTCGACGTCGTGGCCGATGCGCACCCCGGGGCCGATCAGCACCGACCCCTCCTCGATCTTCTGGGCGAGGGTGGTGCCAGTCAGGTCGTCCTTCGTCTGCAGGCTGCTCTCGTGGATCAGGCCGTGCGATCCGGCCTGCCCGGACCGCTCCATGAGCCGGTTCATCTGCTCGTACGCCCCGTCGAGTACGAGCCGCAGCGTGTCCAGATAGTCCTGTACGTTGCCCAGGTCGCCGAGTCTGCCGATGGCGTGCGCGGCGACCGGGTGACCGTGCCCGGCCAGCCAGGGCAGCAGGTCCCCGCCCCAGTCCAGCCGCTGGTGGGACTGCCGGAACAGCTCCGGCTCCCGGGCCAGCAGCCGCAGCCGGCCGCAGTCCACCAGATACATCCCGGCGTTGGTGGGCAGGGTCGTCCGCTCGTCGGCGACCGCGTCCGGGAACAGCTCGCGCAGCCGGGCGACGGCCGGCTTCTCGACGAAGCCCGTCACCAGCCCCCGCGCGTCGGTGCGCAGCACGCCGTACTTGCCGGCGATCTCCCGGGCCGTCCGTTCCACCGCGGCCACCGTCACCACGGCTCCGCGCCGCTCGTGCGTCGCCCGCAGCTCTTCCAGGTCGAAGTCGAAGAGCGAGTCGACCGGCAGCACCAGGGCCTGGCCCTGAAGATCCCACTGTTCGAGGTTGTGCAGCGTGGCTCCGGCCGAGCCCACGTTGTAGCGCTCCAGGCGCGAACGGGAGTATCTGACGTCCACCCCGTGCCGCTCGCCGTGGCCCAGCAGCAGCTTGATCTGATGACGGTTCTCCAGACCGTGGGCCACCACATAGAAACGGCGGACGCCCTGGTCCCTGCAGGCCTCTACGACCCATTCGATGAGTCGCCTTCCGACAAACGGAATGAGCGCCTTGCTGCGAATGTAGTCGGACGATTCCAGAGTGATGGGCTTGGCCCGCTCACCCCTGCCGCCCGCGAGAATGATTCCGATGGTCTCCGGATTCCGACGAGGCACTTTCGCTTCCCCCTATGAGTCCGTCGGACGTCCGCCCGGACCCTCGGTCAGCCCCATTCCGGGTCGTGGTCAGGGGAGTTGGCCGACAGGACGGCCGTCGTGCCGTGCGCGGCCTGCTCGGCCGACTGGACGCCGAGTCCGAGGAGGAGCATGAGGGCGAATATCGCGCTGAATCGCTTGGCAGTCGTTCCCTTGGAATTCATGTGGATTCCCTCCCAGGTGGCTGATAGGCGCTGTTGCCTCCGCCGCAAGAAGCATGCATCAGTGAGCAGCCGGATTTCTTCGCTTGGTAGCCTCGTGATCGCGCATTGCGCATTTCTGAAGGGGGAACGAATGTGCAGGAAGTCGGACAATCTCTCCCATACCAATGTGATCAGACTCTGCGACGAAGGTTTGGCCCGCTACCGGGAAGCGCTCTCGAAAGGTCCGATTGATGGCGATGTCCCTGACTGCCTGGTCGAGTTGGGGCTGATGCGACCGTTGGCCGAAAACCCGCGGATCATGGGCGTGGTGCCGCCCGACATCGCGGTGAGCGAGTTCTGCCGCCCCATCGAGCGCGCCATCCTCGTCCAGCAGCAGGCCGTGGCGGCCGTGCGCGAGGCGCTGAGCGCCGCGGAGGACGTCTACCGCGAGGAACAGGGCACCGCCTCCGCGAACATCCGTCTGCTGCACGGCGAGGACGTCATCAGCGCGGCCCTGCAGAAGTCGGCGGACGCCTGCCGCGCGGAGCTGCTGACCGCCCAGCCCGGCGGCGGTCGGGCGACCGCACTCCTCAGCAAGGCATTACGGCGCACCCTGGAGCTGGCCGAACGAGACATCCGCCAACGCACGCTCTACCAGCACTCGGTACGCACGCACGGCCCCACCCTCGCCTACATAGAACAGGTCACCGCGGTGGGCGTCGAGGTCCGCACCCTCAACGAACTCTTCGACCGCCTGATCATCTTCGACCGCAGGACGGCTTTCATCCCCGACCCCCGGCACGACCTCAAGACGACGGCCCTGACGATCGAACACCCCGCGATCGTCCACTACCTGGCCACGGTCTTCGACCACGCCTGGCGGCGCGCGGAACCCCTCAGCATCACCCAGGAACAGGCGCGCCCCCCGCTGATGACCGACGAGACCCGGCGCACGATCCTGCGCCTCATGATCGAGGGCCACACCGACGCGGCGATCGCCAAGCGCCTCGGCATCAGCGCCCGCACGGTCTCCACCCACATAGGCAAAGCCGCCGAGGCCCTGAACAGCAAGAGCAGGGCCCAACTGGCCTACTCCCTGGCCCAGTCCCGCCTCCTGGACGACCACCCAGCGGACTGACGAACCCAGAACCCACCGCCGACCACCAGCAGGCCCACCCCACAGGGGCCACCCCACCCCGACGCCGAAACCAGCCCCCACCGGTGAACCCGCCCCACGGGGGCCACCCACGCCCGACGACGAAGCCTGCCCCCAGGGACCCGGCGTCCACCGCCGGCGAGTCCACCCCACAGGGGCCACGCGCACCCGACGACGAAGGCTGCCCCCACGAACCCGCCACCCGCCGACGGGGAATCCACCCCACTGGGCCACCCACCCCCAACGACGAAGGCTGCCCCACGGATCCGCCACCCACCACCCGCCACCCGCCGACGGCGAATCCGCCCCACAGGGGCCACCCGCACCCGACGACGATTGCTGCACGGGTGGTGCGGGTGGGAACGAAATCCCCGCCGATGGCGAAGCCGAGGCGCGCGCTACCCCCGCACCGCGGCCAACACCCGAGCCACCTCCGCACCCCCCACCCCAACCGCCGCCGGAACCCCCCGCACCGAAGCCCCCGGCAACCGCACCCGCAGGGCCCGCACCACCGGCTCCAGCAACCGCGGCGCAGCAACCACCACCGACTTCCCCGTCCACGCCCCGAGTTCCACAGCCGCGGCGGACAACCGGGCATCGTCCAGATAGACAAGGTGCGCATGCCCCAGCCCCGGCGCAGCCGCCCGCGCGGCCAGCGCCAGCCGCGTACCCGCCTCACCGACGGAGATCAGCCGCGCCGCAGCCACCGACGGCACGCTCGACTCCCAGGAGAGATCCACCCCCGCCCCCTCCCCGAGCAGCAGACAGTGCGGCCGCCCGGACCGCACCGCCTGCCGCACCACCGCCCGCGTCTCCTCCTCGCCGCAGGGCACGGCCAGCGGTATCCCGGACAGCCCCCGCACCTCGTCGTACCCCTCGGGAAACCCCTCGGGCGGCATCACCACCGTCGCCCCCGCCTCCAGGCACTCCCGCCAGAGCGACCGCGGCGCCACCGCCCGGCCCTCCACCGCGCCCGGCGTGACGACCACGAACGGCCTGAACCCCGCCGCCCCCAGCCCCGTCACCATCTGCGTCAGCACGGCGCCCGCGTTCGGCAGCGAGAAGAAGCGGTCCGGGTGGGCCGCCTCGAACGGATGGTGCTTGTCGCGGGGCAGCGTCTCCAGACAGACGACCCTGCCGTCCCGCCCGGCGACCGCCGTCAGCTCAACTCGAAAGGCGTCCCGCCCGGAGAGGGTCACCACGCCACCACTTTCCCCCGTCGTTTCCCCCGTCGGCGGACCCCGGCGGCCGTACCCCGCTCCACCGTGCCCGCGTCCACCTGCTCCCAGAGCGACCGTCACCGGGACACGCACGCCCCGCCCGGCCGCTCACCGGGCCGCCTCCCGCACGGATCCCGACCCCACCCCGCCGGCCGGCAGCCCGCACGCGGAGATCGCCCGGATCGCGCTCCCGGCGGTCATCACCGAAGCCTCGCCGGACGTCACGGCACTCTCACCGGACGTCACGGACACCTCACCGGTCAACCGCGCCCCACGCCGTCGACCGTGCGGATCTCCAGCAGCAGGTGCTCGACGACATCATCGCCGTACTCGTCCTCCACCAGCTCCACGGACCGCACCACCTCAAGGTCCCGCCCGCACTCCCGCGCGATCCCGCGCAGCTCCCCGAGGACACCGCGGCTGCTGAAGTGCAGCAGCGCCCGGCCGCCCGGGGCGAGCAGCAGCGGCGCCTCGGCCAGATAGCGCCGGTGCGTGCGGTAGCCCGGATCCACATAGGCGCGCTCGTGCATGGACCGGTACGTGTAGTCCTCGGGCGCACGGACGTAGTTGGAGCTCCAGAAGACCGTGTCGAAACGTTCCTGCTGAAGTGCCGAGAACAGATCGCTCCGCACCGCCCGCACCCGGTCCGCCACCCCGTGCCGCGCCGCGTTGAGCGCCGCGTTCTCGACCGCCCGAGGGTTCACATCGGCGGCGACCACCCGCTCGCACCCGGCGAGCGCGCTGCACACGGCGATGACACCGGTGCCGCAGCCCATCTCCAGGAACGAACCGCTCCAGTCGCCCGGGCCCGCCGGCGCGAGCCCGAGCAGATCGAGCGCGACGGCGGTCGACGGCGAGAACACCGGAGCAAACACTTCGTCAAGAAGGTCCCAGCGCAAGCCCAACAGACCGAACTCAACCGGCCGGTCCGGCCGCGTCAGCGACAACCGGCTGCGCTCCAGCGACCGTACGAAACTCTGCGTTCCCGACATGTCTCAGTCCCCCCGCCGGACACTCCGCGGCCGCCGCGCCGCCGACTTCCCGGCACGCGGTCAGGGCTATTGTCGGGTGACCGAACGCGACGGAGGAATGTGCAGAGGTAACCGCTGCGCACCGGCCGAGCGGTGCTCCGGTCACCGTGGGGTGCACCCTGGCGGGCGATTCCGGCCAAAGGTCAGCCCAAGGGTACTGGTTCCAGCCATCGTTGACGCCTGTCGTGCACGCAATCTAGGTTCACGAAAGCTCTGCAGAGCCACGCGCTGCAGGCGCCGCAGATCAACTGGGGGTGAGGTCGATGCGGCACACGGACGACTTCGTACAGGACGAACTGCTCAGACTTCTCGAACTGCTCGCCACCGAAGCCCCGCCCGACCGCTTCGAACCTCCCCCGGACACCCGGTCCGGCGCACCGGTGCCGCCCGAGTCCCTGGCCCTCCTCGACCACGCACGCACCCTGGCCCTGGACATCCACGGCCTGTTCGCCCGCCGCCAGCAGCGCGAGTCCGCCCTCGCGGCCCTCGTGGACACCGCACGGGAACTGACCCTCCCCTACGACGTGGACACACTGCTGCAGGTGATCACCCGCCGGGCCCGGCTGCTCCTCACCTTCGACATGTCGTGGATCACCCTCAGGGACCCCGTCGACGGCCGCTCCCACGTCCGCATATCCGACGGCCACGCCTCCACGCTGACCCCGGGGTTCGTGGTCCCGGCCCAGGGCGGCGTCGGCAACGCGGCGGCCGAACGCTCCGCCCCCTTCTGGACCGCCGACTACCTCACCGACGACCGCTTTCCGCACTCCGCGGTCACCGACGAGGTGGTCACCGCGGAAGGCCTGCACGGTCTGATGGCGGTGCCCCTGAAGGAAGGCAGCCGCACCTTCGGCGCGCTCTACGGCGCCGACCGCTCGGTGCGCCACCTCACGCCCGACGAGATCACCCTGATGTCCTCCCTGGGCGACCTCGCCTCCCTGGCCATCCAGAAGGCCCGGCTGCTCGCCCAGACCCGGACCGAGATCAGCGAACTGGAACTCGACGTGTCCCGGGCACTGGACTCCTCCACCGCCGAGCGCATGGTCGGCGGCGTCCACACCCGGCTGATCGACATGGTGCTGAGCGGGTGCGGGCTCGGCGAGGTGGCCGCCCGCGCCGCGGCCGAACTGGGCGGCGCCCTGATGGTGCGCGACGCCACCGGCCGGACCGTCGCGGTCACGGACGGCTTCCCGGACTTCGACGAGGCGGAGCTGTTCAAACGGACCCTGGACGCCCACACCGAACTCGCCCCCATCCCCTCCGCCGACGGCCTGTGGCTGTGCCCGGCCACCGCGGGCCGCGAGGTGCTCGGCACGCTGATCCTGGCCACGGACAGCCCGGCCATCGACTACCAGCTCCGGCTGCTACGGGCCACGGCCCAGTCCACCGCCGTCCTGCTGCGCATCCAGGCCGGCGCCGAGACCTCCGCCGACGGGGGCCGCAGCCGCCTGCTCCAGGACCTGATCGGCGACTCGCCCCGCGCGCCCGAACAGCTCGCGGTGCACGCCCGGCGCCTCGGCGTCGCCCTGGACGACCCGCACGTGGTGCTGATCGCCCGGCCGGACGGCGGGGCGAGCGGCCGCGCCCTGGTCTGGGCCTCGTCGTACGCCCATCGCATGGCCGGACTGCAGACCATCGTGGACGACTGCCTGGTGCTGCTGGTCCCGGGCACGGACTCGGGGGCCGCCGGCCGGGCGGTCACGGCCGAGCTGTCCTCGGTGACCGGCCGCCGGGTCACGGTCGGCTCCGCCGGGCCGGTCGCCCGCCCCGGCTCGGTCCACGGCACGTACCGGGAGGCCAGACGGTGTCTGGAGGCGCTCACCGCGCTCGGCACCGAGGGCGGCAGCGCCTCGGCACAGGAACTGGGCTTCCTCGGTCTGCTGCTCGCGGACAGCCCCGACATCACGGCCTTCGTGCAGACCACGATCGGCCCGGTGATCGCCTACGACGACCGGCACTGCACCGATCTGATCCACACCCTGGAGGCCTACTTCGCCTCCGGCGGCAGCCCCCGCCGGGCCGCCGAGGCCCTCCATGTGCACCCCAACACCGTCTCCCGGCGCCTGGAACGGATCAACGATCTCCTCGGGCCCAGCTGGCAGGAGCCCATGCGCGCGCTGGAGGTGCAGCTCGCCCTGCGGCTCCAGCGCACCCGGCACACGGTCCGCTCGCCCCTGTCCCCCTGCTGAAACGAAAAGGCTGTGGGCCCCGGATGATCCGGGGCCCACAGCCTTGTTCGGTCACCGGCCCTCGGGCCGGTCCCTCATCGTGTGTCAGCCGTTGCGCTTCCAGCGCGGCTTGTCCTCACGGCGGCCGAAGGAGCCGCCGGTGCCGCGGTGGTCGTCACGACGGCCGAAGGGGCGGTCGTGACCGGCGGACCGGAAACCCGGGCGGTCGTCGCGGCGCTCGCGGTTGAACGGCCGGTCGCTGCCCCGGTGCCCACCGCGCTCGTCGCGGCGGAAGCCACCGCGGTCGTCACGACGCTCGAAGGAACGGCCGCCACGGTCGCGGTCGAAGGGACGACGCTCGTCGCGACGCTCGAAGGAACGCCCACCACGGTCACCCCGGTCCTCACGGCGCTCGAAGCCACGCTCGCCGCGGTCACCCCGGTCCTCACGGCGCTCGAACCCACGGCCACCGCGGTCGTCACGACGCTCGAAACCACGGTCACGGTCACGGTCCCGGTCGAACGGCCGACGCTCGTCCCGGCGCTCGAAACCACGGCCGCCACGGTCGTCACGACGCTCGAAACCACGGTCACGGTCGAAGGGACGACGCTCGTCCCGGCGCTCGAAGGAACGCCCACCACGGTCACCACGGTCACCACGGTCCTCACGGCGCTCGAAGCCCCGCTCGCCGCGCTCACCACGGTCCCGGTCGAAGCTGCGCCGCTCCTTGCGCTCGTACGGCGCCGAAGCCGCCGGACGCTCCTCGCGCTCGGCCGGCTCCTCGGCCACGGACGCCTCGACCACGGCCTCCGCCGCGGCCGCCTGGGCCTCGGCCACCGCCGTCTCAGGGTCCTCGCCGCGCTCGCGGGCGACCCGCGCGACCAGCCGGTCGGCCTCCTCGCGCAGCTCGGCCGCGCGGCGCTGCGCCCGCTCCAGCTGCTTGGTGAGCTGGGCGACCTCACGCTCGGCCTGCTGGGCGGAGTTGCCCGCGGACTCGGCCTGGACCTCGGTCATGGAACGGGCGCCGGTGATCTCGGCGACCTCCGGATCGAAGGCGGCACCGCCCTGGATGATGTGGCGCGCGGCGTCGACACCGGCGTCCTCCATCAGGCGGAAGATCTGGCGCCGCTGGTGCGGCAGGGACAGGGACACCACCGTGCCCGTACGACCGGCACGCGCCGTACGGCCCGCGCGGTGCAGATAGTCCTTGTGGTCGCCGGCCGGGTCCACGTTCAGGACGAGGTCGATGCCGTCGACGTGAATACCCCGGGCCGCGACATCGGTCGCGACCAGCACATTCACGTACCCGTCCTTGAAGTCGGCCAGCGTCCGGGTGCGGGCGCCCTGGGTCATGCCGCCGTGCAGCGCGTCGGCCTTGGCACCGGCCTCGCGCAGCTGCTCGGCGACGCGGTCGGCGCCCAGCTGGGTGCGGACGAAGATGATCGTGCGGCCCTTGCGGGAGGCGATCGCGGCGGTGACCGGCGCCTTGTCCTTGGGCTTCACGATGAGGATGTGGTGCGACATGGTCGTCACCGCGCCCTGGGCCGCGTCGACCTCGTGCGAGACGGGCTCGTTCAGGTAGCGGTCGACGAGGGTCTGGATCTCGTTCTCCATGGTCGCGGAGAACAGCATCCGCTGGCCGCCCGCCGGAACCTGGTCGAGCAGCTCGGTGACCTCGGGCAGGAAGCCCAGGTCGGACATCTGGTCGGCCTCGTCCAGAACGGCGATCTGCACATCCTCGAGGGAACAGGCACCACGGTTGATGATGTCGCGCAGACGGCCGGGCGTGGCGACCAGAATGTCCACCCCACGCTCCAGCGCGTAGATCTGGTTGCCCATCGACGTACCGCCGCAGACGACCTTCATCTTCAGGCCGAGGACGTCGCCGTACGGCTGGAGGGCGTCGGCGACCTGCATGGCCAGCTCGCGGGTCGGGGTGAGGATGACGGCGCGGGGCTTGTGCTTCTGGGTGCGGCCGCCGGCCAGCGTGGCCAGGGTCGGCAGACCGAAGGAGAGGGTCTTGCCGGAACCGGTGCGGCCACGGCCGAGGATGTCCTTGCCGGCCAGGGCGTCCGGGATGGTCGCGGCCTGGATCGGGAAGGGGGTGGTGACGCCGTTCTGCGCGAGCTTGCGCACGATGCCCTCGGGGAGGCCGAGGTCGGCGAAGGTGGTCTGGGGGGACTGGGTGTCAGCGGTCTCGATGACCTCGGTCACCAGGTCGTCGTCCTGGGTGTTCTCGGACACGACGATGGGATCAGTACTGGACACGGACATGCGAATGCGAAACCTTCCGGAGTCTCGTCGGCACGCGCCCGTCAACTCCGTGAATCGCTCACGACCGCCTCAATGCGGTCCGCCACGGCAAGGGAGAGTACGCGCCACACGGCGCGCTCTGCGGTGGCGCCGGGCAAATGGGATCAAACGATCTACCACCATACGCACCCAACACCCCCCAAGGCAAACCGAACCCAGGAGACGCTGCTCACGTCCCTACGCGGGCGCCCCCGCCGCAGGAGCCGGCTCACGCTGAGCCAACTGGGTGCTCGTCTCCTCGTGGGCCGACGAGGACGGCTCGGCGGACGGCGGCGGTGGCGAGGCGGGCGTCGGCTCTTCGGTCGGCGTCGGCTGCGGCTCGGGCGTCTGTGTGGGCGTCGGCTCGACAGTCCGCGTAGGAGTCGGAACCACGGTCCGACCCGGCTTCGGCGGTGCCGCCGACACACTGCCCGTCGCGGACGGCGTGGCCGAGGCCGAGGCCGACTCCCCCCGCTTCGCCTTCCCGCCGTGCTCGTGCTTGCCGTCCCCGGACCGGCCGCCGTAGCCGAGGCCTCCCCCGCCCGCCACCGGACCCCCGTCGGGCGCCTCACCACCCCGCTGCCCCGCCGAATGCGAGGGCCTGGCCCGCCCGGCGTCGTCACCCACACTCACACAGCCGGCGGCAGCCGAGACGGCCAGCACCGTGACGACCAGACGGACGGGTACGTACAAGGGGCGCACGGCGGCCACCTCCGGAGGCAGGAAGGAGTCAACCTCCCCAACTCCCGCCGCCCGCAAGAGGACACGCGCCCCGTTCGAACGGTTACCCCGGAGATTCACCCGTACCCGAGCGCATGCAGCCGGGCGTCGTCGATGCCGAAGTGATGCGCGATCTCATGCACCACGGTCACCTCGGCCTCGGCGACGACATCCTCGCGGCTCTCGCACATCCTCAGCGTCGGCCCCCGGTAGATCGTGATCCGGTCCGGCAGCACCCCCGCGTACCACTCGCCCCGCTCGGTCAGCGGCGTCCCCTCGTACAGTCCCAGCAGCTCGGGATCGTCCGCGGCCGGTTCGTCCTCGACGAACACCGCGACGTTGTCCATCAGCCGCGTCAGCTCCGGCGGGATCCGGTCGAGCGCCTCGGCGACCAGTTCCTCGAACTCCTCGCGCGTCATCTCCAGCACACGGACATTGTCCGGTACGGCAGGGCCGTACGAGAGCGGCGAACCGTCGCATATCCGCGCCCCAGCGCGGGCATACGGCCCCAATGGCCCGCGTCCGCGTACCCGTCGCAGCCCGCCGCACCCGCAAGCCCGCCGCCCTCCCCACCCCCGAACTGGCGGCCCGCCCCCGCCCCTGGCTCAGCGCCCTCGGACTCACCGCGGTGGTCCTCGCCGGCGCCTGGCTGGGCCTGCTGATCGTCGGGAACGTACGAACCCCGGTCGGCCCGATGAACACGACCATGGCACTGCGCCCCTCCCTCACCGGCGGCACGAAGATCAACGTCTCCCCGCTGGGCGCACTGACCCTGGACAGCCACGTCGCCCCCGTCCGCCTGGACGTGAACGTCGACCAGCTCGACCCACTCCGCTCCCAGGCCCTCGTCGACCACCCCGAGCGACTCTCCGGCCTCCAGACCGAAGTGGCCCGGGACGTCGAGCACGGCACGCTCGACCTGGCCGTGCGCTCCTCGGTCGCCGTGGTCTCCGGCGCCACGGCCCTCGGCCTCGCCGTCTACCGCCGCCCGCGCCGAGCCCTCACGGCCGGCGGCCTCGCCCTCGCCCTGCTCGCCGCCTCGGGCGCGACGGCGTACGCCACCTGGAACCCCAAGTCGGTCCTGGAGCCGAAGTTCTCCGGCCTGCTGTCCTCGGCGCCGTCCGTAGTCGGCAACGCACGCAGCATCGTCACCGAATTCGACGTCTACCAGAAGGAGTTGGCGCGCCTGGTGACGAACGTGACCAAGCTGTACGACGTCACCTCCACCCTCCCCGCCTACCAGCCGGACCCCACCACCCTCCGGGTCCTGCACGTCTCCGACATCCACCTCAACCCGGCGAGCTGGAAGATCATCGCCTCACTGGTGGAGCAGTACAAGGTGAACGTGATCGTCGACTCCGGCGACACGATGGATCACGGCACGGCGGCGGAGAACGGCTTCCTGGACCCGATCGGGGACCTGGGCGTGCCGTACGTCTGGGTCCGCGGCAACCACGACTCCCCGGCCACCCAGCGCTACCTGCAGCACATCCGGAACGTGCACGTCCTGGACGACGGCCGGGCACAGACGATCGCCGGCCTGCGCTTCGCGGGCATCGGCGACCCCCAGTTCACCCCCGACCGCTCGGTGACACCGGGCGGGGACGCGGCCGAGAAACTGGCGGGCGACCGCCTCGCCGCGGCCCTGCGCGACCAGCGGGCGGCCGGCACACCGGTCGACGTGGCGATCGCGCACGAACCCTCCGCGGCCCGCGAGACGGACGGCGAGGTACCCCTGGTCCTGGCGGGCCACCTCCACCACGAGGTGACGGAGGTCATGAGGTACGGCACCCGGCTGCGCATCGAGGGCTCGACGGGCGGCAGCGGCCTGCGCGCCGTGGAGGGCAAGTACCCCGACCCGATCGAGGCCTCGATCCTCTACTTCGACCGCGCCGGCCGCCGCCTGCAGGCCTGGGACGAGATCAGACTGGGCGGCCTGGGCCTGACGACGGCGGAGGTCAGCCGCCACCTGCCCGAGGAGAACCAGCCGGGTGCGGCACCGTCCCCCGCCGCACCCTCGCCATCAAGGTCGTAAAACCGTTTTGGCGATACTCCCCGCCATCCCATATGCTTCTCACGTCCCCGACGCGCTGAGAAGCGCCCAGGCGGGCCGATAGCCCTCATCGTCTAGCGGCCTAGGACGCCGCCCTTTCAAGGCGGTAGCACGGGTTCGAATCCCGTTGGGGGCACGCAATACCGTGTGCGACACTGTTGCACGCACAGCTTGGTCCTGTGGAGCAGTTTGGAGTGCTCGCCACCCTGTCAAGGTGGAGGCCGCGGGTTCAAATCCCGTCAGGACCGCTGAGGTTTCCCCGGAAACCTCGTGGCTGGGTAGCTCAGTTGGTACGAGCGATCGCCTGAAAAGCGATAGGTCGCCGGTTCGACCCCGGCCCCAGCCACAACCCGAAGGCCCCGTTCAGTGGAACGGGGCCTTTGTCGTGGGTGAACCGGTGAACCGCTTGGCACGGCGGCCGGGCGGCGCTACGTTCTGGCTGATCGAAGCGTGCATGCCGGGGGGCGGGGACGATGAGCCGGGACGAGGCCAGAGCGATTCGGGATACCGAGTTGGAGAAGGATCGGGCGCGGTACGGGCTGCTTGCGGTCGTCATCAGCAATCTCGCCATCGCCGGGGTCGCGATCTTCGGGGTGTGGCGGCTCGACGGGGACAAGGCCGTGATCGTCGGTGTGCTGACCGCCGCGTTCACTGCGGTGAGCAGCATGACCACCGCCTACCTGGGCATCAAGGCCGTCTCCAACACTGCGAAGTCGATCGCCCTCGGAGAGGGGCCGGGTCGGCCGCGTACCGAGGCGGCGCCACCCGCTCAGCGCACGCCCTGAGCGCCGCTGCACAAATCGTTCGCCAGTGATTTCCCCGAGGTGAGATCCTGGACCGCGTATGTCTACGCATCCAGTCCCCGCCCTCGGCACCCTCGCCCCCCGTCTGACCGAGCTGTCGCTGCGCGACGCGCACCGCCTCGGCCGGCGGCTCGAGGGCGCGCGCAAGATCCGTAATCCGGAGGCCCGCGCCGCCGTCCTCGCCGAGATCGAGGCCGAGGTCGGCAAGGCCGAGGCGCGGATGGAGGAGCGGCGCACCCGGCTGCCCGCCATCGGGTACCCGGAGCAGCTGCCCGTCAGCCAGAAGAAGGACGTGATCGCCGAGGCCATCCGCGATCATCAGGTTGTCATCGTCGCCGGTGAGACCGGGTCCGGGAAGACGACGCAGATCCCGAAGATCTGTCTGGAGCTGGGGCGCGGCGTCCGGGGCATGATCGGGCACACCCAGCCCCGCCGTATCGCCGCCCGTACCGTCGCGGAGCGGGTGGCGGAGGAGCTGCGCACCCCTCTCGGGGAGGCCGTCGGCTGGAAGGTCCGGTTCACCGACCAGGTGAATCCGGACGCCACCTTCATCAAGTTGATGACGGACGGCATCCTGCTCGCCGAGATCCAGACCGACCGTGAGCTGCGCGCCTACGACACGATCATCATCGACGAGGCTCACGAGCGGTCTCTCAACATCGACTTCCTGCTCGGCTATCTGGCCCAGCTGCTGCCGAAGCGGCCCGATCTGAAGGTCGTGATCACTTCTGCGACCATCGATCCCGAGCGTTTCTCGCGGCATTTCGGGGACGCGCCGATCATCGAGGTCAGCGGGCGGACGTATCCGGTGGAGGTGCGGTACCGGCCGCTTCTGGAGGAGTACGCCGAGGACGCTGCGGACGCCGACCGGGACCAGATCACCGCGATCACCGATGCCGTCGAGGAGCTGATGGGCGAGGGGAAGGGCGACATTCTCGTCTTCCTCTCCGGTGAGCGGGAGATCCGGGACACGGCGGACGCGCTGACGAGGAAGCAGTACCGCTTCACCGAGATCCTGCCGCTGTACGCCCGGCTCTCGCACGCCGAGCAGCATCGCGTCTTCCAGCCGCACACCGGGCGCAGGATCGTTCTGGCGACCAACGTGGCCGAGACGTCGCTGACCGTCCCCGGGATCAAGTACGTCATCGACCCCGGCTTCGCCCGGATCAGCCGCTACAGTCACCGCACCAAGGTCCAGCGGCTGCCCATCGAGGCGATCTCCCAGGCCAGCGCCAACCAGCGCAAGGGCCGCTGCGGCCGTACCAGCGACGGCATCTGTATCCGGCTGTACAGCGAGGACGACTTCGACGCCCGCCCGGAGTTCACGGATGCCGAGATCCTCCGGACGAACCTCGCTTCCGTGATCCTGCAGATGACCGCGGCCGGTCTCGGCGACATCGAGAAGTTTCCCTTCATCGACCCGCCGGACCATCGCAACATCCGCGACGGTGTGCAGTTGCTGCAGGAGCTGCACGCGCTGGATCCGGCTCAGAAGGACCCGCGCAAGCGCCTCACCGACACCGGCCGCAAGCTGGCCCAGCTGCCCGTCGACCCGCGCCTGGCGCGGATGGTCCTGGAGGCCGACAGGAACGGTTGTGTCCGCGAGGTCATGGTCATCGCGGCCGCGCTGTCCATCCAGGACCCGCGTGAGCGGCCGGCCGACAAGCAGGCCCAGGCGGACCAGCAGCACGCCCGCTTCAAGGACGAGACCAGCGACTTCCTGGCCTACCTGAACCTGTGGCGGTACATCCGCGAGCAGCAGAAGGAGCGGGGGTCCAGCTCGTTCCGGCGGATGTGCAAGCAGGAGTTCCTGAATTTCCTGCGCATTCGCGAATGGCAGGACATCTACACCCAGCTGCGCACGGTGGCCAAGCAGATGGGCATCCACCTGAACGAGGAGGACGCCGCCACCGACCGGATCCATGTCTCCCTCCTCGCCGGCCTTCTGTCCCACATCGGGATGAAGGATGTGAAGGACGGCAACAAGAACGAGTACCTGGGCGCCCGCAGCGCCAAGTTCGCGATCTTCCCGGGTTCGGCGCTGTTCCGGAAGCAGCCGCGTTTCCTGATGTCGGCCGAACTCGTCGAGACCTCCCGGCTGTGGGCGCGGGTCAACGCGAAGATCGAGCCCGAGTGGGTCGAGCCGCTGGCCGAGCACCTCCTGAAGCGGACGTACAGCGAACCGCACTGGGAGAAGGACCAGGCGGCCGTGATGGCGTACGAGAAGGTCACGCTGTACGGCGTCCCGATCGTGGCCCAGCGCAAGGTGAACTACGGCCGGATCGACCCCGAGGTCAGCCGCGAGCTGTTCATCCGCAACGCGCTGGTCGAGGGCGACTGGCGCACGCACCACAAGTTCTTCGCCGACAACCGCAAGCTGCTCAGCGAGGTCGAGGAGCTGGAGAACCGGGCGCGGCGCCGGGACATCGTCGTGGACGACGAGACGCTGTTCGACTTCTACGACCAGCGGGTGCCCGAGCACGTCGTCTCCGGCGCCCACTTCGACTCCTGGTGGAAGCGGAAGCGGACCGAGCAGCCCGACTTCCTGGACTTCGAGCGCGAGATGCTCATCCGGGAGTCGGCGGAGGCGGTCACCAAGGCCGACTATCCGGACAGTTGGCGGCAGGGGCCGTTGAAGTTCCGCGTCACCTACCAGTTCGAGCCCGGCGCGGACGCCGACGGGGTGACCGTCCACATCCCGCTCCAGGTTCTCAACCAGGTCACCGACGAGGGCTTCGACTGGCAGATCCCGGGCTTGCGCGAGGAGGTGGTGACGGAGCTGATCCGTTCCCTCCCCAAGCCGATCCGCCGCAACTATGTGCCGGCGCCGAACTACGCGAGGGCGTTCCTGGAGAAGGCGGTGCCCTTGCAGGAGCCCCTGACCATCACGATGGCCCGGGAGCTCAAGCGGATGGTCGGCGTGCCCTTCGAGGCGGAGGACTTCGACTGGGCGAAGGTCCCCGACCATTTGAAGATCACCTTCCGTATCGTCGACGAGCGGCGCCGGAAGCTGGCCGAGGACAAGGACCTGGAGGCGCTCAAGCTCCGGCTGAAGCCCAAGGCCCGCAAGGCCCTCTCCCAGGCCGCGGCCGCGACCGCCTCCCGGCAGGGCGGCGAGTCCCTGGAGCGTACGGGCCTCACAGACTGGACGATCGGCGCGCTCACCCGGGTCTTCGAGACCCGCCGGGCAGGGCAGCCGGTGAAGGCGTACCCGGCGCTGGTGGACGACGGCGACACGGTCTCGGTCCGCCTGTTCGACACGGAGGCCGAGCAGGCGGAAGCCATGTGGAAGGGCACCCGGCGGCTCATCCTGCGCAACATCCCGGTGAACCCGGCCAAATTTGCGAGCGATCGCCTGACCAACGCCCAGAAGCTGGCGCTGTCCGCCAACCCGCACGGCTCCGTCCAGGCTCTGTTCGACGACTGCGCGATGGCCGCGGCCGACAAGCTGATCGCCGACTTCGGCGGGCCGGTGTGGGACGAGGAGTCGTACCGGAAGCTGTACGACAAGGTGCGCGCGGAGATCGTGGACACGACGGTCCGTACGGTCGCCCAGGTGCAGCAGGTCCTTGCCGCCTGGCAGGCCTGTGAGCGCCGTCTGAAGGCCGTGAAGAGCCCCGCCCTGCTGGCGAACCTGGCGGACGTCCGTAAGCAGCTGGACGCCCTTGTGAAGCCCGGTTTCGTGACGTGGGCGGGCATACGGCGGCTGCCCGACCTGATGCGCTACCTGGTGGCCGCGGACCGGCGCCTGCAGCAGATGCCGACGGGTGTCCAGCGGGACACCACCCGCATGGAGAAGGTCCACGAGATGCAGGACGAGTACGCCTGGCTCCTGGAACAGCTCCCGCAGGGCCGGCCGGTGCCGCAGCAGGTGTTCGACATCCGCTGGATGATCGAGGAGCTGAGAGTCAGCTACTTCGCCCACGCGCTGGGTACGGCGTACCCCGTCTCCGACAAGCGGATCGTGAAGGCGATCGACGCGGCCGTTCCGTAATCGCTCCTGCACAGAGGGTGAGTTCGACCAGATGGCTCACCCTCCTGTACAGTCTCTTCTCGCAGCGCAACGCACCATCAAGCGCCGCGAAACCTGGTCCTGTGGAGCAGTTTGGAGTGCTCGCCACCCTGTCAAGGTGGAGGCCGCGGGTTCAAATCCCGTCAGGACCGCAGAAGGAAGGCCCTCATCCGAACCGGATGGGGGCCTTTCGCTTGCCGCCGCGACCGGCCCGGCCACCCTGTCCAGGTGGAGGCCGCGCCCGCGGCGGAGCCGCAATCGAATACAGCAAATCCCGTCAGGACCGCAGAACAGAAGGGCCCCCGCGAGGGGGCCCTTCCGCTGTTCCCGGTGATGGCCGGAGCGGCCGCTCGCGGGCTTGACGGCGTCACTTTCCGCCGGTACCCAGAAACCAGGGCCCGTCCCCCTGTGCGGCCCCTGGAGGTGGCGTATGGCGGCATCGGCCAGGCACGAGACGCGGGCGCTGCTGAGGGCGCACCTGGCGGCCTCCTCGTCCTATCGGCACCTCACCCGCCACTGCCCGATCTGTCATCACCTGCTGCGGCTGGCCATGGCCGCCGACCCCTGCTCCCAGGACGCGAGCGACGAAGCCGCCCTGGAGGACGAAAGTCCTCGCAGCGCGTGACCAAGGCCCGGCCCAACACCCGCCTGGACGTGGGACGCTGGAACGCGTGCTTCCACTACCGCACGCGAGCCAGAGGCAACAAGGACTCCGGCATGTGACGGGAGTCACCGGATGAGTTTCTGAAACGGCGGAACTTACCCCCCTCCTACAACTGGTCAATTTAATATGTGCAATTGCACCCAGCTCAGGGATGGTGCACAGCCGTTCCGACACCCCTCCCCAGACTCCGACAAGCCTGCTCACAGGCGCCCGGGCCCACCCCCGTCGGCGCACAAAAAGATCGCGCTGGACCCGGCGGAGTCCAGCGCGATCGACGACGCACCCTGTGTCGCTGCCTACAACGTTCTCTTCGGCTTGGGCGTGGGCCCTGTTGGGGCAGGTCCCGCGTCGCTTGGAGCTAGGGGTTTCGGACGCCTCGGCGGGTTGGGGGACCAGCCGGTTTGCCCGGTTATTCAGTTGTTCAGGCCTCGCTGCGCTGCTGCGGGATGCCCGCGAGCAGAGCGCGGACCTCGGCCTCGCGGTAGCGGCGGTGCCCGCCGAGCGTACGGATCGAAGTGAGCTTGCCGGCCTTCGCCCACCGCGTGACCGTCTTCGGGTCCACGCGGAACATCGTGGCGACCTCAGCCGGGGTCAGCAGCGGCTCGGCATCAGGGGTGCGAGCGGTCATGAGCGGCCTCCTCGGGAGAACCGAACCTTCTCGGTTCTTTCCTCTAAATTCTGCACCTTGACCCACGTTGCCCGAAATGGCGGACGCGGGCCGAGTCGGTTATAGGACGAACGGCTTGTCCTCGGCACTACAACTACACCATCTGTCCAGCCACGTCGGCCAAACCGATGGAATTGCCCTCCCAGGTGTTCATCAGCGACGGAAGCCGATGGACCATGCCATAGCGGACAGTCACGCCGCTGTGACGATCAGTCACAGTGGCGATCAGGAGTCACCAGACCCCCCAAAGCGTGCAATGCAGAGATTCCGCCCGCAATGGAGCATAGTTGGACGGACGGAGCCTTCCCCGGGCTCCTTGTCCTATTTTGGCACGAGGGTCGGCAACGGACGCAAGAGCCGCGTAAGTGCCGTCCGTCACCCTTGAGACAAAAGCCCGGATCGGGACCAACGTCCCGTCAGGTGGTCTAGGCAGGTAGAACGTACGTCGTTCGGTGCCGATTTGACCGTGACGTACGTCACTCAGTTCGCGGAACGCCGGTCCCGTACCGCCCGCCACCGCTCCACCAGGCGCCCGTAGGCCTCCCCTGCGGCCATCCCGTCACCCCGGCGCAGCGCCTCGATGCCGTCGGCCACGTCCTGCGCCGAGTGGTCGTCCTCCAGTTCGCCGGCCGACAGCGCGTGCACCAGGCCGCCGTAGTCCAGCTCCACGACCGAGCGCGGGTGGAACTCCTCCAGCCAGCGGCCGACGTCCACCAGGCCGTCGATCAGCGGCCCCTCCTCGATGGCGTCCTTCAGCGTGCGCAGCGCCCGCGCCACCCGGCGCCGGGCCTGGACCATCGGGGTGCGGTAGCGCAGCATCGGCGGCAGCTCGCCGGACGCCTTCTCGTACCGGCGCTCGCTGTCGGAGACCAGCACGAACCAGTTCAGCGGGACCTGCCAGGTCGCCGTGCGGATCCAGGGGCGGGCGTCCGGGTTGCGGGCGAGCCAGCGCTCGTAGTCCTGGGCGGCCTGGCGGCGCACCACCGGCGGCAGCACCGCGTCCAGCACCGGCGGTGGCAGCTCCTCGGCGAGCGAGTCCAGGGCCTGCCAGCCGCGCAGCCGGGTCCGCCAGGGGCAGACGCAGACGACTCCGTCGACGTCCAGCACGAAGGCGTCGCTGCTCTCGTGCACCGGCACCGGGATCGGCGGGGTGGGCAGCAAGTCGATGAGGGAGCGGCGCAGTTCGTCCTGGTAGGAGGGGCGGTCGGGGCGGCGGGCGTAGCGCGCCCAGTGGGTGCGCTCGGGCTCCGGGAAGGCGGCCAGCGGCTCGTACACGCGCAGGTACGCCGCATAGGGGACGACCACGGAGGACACCTTGGGCACGCCTGCTCCCTCCCCATCGGACCCGGCTCGAAACCCTTGCAAATCGTCCCACGGTCATGCGTGCACGAGCGGCGCGGGAGAGTGATCCTGAACACTGCGCGGATGGCTGGAAGGCACAGGCTCTACGCTCATGCCAGCACCCCGCCACCCGCACGGGGGCTACGCCCCACCTGCCGCTACTTACTCAGGAGTCACCACAGTGACCGACGTAACCGGCGCACCCGCTG
Source organism: Streptomyces sp. NPDC031100 (assembly GCF_055570785.1). NCBI lineage: Bacteria > Bacillati > Actinomycetota > Actinomycetes > Kitasatosporales > Streptomycetaceae > Streptomyces > Streptomyces sp. NPDC031100. The sequence goes on from NZ_JBVIGN010000010.1 coordinate 96,213, forward strand.
ATGTCCTGCACACCCTGTTCCACTCGGACCAGGGGGGCCATGAGCAGGTCGTGCTCTGCCAGGACCGCGCCAGCGGCCTCAAGGCCGTGATCGCCATCCACTCCACCGCCCTGGGCCCGGCCCTCGGCGGCACGCGCTTCTACCCCTACGCGACCGAGGCGGAGGCCGTCGCCGACGCCCTCAACCTCGCGCGCGGGATGTCGTACAAGAACGCCATGGCCGGTCTGCACCACGGCGGCGGCAAAGCCGTGATCATCGGCGACCCGGAGCGCGACAAGACCGAGGAACTGCTGCTCGCCTACGGGCGCATGGTCGCCTCGCTCGGCGGGCGCTACGTCACCGCCTGCGACGTCGGCACGTACGTCGCCGACATGGACGTGGTGGCCCGCGAGTGCCGCTGGACCACCGGCCGCTCGCCCGAGAACGGCGGGGCCGGCGACTCCTCCGTCCTCACCGCCTTCGGCGTCTACCAGGGCATGCGCGCCTCCGCCCAGCACCTGTGGGGCGACCCCTCGCTGCGCGGCCGCAAGGTCGGCATCGCGGGCGTCGGCAAGGTCGGCCACCATCTGGTGGAGCACCTGCTGGCCGAGGGCGCGCAGGTCGTGATCACGGACGTACGACGGGATGCTGTCGGGCGGATCTCCGACCGGCACCCGGCCGTGCAGGTGGTCGCCGACACCGATGCCCTGATCCGGGTCGAGGGGCTCGACATCTACGCCCCCTGCGCCCTGGGTGGTGCCCTGAACGACGACACCGTGCCGGTGCTCACCGCGCAGGTGGTCTGCGGCGCCGCCAACAACCAGCTCGCCCACCCGGGCGTGGAGAAGGACCTCGCCGACCGCGGGATCCTCTACGCGCCGGACTACGTGGTGAACGCGGGCGGGGTGATCCAGGTCGCCGACGAGCTGCACGGGTTCGACTTCGAGCGGTGCAAGGCGAAGGCGGCGAAGATCTTCGACACCACGCTGGCCATCTTCGCACGCGCGAAGGAGGACGGGATTCCGCCGGCCGCGGCGGCCGACCGGATCGCCGAGCAGCGTATGGCCGAGGCCCGCGCGGCACGCTAGAGGCGCGCCACAGGCCGTGAAGGAGCCGCGATCGGGTGTCCGGTCGCACAGATGAGCGGTACCCGCCGGCGGGAACTTAGAGAGAACTCTCACTTCCACCGGCGGGTCGTACCCCGATAAGTGGTTAAAATCGCCACTGACCAGCGAGGACGGGGCGCCTCGAGGGTCCTGGGCACACGCGCGTGCTGCGGGCGACGTACCGTATGGGCGCGGGCTCAGGTACCGTGGAAGCCCTACGGACCGGCCCCTCTGCGGAGGGTCCGTTCCGGATCATGAACGCGTGTCAGACTCTGGGGCCGTCAAGCCCCGTCACCGAGGGGGTCGAGCCATGGGGCGCGGCCGGGCCAAGGCCAAGCAGACAAAGGTCGCCCGCCAGCTGAAGTACAACAGCGGTGGGACTGACCTGTCACGTCTGGCCAGTGAACTGGGCGCATCGACTTCGAGCCAGCCGCCGAACGGCGAGCCGTTCGAGGACGATGAGCATGACGAGGACGACCTGTACTCGCGCTACGCCGACCTCTATGAGGACGACGACGAGGACGAGGACGAAGGTCCCTCACAGCACCGTCGCGGCGCTTGACCTTGCATGGAGCACCTGCCCGGTCGGTGGCACAGCCACCGACCGGCTTCTGTGCTACCTGCAGGTTCAGACGGCGTAGTCCCCGACCAGCTCGGCGCCGGTCTCCTGGTCGCCCCGGTCGGTGATCTCGCCCGCGACCCACGCCTCGACCCCGCGGTCGGCCAGCGTGGTCAGGGCCACCTCGACGGACTCCTGCGGCACGATCGCCATCATGCCGACGCCCATGTTCAGGGTCTTCTCCAGCTCCAGGCGCTCGACGTTCCCGGTCTTCCCGACCAGGTCGAAGATCGCGCCCGGGGTCCAGGTGGAGCGGTCGACGGTGGCGTGCAGCGCGTCCGGGATGACCCGGGCCAGGTTGGCCGCGAGTCCGCCGCCGGTGATGTGGCTGAAGGCGTGCACCTCGGTGGTGCGGGTCAGCGCCAGGCAGTCCAGCGAGTAGATCTTCGTGGGCTCCAGCAGCTCCTCGCCGAGGGTGCGGCCCAGCTCCGGGATCTCCGTCTCCAGGGCCAGGCCCGCCGTGTTCAGCAGGACGTGGCGGACCAGGGAGTACCCGTTCGAGTGAAGCCCGGAGGACGCCATGGCGATCACCGCGTCACCCGTACGGATACGATCCGCGCCCAGCAGCCGGTCGGCCTCCACGACGCCCGTACCGGCGCCGGCGACGTCGAAGTCGTCCTCGCCCAGCAGACCCGGGTGTTCGGCCGTCTCGCCGCCCACCAGGGCGCAGCCGGCCAGCACACAGCCTTCCGCGATGCCCTTGACGATCGCGGCGACCCGCTCGGGGTGGACCTTGCCGACGCAGATGTAGTCGGTCATGAACAGCGGCTCGGCACCGCACACCACGATGTCGTCCATGACCATGGCGACCAGGTCGTGGCCGATGGTGTCGTAGACGCCCAGCCGGCGCGCGATGTCGACCTTGGTGCCGACGCCGTCCGTGGCGGAGGCGAGGAGGGGACGCTCGTAGCGCTTGAGGGCGGAGGCGTCGAAGAGGCCGGCGAAGCCGCCGAGGCCGCCGAGGACCTCGGGGCGCTGCGTCTTCTTCACCCACTCCTTCATCAGCTCGACCGCGCGGTCGCCCGCCTCGATGTCGACGCCCGCTGCTGCGTAGCTGGCACCAGTTGTCTCAGACATGACTGTGAGAGCTTTCGTGTCGTACTGCAGGGTGTTACGGGCGACGGATCGCGTCGGTGGCGGCCGTGGCGGCGGGCCCGGCGGCCAGCTCGGTCTCCAGCAGCTGCTTGCCGAGCAGCTCCGGGTCCGGCAGCTCCATCGGGTACTCGCCGTCGAAGCAGGCGCGGCACAGGTTCGGCTTGGCGATCGTGGTCGCCTCGATCATGCCGTCGATGGAGATGTACGCCAGGGAGTCCGCGCCCAGCGAGGTGCCGATCTCCTCGATGGTCATGCCGTTGGCGATGAGCTCGGCGCGGGTGGCGAAGTCGATGCCGAAGAAGCAGGGCCACTTCACGGGCGGCGAGGAGATCCGGATGTGGACCTCGGCCGCGCCCGCCTCGCGCAGCATGCGGACCAGGGCCCGCTGGGTGTTGCCGCGCACGATCGAGTCGTCCACGACGACCAGGCGCTTGCCCTTGATGACTTCCTTCAGCGGGTTCAGCTTCAGGCGGATGCCGAGCTGGCGGATGGTCTGCGAGGGCTGGATGAACGTACGGCCGACGTACGCGTTCTTCACCAGACCCGCGCCGAAGGGGATGCCGGACGCCTCCGCGTAGCCGATGGCGGCCGGGGTGCCGGATTCCGGGGTCGCTATGACGAGGTCGGCCTCGGCGGGGGCTTCCTTCGCCAGGCGGCGGCCCATCTCCACCCGGGAGAGGTACACGTTCCGGCCGGCGATGTCGGTGTCCGGGCGGGCCAGGTACACGTACTCGAAGACACAGCCCTTGGGCTTCGCTTCCGCGAATCGGGAGGTGCGCAGGCCGTTCTCGTCGATGGCGACGAACTCGCCCGGCTCGATCTCCCGCACGAAGCTGGCGCCGCAGATGTCCAGGGCGGCGGTCTCGGAGGCGACCACCCAGCCGCGCTCGAGGCGGCCGAGGACCAGCGGGCGGATGCCCTGCGGGTCACGGGCGGCGTAGAGGGTGTGCTCGTCCATGAAGACGAGGCTGAAGGCGCCCTTGACCTGCGGGAGGACCGCGTGGGCGCCCTCCTCGATGGTCAGCGGCTTGCCGTCCTCGTCGACCTGGGCGGCCAGCAGGGCCGTCAGCAGGTCGGTGTCGTTGGTGGCCGCGACCCGGGTCGAGCGGCCGTTGGTGTCCTTCGGCAGGTCGGCGACCATCTCGGCGAGCTGCGCCGTGTTGACCAGGTTGCCGTTGTGGCCGAGCGCGATCGAGCCGTGCGCGGTGGCGCGGAACGTCGGCTGGGCGTTCTCCCACACGGAGGCGCCGGTGGTCGAGTAGCGGGCGTGTCCGACCGCGATATGACCCTGGAGCGAACCGAGAGAGGTCTCGTCGAAGACCTGGGACACCAGGCCCATGTCCTTGAAGACGAGGATCTGGGAGCCGTTGCTGACCGCGATTCCCGCGGATTCCTGACCCCGGTGCTGGAGGGCGTAGAGCCCGAAGTACGTGAGCTTTGCGACCTCTTCACCCGGAGCCCAGACGCCGAAGACGCCGCAAGCGTCCTGGGGGCCCTTCTCGCCGGGAAGCAGATCGTGATTGAGTCGACCGTCACCACGTGGCACGCCACCGAGTGTAGGCGAGGTCGACCACTGGTCCGAATTGGGGATACCCGGCCTCAACGGATCGGGGCTTGCCGATCACCTTGGCGGTTTCTCCGTTTGCGCTGGTCAGCAGGGCGTCGGCCCGGGCCGAGCGGCCGTCGGCGGCCCTTTGGACAGGGTCGGCGGCCCCGCTCTCCGTATCCATGAGTGAGGTGTCGCACATCATTCGGGTGCGCCGCGGCTGAGGTGGACGAGGTCGCCGTCGCCGTCGGTGAGCGTCAGCTTCCCGTCGTCGACCCGGGCGGTGAGCGTGCCGGTGGTGAGGGTACGGGCGAAGGCGCGCTCGAAGTCCATCCGCACCTGGTCGCAGGCCATCTTGGTGGCCCGGAGGTTCCCGATGGTGATCCGGTCGCCGCGCACGGTCGCCCGGGCGCTGAACCCGTTGCAGCCGAGGTTGCCGACGGCCAGGCCGTCCGTGCCGATGCGGATGCGGGCGGAGGCGGGCGCGTGCCGCGTGGTGCCCTCGGCGGTGAGGCTGTCGACCCGCCAGTCGACCCCGGTCACGGGGTGCCCGGCCGGTGCGCCCTGGGCACTGCCACAGGCCACCGAGAGCGGGACGAGCACGGCCGCCGCTGTCTGGATCATGTGCTGCTTGTGCCGGTTCATACGGATTCGACGGCCGGGCCGGACCGCCGGTTCCGTCAGGACATGAGCGGCAGCAGCTCGCCGATGTCCGCGCGCTCCCCGCTTGCGCTGACCTTGGCCTCCTCCAGGGCGTCCGTCCAGGCCGTCCGGCCGGTGGCGAGGCGGATCCAGGTCAGCGGGTCGGTCTCCACGACGTTGGGCGGGGTGCCGCGGGTGTGCCGGGGCCCCTCGACGCACTGCACGACGGCGTACGGCGGCACGCGCACCTCGGTGGAGCCGCCGGGTGCCTTCACCGCCAGGGCGTCGGCAAGCAGCCGGGTGGCGGCGGCCAGGGCCTGGCGGTCGTACGGCACGTCGAGGCCGGGGACGGCGGCGTTGAGGTCGTCGGTGTGGACGACGAGTTCGACGGTGCGGGTGACGAGGTAGTCGTCCAGGGGCAGCGCGCCCGCGCTGGTCTGCAGGAGCCGGCCGCCGGGGTGGGCGTCGAGCAGGGTGTGCAGGCTCTCCTCGACGTCGGCGAGGTAGGCGCCGAGGTCGGGCCGCTCGGCGGCGAGGTTCCGGGTGAAGTCGTCGATCGCGGCGGAGTTGGCGGCGGTGGCGAAGGGCCACTCGACCACCTGGATGTCCTGCTTCGGCGGGGCCGGCAGATCCACGGCCCGGTGAACGGCCGTGACGGCCATGCCGATGTGCGCGACCAGCTCCCGTACGGTCCAGTCGCCGAGCCGGGTGGGCAGGGCGAGCTGCTCGGGGGTGAGGCCTTGGAGGGCCTCCCGCACGGCGCCGAGCTGGGCGAAGACTGCGGTACGGGTTCTGGCGGGGTCGTAACTGCGGGCACGTTTCCTGGCCGGGGGCATGATGGTGAGCCTATGCCTTCACGGCGTAGCCCTTCAGGCCCATTTCCACCAAGTCAAAGGCCTTCCCGGCCCGTTCGGCGGCGTCGGCGGCACCTGGTCCTTGGGGCAGCCGCCGACGGGAACCTGTACGCCTTTGTGACCGCTGAAGTCCATCTCGACGGCGGAGCGGCGGGCGATCCGGGTGTTGATGCGGGACGCGATGTGTTCGTGGTGTCCCTCTGGAATGCCGCCGAGGCCTGCCGGGCGCGTTCGCGCACTACTCGCGAAGGTTATCCGGCCTTGATCAGTCCCACGGGTGGCCCTCTGTGTCATCGGGAGTGACGGTGATGATCGCGACGGCCGGTGGGTGCGGCTGCGGCGCGTATACGTACGCCACGGCGAGCCCCGGCATGGCATCGCGGGGTTCGAGCCGCGTCTTGTACACCTGCTGGCCGTCCCGCCCGGAGACGCGGAGCACGCCGAGGCGGGGATTGATCTCAAGCTCCTGCCGCAGGGCCTCGACGGCTTGTTGCGCGGCGGGGCCCAGCGTCTGGAGACGCTTGGCCGCCGAGGCCGTGATCACGGCAATGACGTGCGTCACTCCTGAGAGCCCCTCTTGATCTCGGCGATGAGGTCGAGCCCTTCCTGTAGCGCGTCGTCGAAGCCGGGGGCCGAGTACAGGCGAATGCGGCCCCGATAGTCGACGATGACCTCAGCGACGGCGGAGAGGTCGGTCTCTGTGGACGCGTCCAGAGCGCGCGCGAGGTCGGCTTCGAAGTCTTCCTTGTCGCCGGGGAAGCCGCGCCCCTGACGCAGGGCGGCCCGGATGTCGCCGATGGTCTTCAGGGGCACCGGAGGGTGGTGCCCGGGGGGTGTTTCGGCGTACTGCGCACTCATCGTCGTGCTCCTTGAGGTGGGCGTACGAGTGATGCTACGGAAGTTGGCCACGCCCCACGTGTTCGACGAACGCGGTAAATACCTCCGGCGGGAGGAGGAGGGTGGGGCCGTTCGGGTGCTTGGAGTCGCGGACGGCTACCAGGGTGTGGGTGGGTGAGGTTGGCGACCTCAACGCAACTGCCGCCCGTCTGGTCGCTGTAGGACGACTTGAACCATGCTGCCTCAAGGGCGTTCATGACTGTTCCAACTCTCGTGCTGCTCGCTTCAGGAAATCGGCTGTCTGTCGCGGCCCGCCGGCTTCGGCGCGCATGGCGTCGAACCTGCGCCGGTAAGCTCAGATCTCCGTGTCCTTGTCCGTGACGTTCACCGAGCTGAAGCCATCGACGCTCACCACGGTGGGCAGCGGTGGACCGAACTCCATGAGGATGAAGTTCTGGTGGCACCGGTAGACGGGCTGGCCCATCGGCAGGATCTGCACGGTGACATGCTCCAGTGCAGCCAGTTCCGCCAGGTGCTCGTACTGCTCCCGCATCACCTCCGGGCCGCCGTACACGCGTCGCAAGACGGCCTCTTCGAGGATCGCGTGGATCTCCACCGGGCGGTCGCTGCGTGTGATGGCCTCTTTGCGCCTCATCCGGATCTCGATGTTCCGCTCGACGAACTCGGTGTTGCGCTCATCGACCGGCTTGGCGCTCTCGAACATGGCCCGTGCGTACGCTGCGGTCTGGAACAGCCCGAACATCACGTCCGGTTGATAGACCCGGAGGGTCTTGGCGTCACCCTCAAGACCCACGCTCAGATTGAAACCTGAGGGCATGAAGAGGCGGTACGGCGACCACCAGCTCCGGTTCAGCGAGTTCTTGTGGATGTCCAGCAGGAAATCCACGTCATCCGGGTTCGTGACGCCATACCGGTCGAGCAGTTCCTTGAGTTCCTGCGCCTTGGGAAGGCTGGTCAGCCCCTTCTCGACCCGGTGCAGCGTCGACTCCGAGACGCTGGTCCCTTTGACCGCCTGCGCCCTCGTCAGCCCCCTGCCCGTGCCGTCCTCCTGCTCGGCGGCCCTGGCCGCACGTCATCTGCGGCAGGTCCAGGCGGCGCACATGACACAGCAGGGGCAATCACCCGTGCGTGTGATCGGTGGCGAAACCCGCCCCGCATCGCCTGGCCCGGACAACACTGGCCTCGCCTGGAGGGGGTGCAGCATGCCTCAGATGTCGGTGGAGGAGTTCGAAACGATCGCCTCCGCCTCTCCCGAGACCGTCACGCTGGAGTTCATCAGCGGGCGGATCGGGGTCAAGAGGGCGGCGGACGGAAGCCGCAGCACCATCGTGACCTGGCTGGCCCGGCGCTGTATGCAGGCCAGGCCCGACCTGGACCTGTATCAGGGCCGAGGGCTCCGGGTCGATGCGTATCGAGAGGGCCGGGCGAAGCCGGATGCGGTGCTCGTACCCGAGGCCCACTTCGCGGGACACGGCGAGTGGGCCGACCCGGACGGCGCCCTTATGGTCGTCGAGATCACCTCGTACGACTCGGACACCGACCGACGGGACCGGCACGAGAAGCCGACTGCATACGGGCAGGCCGGAATCCCCCTGTACCTCCTGATCGACCGGGACTCCTGCACGGTCATGGTGCACAGCAACCCGGACCGGCAGGTCGGCGGCTACCGCACCATCGAGACCGCGAAGTTCGGCGAGAAGGTGTGCGTCCCCGGCCCGATGAACATCGAGCTCGACACGGAGATCCTCAAGAACTACGTCCGCTGAGCCCGGCCCAGACGACGAGGCCCCGCCCGGAAACCATCATCCGGGCGGGGCCTTCAGCAGGTGTGCCTACGCCAGCAGCGCCGGGATCGTCTCCTCGTGCGCCTTGCGCAGCTCCTCCAGGGTCAGCTCGAACTCACCCTGGATCTCCACCGATTCACCGTCCACGACACCGATGCGAACCGCCGGAAGACCCCGCGCCCCGCACATGTCGTTGAAGCGGACCTCCTCCGAGCGCGGCACGGCGACGATCGCGCGCCCTGCCGACTCGGAGAAGAGGAACGTGAAGGCGTCGAGCCCGTCCGGTACGACCAGACGCGCGCCCTTGCCGCCGAGCAGCGCCGACTCCACGACCGCCTGGACCAGACCGCCGTCGGACAGGTCGTGCGCGGAGTCGATCATGCCGTCGCGGGAGGCGGAGATCAGGATCTCGGCCAGCAGCCGCTCCCGCTCCAGGTCCACGGCCGGGGGCAGACCGCCGAGGTGGTCGTGGACCACCTGGGACCAGGCCGAGCCGCCGAACTCCTCACGGGTGTCGCCGAGGAGGTAGATCAGCTGGCCCTCCTCCTGGAAGGCGACCGGGGTGCGGCGGGCGACGTCGTCGATGACACCGAGGACGGCGACCACCGGCGTCGGGTGGATGGCCACCTCGCCCGTCTGGTTGTAGAGGGAGACGTTGCCGCCGGTCACCGGGGTGCCGAGCTGCTGGCAGGCGTCCGCCAGACCGCGCACGGCCTCCGCGAACTGCCACATCACCGCCGGGTCCTCGGGGGAGCCGAAGTTCAGGCAGTCGGAGACGGCGAGCGGCTTGGCGCCCGTCGTCGCCACGTTCCGGTAGGCCTCGGCCAGGGCCAGCTGGGCGCCCGTGTACGGGTCCAGCTTGGCGTAGCGGCCGTTGCCGTCCGTGGCGATCGCGACGCCGAGGCCGGTCTCCTCGTCCACGCGGATCATGCCGGAGTCCTCGGGCTGGGCGAGGACGGTGTTGCCCTGCACGAAGTGGTCGTACTGCGAGGTGATCCACTTCTTGGAGGCCTGGTTGGGGGATCCCACCAGCTGCAGGACCTGGCCCTTCAGCTCCTCGCTCGAAGCGGGCCGGGGCAGCTTGTTCGCGTCGTCGGCCTGGAGGGCGTCCTGCCAGTCCGGGCGGGCGTACGGGCGCTCGTAGACCGGGCCGGCGTGGGCCACCGTGCTCGGGTCGACGTCGACGATCTTCTCGCCGTGCCAGAAGATCTCGAGGCGGTCGCCGTCGGTGACCTCGCCGATGACCGTGGCGATGACGTCCCACTTCTCGCAGATCTCCAGGAAGCGGTCGACCTTCTCCGGCTCGACCACGGCGCACATGCGCTCCTGCGACTCGCTCATGAGGATCTCCTCGGGCGAGAGCGTGGAGTCACGCAGCGGCACGTCGTCGAGTACGACGGTCATGCCGCCGGAGCCGTTGGAGGCGAGCTCCGAGGTGGCGCAGGACAGGCCCGCCGCACCCAGGTCCTGGATGCCGACGACCAGCTTCTCCCGGAAGGCCTCCAGGGTGCACTCGATGAGGAGCTTCTCCTGGAAGGGGTCGCCGACCTGGACGGCCGGGCGCTTCGACGGCTTGGCGTCGTCGAAGGTCTCGGAGGCGAGGATCGACGCACCGCCGATGCCGTCACCGCCGGTCCGGGCGCCGTACAGGATGACCTTGTTGCCCGCGCCGGAGGCCTTGGCGAGGTGGATGTCCTCGTGCCGCATCACACCGATGGCACCGGCGTTGACCAGCGGATTGCCCTGGTAGCAGGCGTCGAAGACGACCTCACCGCCGATGTTGGGCAGACCCAGGCAGTTGCCGTAGCCGCCGATGCCGGCGACCACACCCGGCAGGACGCGCTTGGTGTCCGGGTGGTCGGGCGCGCCGAAGCGCAGCGGGTCCACGACCGCGACCGGGCGCGCGCCCATCGCGATGATGTCGCGGACGATGCCGCCGACGCCCGTGGCCGCGCCCTGGTAGGGCTCCACGTACGACGGGTGGTTGTGCGACTCGACCTTGAAGGTCACGGCGTAGCCCTGACCGACGTCGACCACGCCCGCGTTCTCGCCGATGCCGACGAGCAGCGCGTCGCTCTGCGGGGCCTTCTCGCCGAACTGGCGCAGATGGACCTTGGAGGACTTGTACGAGCAGTGCTCGGACCACATGACCGAGTACATGGCGAGCTCGGCGCCGGTCGGGCGGCGGCCGAGGATCTCCACCACCCGCTCGTACTCGTCCTTCTTCAGACCGAGTTCGGCCCAGGGCAGCTCGACGTCGGGGGTCGCGGCCGCGTGCTCGACCGTGTCCAGAGGCGTCCGGCTCATGCGCCCACCAGCTTCTTGAGGATCGAGGTGAAGAAGGGGAGGCCGTCGGTGCGGCCGGTGCCGATGAGCGGCTCCACGGCGTGCTCCGGGTGCGGCATGAGGCCTACGACGTTCCCGGCCTCGTTGGTGATGCCGGCGATGTCCCGCAGCGAGCCGTTCGGATTGAAGTCCAGGTAGCGGAAGACCACCCGGCCCTCCGCCTCCAGCTTGTCGAGCGTGTACTCGTCGGCGACGTACCGGCCGTCCATGTTCTTCAGCGGGATGTGGATCTCCTGGCCCTCGCGGTAGTCGCTCGTCCAGGCGGTCCCCGCGTTCTCCACCCGCAGCTTCTGGTCGCGGCAGATGAAGTGGAGGTGGTCGTTGCCGAGCATCCCGCCCGGGAGGAGGTGGGCCTCGGTGAGGACCTGGAAGCCGTTGCAGATACCGAGGACCGGAAGTCCGGCCTTCGCCTGCTCGATGACGGTCTCCATCACCGGCGAGAACCGGGAGATGGCCCCGGCCCGCAGATAGTCCCCGTAGGAGAAGCCGCCGGGCAGCACCACGGCGTCGACCTGCTTCAGATCCTTGTCCTTGTGCCAGAGGGCGACCGGTTCGGCACCCGCGAGGCGGATCGCGCGCTGGGTGTCCCGGTCGTCGAGACTCCCCGGGAAAGTGACGACGCCAATACGAGCGGTCACTTCGCGGCCTCCGCGACTTCCTCCACCTTGACGGTGAAGTCCTCGATCACGGTGTTGGCGAGGAAGGATTCCGCAAGATCGTGGATGCGGGCGAGCGCGGCCTCGTCAACCGGCCCGTCAACTTCCAGTTCGAAGCGCTTTCCCTGACGTACGTCCGAGATCCCTTCGAAACCCAGGCGCGGCAGCGCACGCTGGACCGCCTGGCCCTGGGGGTCGAGGATCTCCGGCTTGAGCATGACGTCGACTACGACGCGTGCCACTGGCACTCCCGGTGTGTGGTGCTGAGCAGGTTCCTTCAGACTACCCGCACAAAATTTCTACGCGAGTAGAGTTGTAGGAAACTACGTGAGGCGCATCACGATCGGGTGACGAGCGGGAGCCCTCACGAAAAGTTCTGGGAAAGTTCCACAGGTCCGCCCGCGACCCCTATTGCACGGGGACACGCGGACGGATTTAGTCGGGCTTCACATTGCATTGCCGGGCACTGTACAAATGAATTGGCAATAGCCGATACTCGGCACGTCATCGCCGATGAGCTGTATCGACGTGCCGCACGAAGGGACCGATATTCGTGGCGCAAAAGGTCGTGGTCACTCTCTTTGACGACATCGACGGCTCGGAAGCGGCGGAAACGATCGCCTTCGGACTCGACGGCAAGTCGTACGAGATCGACCTGAACGAAACCAACGCCAAGAAACTGCGCAAGGCGCTCGCGCCCTACGTGGAGGCAGGCCGCAAGCGCTCGCGGTCCGGCAAGGCGTACAAGCAGACGGAGGTCGCCCCCGATCCGGCGGCCGTCCGCGCCTGGGCCCAGGCGAACAAGATGGACGTGCCGGCGCGCGGACGCATCCCGAAGAAGGTCTACGAGGCGTTCAGCGCCGCGCAGTGAGGCCCGCGAAGGGGCAGTCCTCAGGGTCCGTCAGCGGGCCCTGAGGGCCGTGCACTTGGCCGCGGCGCCCCGACTTGCGCTACCCCCCTGCTGATCAGCTAATGTCTGGGACACGCCGAGGGGCGAGGCCGGAAGGCCGGATCCCACGGACCGTGCGGGTGTAGTTCAGTAGCAGAACATCCCCCTTCCAGGGGGAAGGCGCAGTGTGCAATTCCTGTCACCCGCTCTGGCACCGGTCGTCACGACCACTCCTGTGGATCAGGTAGGCTGGTGCTCGCACCGATCGGTGGGAGCCGGTCGGGGGCAGTGCGGACGTAGCTCAGTTGGTAGAGCGCAACCTTGCCAAGGTTGAGGTCGCGAGTTCGAGCCTCGTCGTCCGCTCCAGAGAAGCCCCGGTCATACGACCGGGGTTTTTTCATCCCCCGCGAGCGTCCGCCTGACATTTGTCATGCCGAGTGATGACACCGCGCACTGCTGTTCCGGCCCGCCCGCCGGGACGCTGAAGGCATGAACACCAACGAACACGAGCACGTGATCGAGGTCACAGACCTCCGGCGTGTCTACGGGGGCGGGTTCGAGGCCGTACGCGGAATCACCTTCTCCGTGGCCCGCGGGGAGATCTTCGCGCTGCTGGGCACCAACGGTGCGGGCAAGACGTCGACGGTCGAGCTGCTGGAAGGGCTCGCGGCACCGGCCGGGGGCCGGGTCCGGGTCCTCGGCCACGACCCCTACCGCGAGCGGGCCGCCGTACGCCCGCGCACCGGAGTCATGCTCCAGGAGGGCGGCTTCCCCTCCGACCTGACCGTCGCCGAGACCGCCCGGATGTGGGCGGGCTGCACCAGCGGGGCCCGGCCCGAGTCCGAGGCGCTGGGCCTGGTCGGCCTCGCCGGGAAGACCGGCGTGCGGGTCAAGCAGCTGTCCGGCGGGGAGCGCCGGCGCCTGGACCTGGCGCTCGCGCTGCTCGGCGACCCCGAGGTGCTCTTCCTGGACGAACCGACCAGCGGGCTGGACGCCGAAGGCCGCCGGGACACCTGGCAGTTGGTGCGCAGCCTGCGGGACGCCGGCACCACCGTGCTGCTCACCACGCACTACCTGGAGGAGGCGGAAGGCCTCGCCGACCGGCTCGCCATCCTGCACGAGGGGCGCATCGCCGCCTCCGGCACCCCCGCCGAGGTCACCGCGGGCCGGCCCGCCCGGATGTCCTTCGCCCTGCCCGAGGGCTACTTCCTCGGCGATCTGCCGCCCCTCGCCGACCTGGGCGTGTGCGGGCACGAGCTCGACGGCCGGGTCGTACGGCTGCGCACCCGGGAGCTACAGCGGACCGCCACCGGGGTGCTGGTCTGGGCCCAGCGGGCCGGGGTCGAGCTGCACGGCCTCGATGTGCGCTCGGCCTCGCTGGAGGAGGCGTTCCTCGGGATCGCGCAGCAGCAGGAGGTCATGGCATGAGCAGCGTCACCTGGGCACCGGCGGGCCGCCGGCTGCGCGCCCTGGCCCGCGCCGAACTCGCCCTCCTCGGCCGCAACCGCGGTGTCGTGTTCACCGCCCTGGTCGTCCCGCTCGCCCTGCCGTTCAGCGTGCGGCCGGCCATCGACCAGATCGATCTGAAGAAGGAGGGGCTGAGCGCCGGCGCGGTGATGATGACGGCCGCGATCGGCTTCTCCTTCCTGTTCGCCGTCTACACCTCCCTGGTGAACGCCTACGTCGCCCGCCGCGAGGAACTCGTCCTCAAGCGGCTGCGCACCGGCGAACTCTCGGACGCCGAGATCCTCACCGGCACCGCCCTGCCGGCCGTCGGACTCGGCCTCGCCCAGGCCCTGCTGCTGTGCGCCGGCTGCGCGGTGCTGCTGGACACCGGGGCGCCCAAGGCCCCGTACCTGACGGTGCTGGGGCTGGCGGCGGGGCTCGTCCTGAGCGCCGCGCTGGCCGCGCTCACCGCGTCCTTCACCCGAACCACCGAAAGCGGACAGGTCACCGCGCTGCCGCTGGTGTTCTTCTCGATGATCGGCTCCGGCATCGCGATCCCCACCGAGGTCCTGCCCGACCGGCTCGCCTCCGTCTGCGAACTCCTCCCGCTCTCCCCCGCGATCCGGCTGGTCCGCGCGGGCTGGACCGGCCAGTTGAGCGCCTACGAGGCGCTGGGCACGCTCGCGACCGCGCTGGCCTGGATCGTCGTGGCGGTGTTTGCTGTACGGCGGTGGTTCCGGTGGGAGCCGCGGCGCTGAGCACGGGGGAGCACATGCTGGAGCGGATACGGCAGTGGCAGCAGCGTCACTGGGGGGAGCGGAGCAAGGCCGAACGGGTCGAGCTGCAGTCGATGGTCACCTGGCACGCCACCGTCTGGACGTTCCCGCTCACCTGGCTGCTCCTGCCGCTCCTGAGCGGGGTCGAGCGGCGGCCCGTGCCGATGGCGCTCGGCTGGCTGCTGGCCGTCGTGGACCTGCTGCAGTGCGTGGCCGCACACCGGGTCCTGCGGCCCACGGTCGACCACTACCTCGGGCGCACCGAACTGCCGTCGCGTGCCATGCGCGCTCCCGCCGTCCTGCTCGGCCTGGCGCTCGCGCTGATCGTGGCGCTCACTGCGGTCGGCGGGAGCGATCCGCTCGGCATCCGGTTCATGATCGGGGCCGTGCTGGTGCCGTTCGGACTGCCGTACGCGTTCACCGTGCCCATCAAGGTGTTCCTGCGCCGGAGCGCGGCCCTCGCGGCACTGATCACGGCCGCCGTCGCGATCGGGCGCCCCAGCGGTCTCGGCGCCTTCGCCACGGGTGCGGTGATCGCCTTCTGCTCCGCCTTCTCCGTGATGGCCGCCCGCTGCGGCGCCTGGACCCTCGCCGTGGTCTGGGAGGCGGAACGCGCGCGGGAGATCGAGGCCCGGCTCGCCGTCGCCGAGGAGCGGCTGCGGTTCGGGCGGGACCTGCACGACGTTCTGGGGCGGAACCTCTCGGTGATCTCCCTGAAGAGTGAGCTGGCCGTGCAACTGGCCCGGCGGGGGCGGCCGGAGGCCGTGGAGCAGATGATCGAGGTGCAGCGCATCGCCCAGGATTCGCAGCGGGAGGTGCGAGAGGTCGTACGCGGCTACCGGGAGGCGGACCTCGCCGTCGAACTCGCCGGTGCGCAGGGCGTGCTGGCGGCCGCCGGGATCGACTGCGAGGTCCGCGCGGAGGCCGCGGGGCTGCCTGCCGAGGTGCAGTCCGCGCTCGGCTGGGTGGTGCGGGAGGCCACCACGAACGTGCTGCGGCACGGGGATGCCGGGCGGTGCACCGTGGCACTGCAGGTGCTTGAGAGGCATGTGGTGCTCACGGTGGAGAACGACGGGGCGTCCGGAACCCCCGACGGGGGTGGGGGTTCCGGACTCGCCGGACTGCGGGAGCGGCTGGCCGCGGTCGACGGCACGCTGAAGGCGGGGACCGTCGGGGAGGACGGGTTCCGGTTGGTGGCGGAGGTGCCCTTGACGAGTGTGAGTGGAGTGACGCGATGAGATCGCCGGTACGGCTGTTGCTCGCCGACGACGAGCATCTGATCCGGGGCGCACTGGCCGCCCTGCTGTCCCTCGAGGATGACCTGCTGGTCGTCGCGGAGGCGGCGAGCGGGCCCGAAGCTTTGGCCATGGCCCGCTCGCACGCGCCCGATGTGGCCGTCCTCGATCTCCAGATGCCCGGCGCCGACGGTGTGAAGGTCGCCACATCTCTGCGCGCCGAACTGCCCGGCTGTCAGGTGCTGATCGTCACCGGTCACGGGCGGCCCGGGCATCTGAAACGGGCGCTCGCGGCGGGCGTGCGGGGGTTCGTCCCGAAGACGGTCAGCGCCCAGCGGCTCGCCGAGATCATCCGGACCGTGCATGCGGGAAACCGTTACGTCGACCCGGAGTTGGCCGCCGACGCGATCTCCGCCGGGGACTCCCCGCTGACCGCGCGGGAGGCCGAGGTGCTGGAGCTGGCGGCCGACGGCGCACCGGTCGCGGAGATCGCCGAGCGGGCCGCGCTGTCGCCGGGAACCGTGCGGAACTACCTCTCCTCGGCCGTCACGAAGCTCGGCGCGGAGAACCGTCATGCGGCAGTGCGTCTCGCACGCGAGCGAGGTTGGGTATAGTTGCTCTCGCGCCACGGCGCAACGCGGACGTAGCTCAGTTGGTAGAGCGCAACCTTGCCAAGGTTGAGGTCGCGAGTTCGAGCCTCGTCGTCCGCTCCAGCAAGGCCCCCGGTTCCCCGGGGGCCTTTTGCGTTACGCCCAGCTGGTGCCGGTCAGACGCTCGTACGCCTCCACGTACTTCTGCCGGGTCGCCTCCACGACCTGCTGCGGCAGCGGCGGCGGGGGCTGCTCGCTCTTCCTGTCCCAGCCGGACTCCGCCGAGGTCAGCCAGTCACGGACGTACTGCTTGTCGTACGACGGCTGCGCGCGGCCCGGCTGCCACTGGTCGGCCGGCCAGAAGCGGGAGGAGTCCGGGGTGAGGACCTCGTCGGCGAGGACGAGCGTGTCACCGTCGTAGCCGAACTCGAACTTGGTGTCGGCCAGGATGATCCCCCGGTCGCGGGCGATGTCCCGGGCGCGGGAGTACACGGCGAGGGTGGTCTGGCGCAGCTGGGCCGCGGTCTCGGCACCGACCTGGCGGGCGACCTCCTCGTAGGAGACGTTCTCGTCGTGCTCGCCGACCGCGGCCTTGGTGGCCGGGGTGAAGATCGGGCCGGGCAGTTCCGAGCCGTCGACCAGGCCTTCGGGGAGGGCGAGGCCGCAGACCGTCCGGGACTCGTTGTACTCGACCAGGCCCGAGCCGGTGAGGTAGCCGCGGGCCACGCACTCGACCGGGACCATCTGCAGGGACTTGCAGACCAGCGTGCGGCCCGCCCAGTCGGCGGGGGCGCCCTCGGGCAGCTCGGTGCTGATCACGTGGTGGGGGGCGAGGTCGCGCAGCTGGTCGAACCACCACAGCGAGAGCTGGGTGAGGACGCGGCCCTTGTCGGGGATCTCCGTGGGCAGCACCCAGTCGTAGGCGGACATGCGGTCGCTGGCGACCATCACGAGGTCGCCCGCCTCGTTCTGGTACAGCTCGCGCACCTTTCCGGTGTGCAGGTGCACCAGGCCCGGAACCTGGATCGGCTCGGGCTTTTCTACGAATCCGGACACGGTTCCTCCCCGTGGTTCTGTCCAAGTGCCTCGATTCTCCCTTATGCGGGCGATCGGTTTCGGCCAGGGGGGCGGTGGCGGTCTGCCGGAGGGCGGTGCCGGGCTGCCGGGCGTCAGTCGCGTTTGCAGATGCGGTCCAGCAGGTTCGCCGTGGCCCGCTGGATGCGGGGGTCCACATGGCCGGGGCGGTCCAGGGACGGGGACCAGGCGAAGGTGCCGGAGGCGAACACCCAGGCGCCGGAGGGGGCGCGGTACAGGGAGGTCTCCTGGTGGCGCAGGGCGCCGTCGTTGTCGGTGTAGGGGGAGTGGGCGAGCAGGATGCGCTCCTCGTGCTCGGGCAGCGGGGTGCGCGGGAAGTAGCGGTCCGCCTCGCCTGCGACCAGGCCTTCGATCTCGTCGCCCTCGTGGGCGCCGGTCGCGTCCCACAGCCAGTGCCCCGCGTTGCGGACGATCAGCGGGTGCGGCTCCGGGACCCGGCCCGCGTACTGGATGCCGACCAGCTGCTGCTCGGGGCGGTCGATCTCGCGCCACAGCACCGGACGGCCGGGGCCCTTGCGCTTGCGGCAGGTCAGCAGCCGGTCGGGGACGCCGGACGGGGAGGGGCCCAGCTCCACCTGCCAGTACATGGTGTTGGCGGAGAGGAAGACCAGCGAGGTGCCGCGGTCGCGGGCGTCCTCGACGGCGCGGCGCATCGACACCGACCAGTACTCGTCGTGGCCCGGGAAGACCAGGCCCCGGTAGCGGGTGGGGTCGATGCGGCCGGCGTGCAGATCGCGGGCGTCGGCGTAGGCGAGGTCGTAGCCGTAGCGCTCGGCCCAGCGGATGACGTCGTAGGCGTGACCGACGTGCAGGGGCAGGCCCGCGCCCGCGTACGGGCGGTCGAAGGAGACCGTCGTTGCCGCGTCCGCCTCGCCGAGCAGCCGGCCCTTCTCGTCCCAGGCGTGGTAGAGGCTGGCGCCGGTGCGGCCGTCCTCCGGGTAGAGGTTGTACGCCTGCCAGGTGATGTCCGGCAGCAGCAGGAGCAGGTCGGCGGGGCGGTCGTCGCGGACCGTGAAGGGCACGTGGGAGCGGTAGCCGTCGACGGTGGTGAGGACGGCCACATAGGCGCCGACGTTCCAGTAGGAGGGCACCTGGAGGCGCCAGGACAGCCACCAGTGGTGACAGGAGACCGTACGGTCGGCGGCCAGCGGCGGGGGCTGCACGATGCCGGACAGCCGGGGACTCGTGGTGATCTTGGCGGCGCCGTCGCCGCCGTAGTGGCCGATCCGGTAGACGTCCACGCTGAACTGCTGCGGCGGGTCGACCGTGATGTGGAAGTCGATCGCCTCGCCGGGCGCGACCGCCCCGGTGGCGGTGAAGCCCTTGATCTGGCGGTGCACGTCGTCGGCCGCGCGGGGGCCGGTGCCGGACGCACGCGGCGCGGGCACCCGCGGCCGCTCGCCCGCCGGCTGCTGCGGGGCCGGGTCGACGTACCAGGGCACGACGTGTCCCGTGTCGTCGAAGTAGGTCTCACTGCCGCGCAGCCAGGGGACAGGGCCCTGGCCGAAGGGGTCCGTGACGGCGTGCGCGAGTGCTCCGGACTCCCAGCGGCGGATGTGGTCCGAGGCCATGGTCGCTCCCCTCCCTCATACCCCCGTGTCGCTCTGGCGGTGGTGCTCGGTCGTGCTGTCGTATGTCGCATGCCTTTGCCATGTGCGCGGTCGGTCCCAGCACATCACATAACGCACGGGCTCGGTCACTATTCGTTGCGAATTGACCTGAACTGGAAGACGGTTCTCCGCTACGACGCCCAGGGCCACGGCGCGTGGAGGTGGCCGGTCTCAGACGAGCCGCACCGGCTTCTCCGGTCGTATCCCTGACGCGGCCAGCCAGTCGCGCAGCGGGCCCGGGTCTCCCTCCTCGATCAGGCTGAGCACCTTCGGCGAGAGGTCGGCGGCCCGCTCGCCGCCCAGCAGCAGGGAGGGGCCGTCCAGCCAGTCGAGGGCCGGGGCCGCGCCCGCCGTGTCGACGGCCGCGCAGCACACCATCGCCGTGACGTGGTCGACGAGCAGCTCGCGGGCGGTGCGAGGGGGTTGGAGCGGGACCAGGGGCAGCGCGCCGTCCTCCCACAGGGCGCTGTCGGGGGCCCGGCCGGCGGCGGTCGCGCCTCTCGGCGTGCGGACCTCCTCGCGGGCCAGCTCCGCGGTGAGGCTGGCCGCCAGGGCTGCGCTGCGTGCTGTGCCGGGGTCGTCGGCAGCCAGTTCCGCCTCGGCTTCGCCTTCGGCGGGTATGCCGTCCCCACCCGCACGACCCGTGCAGCTTGCGTGGTCGGGTGCGGGTGGCGCCTGGGGGGTGTTCTCACCGTCGGCGGCTTGCGTGGCTTTCGGTATGGCTGTTTCTGTGGCCGGCTCGGCGAGGTGGTCCAGGACTCGGGCCAGCGTGGGGCCGTCGGGCTCACGGGTGCCGGGGGCGGGGCGGACGCCCAGCGAGTCCAGGACGCGGTGCAGCCGGGCCGCGTCGGCGCGCCAGGTGCGGTCGACGACCTCCTCCGGATACGCCTGCCAGTCCACCGGTGCCCAGTCCGGGCCGCACTCCGCCGGGCCGCCGTGGAAGAGGCGGGCGGCGAGCAGGGAGGCGGCCTCGTCCACCACGCCGGGCTCCTCCAGAAGGTCACAGGCGGGGCGCTCGCCGAGGCGGGAGGCGAAGCCCTCGGCCAGCCGGTCGCGCCGGGACAGCTCGGTGAGCGCGGCCACGACGCCCGCGTCCAGCCGGGCGGGCCAGCGGCCCATCCGCCAGGCGGGCAGCGCCACCCTGGTCAGCAGGCGGTCCCAGCCCGCGTAGGCGAGGCCGACCTGCTCCTGGGCCACGATCCGCAGTCCGTAGTCCACGGCCTGCGCGCGCTCGGCCGCCGCCGCGGCGACCCCGCGCTCCATCTGGGTCGCGTGCTCGCGGCAGCAGCGCAGCAGCAGCCGGGCCACCCAGCCGAGGGCCGCGCACACACCCCGGGTCAGCCGGCAGCGCCCGGACGTCGAGGCCACGGCGACCGTCGCGTCCAGACCGCGCACGAAGCGGCGGGCCGCGGCTATGTCCGGCTGCGCGGAGGGCCCCGTACCGGCGACGACCGGGGCGAGGACCGCGCGCAGCTCGCCGACGCGCATCCACCACAGGAACGGGGAGCCGATGACGAGAACCGGAGCGGTGACGGCACGGCGGTGGGCGCCGAAGCCGGATCCGGGGCCCGCCAGCTCGTCGTCCGCCGGCCGCGGGGGCGGGCCGTGGGCCGGGTGGGTGCGGTCCTCCAGCCAGCTGTCGCAGTCCGGGGTGAGCGCTATGGCCGAGGGTGCGGGGACGTCCAGGCGGTCGGCGAGGTCGCGCACCAGCCGGTACAGGTCCGGGGCGGAGCCCTCCGGGATCGCGACCGTGGGGCTCACCGCGGGCCGGGCACGGGCCACGACCAGGGCGATACCGGCGGCGGCCAGCAGCACGAGCACGGCCGGCACGCCCACGACCCAGCGGGCGACGTCCCAGCCCGGGCCGGTGAGATGGCCGGTGGAACCGCCGGCCAGCAGGATCACCTCGGCGGCCGTCGGCAGCAGAGCCACGGCCAGCGCCCGGCCCCGGATACGCAGCACGGCCAAGGCCCGCGAGCGCGCTGCCTGCGCGCCCACCTCCACACCGATTCCGATCACGAGCGGACCTCACCCCCTCTGCGGATCCGTTGCTGTCCTGGCGTTGCTCACTCCCCCACTGTGGCACCCGCCACCGACATCGCAATGCCGATGGGCCAAGTGCCGGAATGCTTGCGCCGCACCCTAGTTGGGGCCCTGGCCCCCGTCAGCCGGATGGGCGATTGCTCACTCGATGGAATGGCTTTGGTCAGAGGTGGGTGACAGACAGCAAAGATCAGGCCCCGGATTGTCGTCCGGGGCCTGGGTGGGTTCGGGATGCGCGCGACCGGCGGTTCTACGCCTCCGCCGCCCCCGCGGCCGCCGCGGTGTCCGTGGCATCCGTCGCGCCCGCAACCTTCGCCGCGATGTCCGTGCGGTGCTGGGAGCCGTCGAGGCGGACACGGGCCACCGCCCGGTACGCCCGCGCGCGGGCCTCGGCCAGGTCCGTGCCGGTCGCCGTGACGGACAGCACCCGGCCGCCCGCGCTGACGATCGCATCGCCGTCCCGCTTGGTCCCGGCGTGCAGGACGTAGGCGTGCGGGGCGTCCTCGGCGGCCACCTCGTCCAGACCGGTGATGGGGTCGCCGGTGCGCGGGGTGCCGGGGTAGTTGTGCGAGGCCACGACCACGGTGACGGCCGCGTCCTCGCTCCAGCGCAGGGGCTCCAGGTCGTCGAGGGTGCCGTTCGCCGCGGCGAGCAGGACACCGGCCAGCGGGGTCGTCAGGCGGGCCAGCACGACCTGGGTCTCGGGGTCGCCGAAGCGGGCGTTGAACTCGATGACCCGGACACCGCGCGAGGTGATCGCGAGCCCGGCGTAGAGCAGGCCGGAGAAGGGCGCCCCCCGGCGGAGCATCTCGTCGACGGTCGGCTGGAGCACCGTCTCCAGCACCTCGTCGACCAGCTTCGGGTCGGCCCAGGGCAGCGGCGAGTACGCGCCCATGCCGCCCGTGTTCGGGCCCTCGTCGCCGTCCAGGGCGCGCTTGAAGTCCTGGGCGGGCTGGAGCGGGACGACGGTACGGCCGTCGGTGACGGCGAACAGGGACACCTCGGGCCCGTCGAGGAACTCCTCGATGACCACGCGCTCGCACCCGGCCGCGTGCGCCTTGGCGGCCTCCAGGTCGCGCGTGACGACGACACCCTTGCCGGCGGCCAGGCCGTCGTCCTTGACGACGTAGGGGGCACCGAAGGCGTCGAGGGCCTCGGCGACCTCTTCCTCCGTGGTGCAGACGTACGACCGCGCGGTCGGCACACCGGCCGCCGCCATCACGTCCTTGGCGAAGGCCTTGGACCCCTCCAGTTGCGCGGCCTCCCGGGAGGGGCCGAACACCGGGATGCCCGCCTCGCGCACGACGTCGGCCACACCGGCGACCAGCGGGGCCTCCGGACCGACGACGACGAGGTCGGCACCGAGGTCGCGGGCCAGCCCGGCCACGGCCGTGCCGTCGAGCGCGTCGACCTGGTGCAGCTCGGCGACCTCGGCGATGCCGGCGTTGCCGGGGGCGCAGTGGAGCGCGGTGACGTCGGGGTCGAGGGACAGGGAGCGGCACAGGGCGTGTTCGCGGGCGCCGCTGCCGATGACGAGGACCTTCACGGGGTTCAGCCTACTGGCAAGGTCGCCGAAGGTCGGGAGCCGGGGAAGCTGTGCGTTCCTACGAAGCGCGGGTGCGGGGTGTTGTGGGTGCGGGGTGCTGGTGCGGGCGGGCACTGGGGGCTGCCGCCCCCGGGCCCTCGCCATCGGCCCTGGACGGGCCTTGTCCTCAAACGCCGGACGGGCTGGTTCTACCGGCCGAGCTGATGTGGCTGACCGGGCTGGTTCGGCCGGCGGACGTCACTCGTTGGAGAACTCCTCCACCACCGTCGCGCCCAGCTCCCGCACGATCAGTTCGTGGCCGGACAGGGCCGACTCGTCCAGATCCGGGTCGTCGTCCTCGGGGATGTCGTCCTCGGGGGCGACGGGGGGCGGCTCGGGCGCACGGGTGGCGGGCTGCGGGGCAGCGGTGGCCGGTACCGCGGCAGCCGGTGCGCCGCCCTGGGAGGCAGCGGGTGCGGGAGTCTGCTGGGGTGCGGCCGGACGAGGGGCCGCGGGGGCGCCGTAGCCACCGCCGGCGGGCGCACCGCCGTAACCCGCGCCGCCGGCTCCGCTTGCGCCCACGCTTCCGGTTCCGCCTCCACCGAAGCCCGGGGAGCCGCCGGACGGCGGGAGCGCGGAGCCGCCCGAGGGGTCGACGATCGCCTCGATCTTCCACTGCACGTTGAACTGCTCGGCCAGCGCCTGCCGCAGCACGTCCTCGCTGCCGCTGCTCGCGAAGTTGTCGCGGGCACCGGCGTTGACGAAACCGAGCTGGAGGGTGGTGCCGTCGAATCCGGCCACCTGGGCGTTCTGGCTGAGCAGGATCCAGGTGAAGCGGCGGCGGTTCTTGACGGCCTCCAGGATGTTCGGCCAGAGCATGCGGGGGTCGAGACCGCCGGCGGGGGCGGCCGGTGCCTGGGCCGTGGCCGGGGGTGCCGCGGAGGCAGGGGCTGCCTGGGGCTGGGGCTGGGGCTGGGCCGGAGCCGGGCCCGGCTGGGCGCCCCCCGGAGCACCCGCGGCCGTGGGCCAGCCACCGGGGCGGCGACCGCCGCCGGCGGGGGCTGCGGTGGGCCAGGCGCCGGGGGCGGGGGCTTGGGCTGCGGGGGTTGCAGGGGTTGCCGGGGTTGCCGGGGCAGGGGGCACCGGAGTCGGCGCAGGGGCCGGAGCCGGCGCAGGGGCCGGAGTCGGCGTAGGAGCAGGCTCAGGAGCCGTAGGCACCCCGATAGGCGCAGGAGCCGTAGGCACCCCGCCAGCAGCACCACCAGCGCTGCCAGGACCACCCGGACCACCCGGGCCGCTCTGCGCACCCGAGGCTCGTACGGCCGCACGAGCGGCGGCAGGCCCGCCACCAGGCGCGACCGGCGCACCCGCCTGGGCCATGCCCGCGTGAGCCTCGGGCCCGGGTACGTACCCCATGGCGGGCGCACCGCCCCCGCCCGCGAAGTTGACGCCGCGCTCGAGACGGTCGAGGCGGGCCATGACGGACCGCTCGTCTCGGTAGGCGGCGGGGAGCAGGACGCGTGCGCAGATGAGTTCGAGCTGGAGGCGGGGCGAGGTGGCGCCGCGCATCTCGGTGAGGCCCCCGTTGACGAGGTCGGCGGCGCGGCTGAGCTCGGCGGCGCCGAAGGTGCCGGCCTGGGCCTGCATCCGCTCCAGGACGTCGGCCGGGGCGTCGATGAGCCCCTTCTCCACCGCGTCGGGCACGGCGGCGAGGATCACCAGGTCCCGCAGCCGCTCCAGCAGATCGGCGACGAAGCGACGCGGGTCGTTGCCGCCCTCGATGACCCGGTCGACGACCTCGAAGGCGGCGGCCCCGTCACCGGTGGCGAAGGCCTCCACGACGGAGTCGAGCAGGGACCCGTCGGTGTACCCGAGGAGGGAGGTGGCCATGGCATAGGTCACACCCTCTTCCCGCGCACCGGCGAGGAGCTGGTCCATGACGGACATGGAGTCACGCACGGAGCCGGCGCCGGCCCGCACGACGAGCGGAAGCACACCCTCCTCGACAGGGATGTTCTCCCGCCCGCACACCTCGGCGAGGTAGTCGCGCAGCGTCCCCGGAGGCACGAGCCGGAACGGATAGTGATGGGTACGCGACCGGATGGTCCCGATGACCTTCTCGGGCTCGGTGGTGGCGAAGATGAACTTGAGGTGCTCCGGCGGCTCCTCGACGACCTTCAGCAGCGCGTTGAAGCCGGCCGACGTGACCATGTGGGCCTCGTCGATGATGTAGATCTTGTAGCGGCTGCCGGCGGGGCCGAAGAAGGCCTTCTCGCGCAGCTCACGGGCGTCGTCCACACCACCGTGGGAGGCCGCGTCGATCTCGATGACGTCGATGGACCCAGGCCCGTTCCTGGCGAGGTCCCGGCACGACTGGCACTCCCCGCAGGGCGTCGGGGTGGGACCTTGCTCACAGTTCAGGCATCGCGCCAGAATCCGCGCGCTGGTCGTCTTGCCACACCCGCGCGGCCCGCTGAACAGGTACGCGTGATTGACCCGGTTGTTCCGCAGCGCCTGCTGCAGCGGGTCGGTGACATGCTCCTGCCCGATGACCTCGGCAAAGGTCTCCGGGCGATAGCGGCGGTACAGCGCGAGAGACGACACGCATACGAGGTTATAGGCGCCCACTGACAACGGGCTCCGCCCGCAGCCCCCGGGAAACACAAGGGCCCCCCACGCACCCGCCAGAGCCGACCTACCCTTGCTGCCTTCCGGCCCTGGGGGAGTTCAGTCAGATAGCGCCGCGTGAGGGGCTGCGCCCAACAGTACCCGATCGCGACCCGCGGGCTGCACCCGATGCAGGCCTGCGGGAACGAGTTCGCGAGCACTCCCCTCGGTCATGTAATGTTTCCGGCGGAGGATTCGCCTAGAGGCCTAGGGCGCACGCTTGGAAAGCGTGTTGGGGGCAACCCCTCACGAGTTCGAATCTCGTATCCTCCGCAGCCGCCTGAACAGGCGAAACCAGGACCCCGGACCGCTTAGGCGGCCGGGGTTCTTGGCATGCCTTGGCCTCAGTTGCAGTCTCATTTATTACGGAATCCGCCCTACCAGCCCGTTCCATGTCGGACGCGGGCGCAGATGCGCGGCCCGGCCCCTCTGACGTTGCGCTCAGCTACTGGCGACCGGTCGTCAGTCCCATCGCCTCGCGAACTCGGCTCCGGCCAGCAGGTCGCCGGTCCGCACGATCGGATCATCGATCCCCATGGCCACCATCACATCGGCAGGAAAGGCTACGTACTTTCCCTTCACCTTCGTGACACGGCAGGGGAAACGGCCCGCCCTCACCAGCCCAGACGCCTTCGCCGCATCGACGCCGAGGAGATCTGCCACCTTTCGTAGGGGCATGGGCTCGGCCAGCCACTGCGACAGTCGCCATGCGCGCGCCCTCGGGCACCAGCTCCGAACCCGAGGCAACGACACCGGGTGACCGAGTGAAACGATGTGGCCCAGCGAT
Organism: Streptomyces sp. NPDC031100; assembly: GCF_055570785.1. Taxonomy (NCBI): domain Bacteria; kingdom Bacillati; phylum Actinomycetota; class Actinomycetes; order Kitasatosporales; family Streptomycetaceae; genus Streptomyces; species Streptomyces sp. NPDC031100. Next base: position 122,361 of record NZ_JBVIGN010000010.1, read on the forward strand.
CAACGGTGGGGAGGACTGCGGGATCAACCTTCCGCATCCTGAGCCCGACTGGTTCAACGATCCCGGTAAGGGTGCTTACACCAGGAGTATGGTCCCTTGTATGGCGACGAAAAAAGTCACGGTGACGATCCCCGAAGATCTCCTCGACGAGATCCGCGCCGACGCGGCTGAGCGGGGCCTTTCGGCGTATGTAGCCGAAGCGCTGCGGTTCAAGCGCGATCGGGACCGGCTACTGGAGCTGGTCGACTGGCTGCAGGAGGAACACGGACCGGTTACCGAGGACGAGCGCGCGGCAGCCCTCGCGGAACTGGACGATCTCGACGCCGAGCACGAACGCCGCCGCACCGCCGGAGGACCCGATGCCGGAGAGGCGGCGTGAAGAAGCGCGCCGGTGAGCACAGGCAGCAGCCACTGCGCGTCTTCGTACTCGACTGCGAAGCCCTGTCCCTGGCCGTGCGCGGCGACCGCAAGATGATCGCCTGGCTCGACCTCGCGGCCGGGGGTGAGGCCGAGGTGGTGACATCTCCCATGACGCTCGTCGAGGCGTACGACGGCAGAACCACCGAACAGCGCTGGGACTGGGTGCTCTCCCGGCTCAAGGTCGCCGACATCGGAAAGGACGAGGCCCGCCAGGCCCGGCGTCTCCTGGCCGACGCCAAACTGCACGGTCACACGTACGCGATCGATGCCGTGCTCGCTGTCATCGCACGCCAGCAGAAGGGGCAGGTCACCGTCTTCACCTCGGACGTAGACGATCTGGAGAAGCTCCTACCGGACACCATCGTCGTCAAGAAGGTATGACCCGGCGCCCTAGTCTCGGTTCTGGTCTCATTCATGGGAAGAAAGATCGAGCCGGCCCTCCACCACTGGCCCTTACGGGCCTGGACAACCGCGGAGGCCGACGCGACCTGTATGCCTACTTGTCGTCTCCGTCCCGGCCATCTTCGAAGACGAAGAGTGGCTTGCCGCCATGAGCGGGTGTTTCGGCGAACGAGATGGCTTCCGTGAAGCGTTCGAGCGGGAACGGCCGGCCTTGGGGGATGCTCAGCACGTCATCAGCGACGAGGCTGCGAACCTCGGACAGCGTGCGCAGCGCATCCGCGGGTGAGGCCGTGCCGAACCAGCGGTTCAGCCAGAAGCCACGGACCACTTTGGTCTCGTAGATGACCGAGCGCGCCTGCAGCGGAATCGTCAGTGCCGCCGGGTCGGTCTGCCGGTGGGTGGAGAGCGCGCCGTAGACCACGACCTCTCCACCCGGAGCCAATGCCTGGGACACCTGTGCGCCTACGTGGCCCGCGACACAGTCGAGGGCCTTGCGCACGCCGGCCGGTCCTGCAATCTCAGCCACACGCTGCACCAGGTCCTCGTCCTCAGTGCAGATGACCTCATCGCCACCGAGCGCCTTGATCTCCTCAACGGCATCGCGCCGCCGCACCACATTGATCGTGCGCATACCCAGATGCCTGGCCAGCTGAATGACGAGCCGGCCGACGGTGGAGCCCGCCGCCGTCTGCACCAACCAATCTCCCGGCTGTACGTCGAGTTCGCGAGTCACCAGGAGCAGCGCGGTCAACGGATTGACAGCGAGTTGGCAGGCGCTGGAGTCGCTCAGACGATCGGGGACCGGCAGAAGCCTGTGTGTATCGGCGACAAGGTATTCCTGCCAGGTGCCGGCCACACGCGGCCCGGGTACCGCCGGGACAGCGACGGCCACCACGCGCTCGCCGATCTTCAGTCCCTCGGTATCCGGGCCCAGGGCCTGAATACGGCCCACGCATTCCATGTGGCCCCCGACAGTGGGGAACTCGGGGGAGAAACCGTAGCGGCCGCGCAGCACGTGCAGGTCGCTGGCGTGAATCGGAGTCGCCTTCACACGGATCAACGCCTGGCCGGCTTCCGGCGTGGGAACAGGCCGGGATTCCAGCCGCAGGACATCGTTCGGCTCGCCGACCTTTCCGGCTACGAGCGCGCGCATGGATTGCGGCATGAGTGACCTTTCGTCTCTCAGCACCCGACCAAGCTCGCCTCGCCTGATCGATCGCCAGGTGTCACGCCTCCACTCCTCCCAGCTTGCGCTCGTTCGCGAGCGCTGTCCTGTCGTAAGCACCCGCGGATCACGGGGATACGCCATCCTGGAACCGGGCGCCGGGGCTCCGGCCCCGCTGCGATGCTCCCTAGTCTCGTCTCACGAGGTGCCCCCGCATGAAGTCCCCATCGACGCTGGCGACATGGCTGGGCAGCCTCGACGGCTCTCGTCTGGCACGCGTACTCGGGACGCGGCATGACGCCGTGTCCTCTCCCGAGCCGCGCTCGGTGGGGGAACTGGCGGACCGTCTTCAGCGCCCGGGATCGGTGGCACTGGTCCTGCCGCGGCTCGCGCTGCCGCACCTCCAGGTGGCCGAGGCGCTGGCGGCGTCGGGTGCGCCCGCATCGCGCGATGCCCTGGCGGAACTGCTGGGAGCGGCGGACGACGAAGCCATCCGCGAACTGGAGGCCGTGCTGGAGGCACTGGCCGATCATGCTCTGGTCTGGCCGGACGGCGCGGACAGGCTCCGCATGGCCGAACCGCTGCGGCAGGCGTGGGACTCGCCCCTGGGGCTGGATGCACCGCTGGAGGATCTTCTCGCGGGCACGACCTCCGACGAACTGCGCGGCATGCTGGCGGCACTGGGCGTCAAGCCGCCGGGCACCAAGGCGCAGCGCCTGTCCGCACTGGTGAATCACCACAGCCACCCTGAGCAGATCGCCTCGGTGGTCGCCAAGGCCCCTGCGGCGACCCGGGAGCTGCTCGAACGCCTGGCAGGGGCTGCGCGGGGAGAGCCCTCGCGGTCCCTCATGTTCGGGCATCCGGGCCCAGGCCTCGATCCGGGCGCTCCATGGGCACTGGAACGGGGACTTCTGATCCAGGACCGTCACCGCTACGGTCCGGCCCGTATGCCTGCCGAGGTGGCACTCGCGCTGCGCGGGCCCGGCTGGCACGCCCCGTTCCAACCCGCCCCGCCTTCCACGGGATTGGCGTCCGTCACCGCGAGGGAGGTGGACCGCGAGGCATCGGCCGCGGCCGCTGCGTTCGCCGCCCGTGCCGCCTCGGTCCTGTCGGCCTGCTCGACGGCTGCGCCGGCCCGGCTGAAGTCCGGCGGGGTCGGTGCGCGTGAACTGGCCCGGATCGGCAAGGCCGCCCAGGCCGACGACGCCGTCGTACGCCTCACCCTGGAGACCGCGTACGCCGTCGGCCTGCTGGGGCGGGACGGCGATCGCGTGGTGCCTACCGAGGCGTACGACGCCTGGGCGGAACAGGAACCCCCGGAGCAGTTCGCCGTACTGCTCCAGGCATGGCGGAACCTGTCGCTCACCCCCACCCGGGCGCGCGACGAGGACGACAAGGCGCTCCCCGCCCTCGTCGGCGCACCGCCCTGCAACGGCTGCGTGCAGGCCCGCCACGGGCTGCTCGCCGCAGCCGCACACCTCCCGCCAGGCCAGGGCGTGAGGGTCACGTCGGATCTGGGGCCCCTGATCGCCTGGCACCGCCCGCTCGCCGACTCATGGCCCCAGGACGGAACGCCGTTCGCCGCCGTGATCCGTGAGGCCGAACTCCTCGGCGTACTTGCGCGCGGTGCCCTGTCCGCCCTCGGCATCCACCTGCGGACCGGCGACACGGAGGCGCTGGACATCGAGTGCCGGCGACTGCTGCCCTCGGCGACCGCCACGGCCCGGATCGGCGCCGACCTCACCGCCGTCGTCACCGGCACACCGTCCGCGCGACTGGCCTCGCTCCTGGGCTCCGTCGCCGACCGGGAGACCAGCGGCACGGCATCGGTGTGGCGGTTCAGCGCCGGCAGCATCCGCCGGGCTCTGGACGCCGGGCGTATCCCCGAGGAGATCACAGCCGATCTGGCCGCTGTCGCCGCCGGGCCACTGCCACAGCCGCTGTCGTACCTGATCGCCGACACCGCACGCGGCCACGGGCGCGTGCGCCTGGCCCCCGCCGCCTGCGTCCTCCACGGCGACGAGCCCGCCCTCCTGGCCGAACTCGCCGCCCACCGCAGGCTGGCCGAGCTAGGACTGCGACAACTGGCGCCAACCGTGCTGATCAGCCGCAGCCCGCTCGACACGACTCTCGCCGCACTCCGGGCAGAGGGATACGCCCCTGTCGCCGAGACGGCCGAGGGCACGGTACGCATCGAAAAGGCCCGGCCGCGGCGGGCGGCCGCTCCCGTGCCGGCTCCGCGCGGCTCCGGCGTGAGGGATGGCGGCCGGATCGCTGCCAGGAACGCGGCGACGGCGCCCGTCGCCGTCGACCCGCACACCTTGGCGACCCGACTGCTGGCCGCCCCGCCGACGTCCGAACCAGCGCCATTCGATGGAGGAGTGCCCTTCGCCACGGACACCGAGGAGATCGTCGCAGGGTGGGCGAAGCGCCTGCCGTACAGCGACGTCAGCCAGCTCGCCCATGCCATCGATGCCGGTCAGGCCATCACCGTCGAGTACGTCGCCAGCTCGGGCAACCGGACCGTGCGCACCCTCAGCCGTCTCATGCTCGACCCGCCGTACCTCGAAGCCTGGTGCCACCTTCGGGACGCCGAGCGGGTTTTCACCCTCTCCCGCATCCACAGCGTCATGCCTGCATGAGAATGCGCCCATGGTCGTACAGTTCCTCGCTGCAGCCGGTGTGCTTGCCGTGCTGACCATGGTTCCCGGGCCGGACATGGCTGTCGTGACGAAGCGGGCCGTTGCGTGCGGGTGGCGGGATGGTCGGCGCACACCGGTATGGCACTCCTGATTCTGCTGCACGCGGCGCTCACCGTCGTCTGGCTCGGGAGCTAGGTGATGGTGCTGGCCAAGGCGCGCGCGTTCTTCGAGAGGCCCGGTGTGCGCCGCGCCATGGACCGGGTGACCGGGGTCGTACTGATCGGGTTCGGCGCCAAGGTCGCCGCCACCTAGCTGCCCTGATCGACGGAGTCTCAGTCTCGTCCGGCGCCGCCCGGTTCGGCGCTGTGCCAGGACGCGTCCGGCCGGTCAGGTGCGGGATGCGGCAGCATCGCCCCGGGCCCGGTCCACCGGGGCCACAACGCCGCGACCCGCCCCGCAGGGGTTGGCGTGAGGCCGTCGTTCATGCGAAGTCCCCGGCGTCTACGGGCAGTTCGGCCAGGCGCCACTCCAGCATGCCGTCGTCGAGGCGGATCGCCCGGCGTCCGCGGTCGGTCAGCAGCCGTACGGCGTCGTAGGCGAGCACGCAGTACTCGCCGCGGCAGTACACGACGATCTCCGTCTCCTCGGGCAACTCGTCGATCCGGTCGGCCAGTTCCTCGACGGGGATCGAGACCGCGCCCGGGATGTGCCCGGCCCGGTACTCCTCCGCGGGCCGTACGTCCAGCACCACCACGTCCCCGGCCGCCACCCGGGCGCGCAGTTCCTCACGGCCGACCTCCGTCGCGCCGTCCTCGCCGAGGTAGGCGTCCCGGGCCGCGGGTACGGCGGCCTGGTGGGCCTCGGCGACCTTGCGCAGCAGCGCGAACAGCTGGGCGACGTCCTCGCCGGCGAGCCGGTAGTGGATGCGCACGCCCTCGCGGCGGGTGGCGACGAAACCGGCCTGCTTGAGGGTCTGCAGATGCGCCGAGGCCGTCGTCAGGTTCAGCCCCGACGCCTTGGCCAGGGCGTCGACCGTGCGCTCGCCCTGGGCCAGCAGATCGAGCAGTTCCAGCCGCTTTCCGCTGGCCAGCGCCTTGCCGCTGGCCGCGAACGCGTCGTACAGCTGCGCCTTCGTGCCGGCAGTGCCGTGTCCCGCCATGGCTTCCTCCATAAATCCATGGAATAGTGTAGAGGAAGGCGGGCGCCGCGACCACAGCCCCGCCTCGCATCCGCACCCTGGAGGTCCCGATGGGCTTCGCCGACGACCACCTCATACCCCTGGTCGATGCCGGGCTCGGCAACAGCGCCTACCTCGTCGACCTGGGCGACGGCCGTGCCCTGGCCGTGGACGCGAGCCGCGACCTGCGGGCGCTGCGGGCGGCCGCCGGGCGGCGCGGTCTGGTCGTGGCGTACGCGGCGGACACGCATCTGCACGCCGACTTCCTCTCCGGTGCCGTCCAGCTCGGTCACGACGACGGGGCCACCGTGCTGGCCTCCGCCGCCGGACACCGTGCCTTCGCGCACCGCGCTCTGGCCGACGGCGACGAGGTCGATCTGGGCGGCCTGCGGCTGCGGGCGCTCGCCACCCCCGGCCACACCGACGAGCACCTGTCCTTCCTGCTCCTGGACGGCGACCGCGAACTCGGCGTCTTCACCGGCGGCTCGATGATCGTGGACTCCGCCGCCCGCACCGACCTCCTCGGCGCCGACCGCACCGAGGAGCTGGCCCGCGCCCAGTACCGCTCGCTGCAGCGGCTGGCCACCCTCCCGGACGACACCGCGGTCTGGCCCACGCACGGCGCCGGATCCTTCTGCTCGGCCCCGCCGGGCAGCGAGCGCACCTCCACCATCGGCACGCAGAAGCGGACCAATCCGCTGCTGGCCGCCCCGGACGAGGACACCTTCGTACGACGACTCGTGGCCGGCCTCGGCAGCTACCCCGCCTACTTCGACCGGCTCGCCGAGGCCAACCGGCGCGGCCCCGGCGTCCTGACCGGGGAACCCCTGCTGCCCGCCCTCGACGCCGCACAGGTCGTGTCCCTGCTCGCCGCCGGCGCTCTGGTGGTCGACGTGCGCCCGGCGGCCGACTACGCGGCCGGCCACATCCCCGGCTCGCTGTCCATCCCCTTGCGCGGCCAGTTCGCCACCTGGCTGGGCTGGCTACTGCCCGACACCGTCCCGCTCGTCGTCGTCCTCGGCGAGGAGCAGGATCGGGGGGAGATCGTCTGGCAGGCGTACAAGATCGGTTACGAGCGTCTCACCGGGCAGCTGAGCGGTGGCACGGCCGCCTGGGCGGCCGCCGGCAACCGGCTGGCCGTCACCGAGTTCGTCACCGCCGAGCGTGCCGCGGACCGCCCCTACGTGGACGTACGGCAGGAGGCGGAGTTCGCCGCCGGGCATGTCCCCGGAGCCGTGCACATCGAACTGGGCGGTCTGGCCGCACGCGCCGTCGAGGCGCCCCAGGGGCCGGTCGTGGCCTGCGGCCACGGCGAGCGGGCGATGACCGCAGCCAGCCTCCTCGAACGGGCGGGCCGCACCGACATCGCCGTCCTCGACGGCGGACCGGCCGAGTACGCGGCGGCGCACGGGGAGCCCCTCACCGAAGGCGGCGCCCGGTGACGCTCACCGCCGCGCCCGTCCGGCTGGGCCTCAGGGAGAACTGGCTCCAGTTCACCCTGCTGGTCGTGGTCAACGTCTGCGTCGGCGGCCTGGTCGGCCTGGAACGCACCACCGTCCCGCTCATCGGCGCCCACGTCTTCGGTCTGACCAGCGACCTGGCCGTCTTCTCCTTCATCATCGCCTTCGGCGTCACCAAGGCGCTGACCAACCTCGCCGCCGGCGCGCTGACCGCCCGCTTCCACCGTAAGCAACTCCTCGTCACCGGCTGGCTGATCGGCATCCCCGTCCCCTTCGCCCTCGCCTGGGCGCCGTCCTGGGGCTGGATCGTCGCCGCGAACGTCCTGCTCGGCCTCAACCAGGGCCTGACCTGGTCGATGACCGTCAACATGAAGATCGACCTGGTCGGTCCCGCACGCCGCGGCCTGGCCACGGGTCTCAACGAGGCCGCCGGCTACACCGCCGTCGGCGCCACCGCCCTGCTCACCGGCTATCTCGCCACCACGCACGGGCTGCGCCCCACCCCCGAGCTCATCGGGGTCGTCTTCGTCGTCGCCGGGCTCGCCCTGTCCCTCGTCGTCCGCGACACCGCGGCCCACGTCGCCCTCGAACTCGCCCAGCACACCGGGCCCGTGGCGACTGTCGAGGACACCGGCCTCAAAGCCACCTTCGCCCGCACGTCCTGGCACCACCGCTCCCTGCGCGGCGCCAGCCAGGCCGGCCTGGTCAACAACCTCAACGACGGCCTGACCTGGGGCGTCTTCCCCCTCCTCTTCACCGACCACGGTCTCGGCCTCGCCGCGGTCGGCCTGATCAAGGGCCTCTACCCCATCCTGTGGGGCCTCGGCCAGATCCCCACCGGCCACCTCGCCGACCGCATCGGCCGCAAACCCCTCATCGTGGGCGGCATGCTCGTCCAGGCCGCCGGTTTCGTCCTCGCCCTCGCGCTGCTGGAGCGCCCCCTGCTCGCCGGGATCCTCTCCGCGGTCCTCCTCGGCATCGGCACCGCCATGGTCTACCCGGCGCTGATCGCCTCGGTCTCCGACCACGCCCACCCGGCCTGGCGCGCGAACGCCCTCGGGACCTACCGCTTCTGGCGCGACATCGGCTACGCGGTCGGCGCCCTGGTGGCCGGCGTCCTCGCCGACGCCCTCGGCCTGAACGCCACGGTCGTCGCGGCGGCCGCCCTCACCGCGGCCTCCGGCCTGCTCGCCGCACGCTGGATCAGCCCGTCGAAGACTCCTCGAGGCGCTCGACACCGGCCGTGAGCGCCGCCGTCACCGCAGGCGGAGGCGTGTCCGGCGGTCCCGGGGCGCTGCGGGGCCCCTGAGTCCGGGCGGCCAGGGGCAGTTCGACCTGGACTCCTCCCGCCGGAGTCAGGTTGACCGGGTTGCGGGGGTGCAGGCCGCGCAGGCCGGCCGGAATGCGGGGGAGGTCGGTCACCGCCTCGAAGGCGGGGGCCAGCAGGGTGAGGCTCCGGGCCAGGGTGTCGGCGGCGGGGCGGTTGCCGCCGCCCAGGAAGATCGCCTGAGGGGCATCGGGCCGGAGGTGGCCGTGGAGGGAAACCACCAGCGCCACCGACGCCAGGAACTCCTGCAGGGTCGCGCAGGGAGGTGTGGCCATCCGGTGGGACGGGATGTGGACGGGGTCACCGGCCGGCTGGGTGAAGACCAGGGCGGTGGCTCCCGTGCGGGCCGCCACCTCGTGGGCCAGCTCCGCCGTGCCGCCCTCCTTGCTGCCGTGCAGGGCCAGCAGCCCGACGCCGGACGACCGGACCGTCAGGGTGGCGAGGAACTCCACTCCCTCGATCACCACGCGCTCGCTGCGCACCATCTCGCCCTCTCCCCCGGACCCGCTACGCCTACCGCACCAGCCGCACCGGCTTCGACACGGTCACCTGGTCCACCTCGGACACCCGCACTGTCACCTTCATGGTCCACGTCCCCGGGATCGGCACGTTGAACGCGTCGGCGGCCCAGTAGCCGCCCCGGTCGGTGACCTTGGTGTCCAGGGGGCCGATCCGCTGGGCGGGGAGGGTGAGCGTGATGCGGAGTTCCGGGACCGAGGAGAGGCCGCCGTCGGGGCCGTAGACCACCGCCTGGACGGAGTCGTTGCCGACCCTGCCGGGGTCCAGGGTGATCTGGACCTTGCCGTGGCCGCCGGGGGTGCCGACGTCGAAGGGGATCGTGGTGACCGACGCCGCCGGGATGCCCGTTGTCGTCGTCGCGGAGTCCGCCGCCTCTGCCGCCGCCCGGCCCGGGAGCGTGCTCGTCAGGAGGGTCGTCAGGACGAGGACCACGACACCCACGGCCATCTCTGCCAGCACCCAGCGGCGGAGGTGATGCGGGAAGGGGGCGGGTGAAGGCGGCGGCTCAGGGGGGAGCGGAGGGCCCCCGGACGGTTCGGGCACGCGGTCGCGCAGGGGTGCGGGCGACAGGGTCGCCAGGCGGGTTGTCCAGCGGCGGGAGCGGGAGGCCGCCGCGAGCAGGAGGGTGACCGCTGCCAGCTTGGCCAGGAGGAGGCGGCCGTACGTCGTGTCGGTGAGCGCCTGCCAGGAGCCCAGGCCCCGCCAGGACTGGTAGACGCCGGTGGCCACCAGGACCGTCACCGAGGCGAAGGCCAGGCGGGAGAAGCGGGTGACGGCCCTGGCCGGCAGTGCGGCCGGGTCCGGTGCGGTGCGGCGCAGCGTCAGCAGCAGGGCCATCAGACCGCCCAGCCAGGCCGCCGTCGCCAGCAGGTGGAGCGTGGCCGAGGCGATCGCCAGGGGAACCTGGAGGCCCGCCGAGGCGTGCTCCGCGGCCGCCCAGGTCAGACAGAGGGCGAGGGAGAGGGGCGCGGCCGTCGTCAGGGCCGCCCGGCGGGGGATCCTGCGGCGCCATCGCCGTACGGACAGTGCGCAGACTCCCGCGAGGAGCAGCAGGGCCAGACGGGCGAGGAGGAGTTCGCCGGGGCGGGTCGTCGCCGTGCGGGTGAGGGAGGAGAGGGCGAGCGCCCGGTCCGGGGAGGTGCCCTCCTCGTAGGGGGCGCGGAGGAGGAAGAGGGCGATCGTCGACGCGAACAGGGTCCACCAGGCGGCCAGGGCCGGCCGGCGCAGATGGGACCACATCGGCGGACGGCAGTACGCCACGAACGCGGCCGTGCCGAGCAGGAGCGCCACGGACAGGTAGGCGGCGTAGCGCGCGATGGTGGAGAGGCTGGTCGTCGCCCGGTTCTCCGCGCGGTCCGGGAGCAGGCTCGTGGTCGTCGCCGTGCGCTTGCCCACCGAGAAGGTGAGCGCGCCGGACACCGGGTGACTGTCGGCCGACACCACCCGCCAGGCCACCGTGTAGGTGCCGGTGCCCAGCCTGGCGGGCAGGGAGACACGGGCCGTGTCGGAGCGGCCCGGGGCGTGGTCCGCCTCGCCGGTGCGGACGCGGTGGTTCCCGGGGTCGTAGACGCGCAGCGAGTCGGTCAGCAGGCCGACCGACTCCGTGAAGGTCAACGTCACCCGGCGGGGCGCCGACTTGAGGACGGTCCCGTCGGCGGGGTCCGTCTCGCGCAGGGCCGCGTGGGCCGAGGCGGGGGCTGTCGTGCCGAGGAGGAGCAGGAACAGGCTCGCGCCGAGGACGGTCAGCCGTCGCAGCCACCGGTGTTGGTCGCGCACCTCACCCCTCCGTCCACTGGTGCTCTGTACGGGTACGGAGAGATCGGCCGTCGTACTCACCACGTCGGCCGCAGCTCCTCAGACGTGGTCGCCCGGGAAGGCTGTCTCCCGTGTCAGGAAGGCCAGTTGGGCGTTCTTCTCGGGCAGGTACACGTCCGGGATGTCGACCTCGGGCAGGACGACCGCGGGTCCCTGCCGGAACCCCTGGCGTTCGAAGCGGGCGATGGCCTTGGCGTTGCGCACGTCCGGGTCGACCACGACCCGTCGGCGGTCCAGCACCAGCAGGACGTACGACGTCATCGCGATCAGCAGGGCCGAGGTCCAGCCGGGGTGCCGGCCGTCCGGTCCGGCGGGGGCGAGCAGGAGGTGGACGCCGATGTCGCCGGGGCGGACCTCGTAAGTCTCGCCGACCCGGTCGGCCGCGGGCTCGTAGGTCTGGAGCAGGGCGGCCGGTTCGCCGTCCTTGGTGACGAAGTGGGCGTGGTGGGTGTCCAGGGTGGCCATGTGGGCGTAGACGTCCGCGACCTGGTCCCTGGTCAGGCCGGTCATGCCCCAGAACGCGGCGCGTTCCTCGCTCACCCAGGCGTGGATCACGTCCGCGTCGGCCGCCGGGTCGAGGGGGCGGATGCGGACGGTGCCGTAGCCGTCGATGTGCTGCTCGTGGACGGGGGTGGAGGTGTCAGCCATGGGTCGCCTCGGAGTCGTCGGTTTCTTCGCCGGTGTCGGGGTCGGTGCGGTCGAGGGTGAGGAGGGCCCAGTCGGTGACGACGGGTGCCAGTTCTCCCTCGAGCCACAGGGGGAGTTGGTCGCGGTGGTGCGGTGAGTCCGGCACGCCGTCGGCGCCGAAGGGGACCACCCAGCGGCTGTCCTCGCGGCGGGCCAGGTCCCACACGTAGCGGGCGGCCGGGCCGCGGGCCGAGAGGTCGGTGAGGCCGGGGACGGCCGAGGTGCACAGCACGCAGTCGTGGTCACCGGCGAGGCCCGGTTCCTCGTACGGCTCCCCCGGCAGCGCCCGCCAGGGGGCGAGCCGGTGGGTGTCGCCCCAGGTGCCGGCCGGTGGTGCGGCGGCGACCTCCTCCAGGGCTTCGCGTACGGCGGCGGCGCGGTCGATGCCGTACACCTCCCCGGCCCGCAGCAGGTGTTCGAGGGCGAAGGCGATGCGTGGGGCGAGGGCCAGCCACGGGAGCAGGACCTCGGGGTAGGCCGGTGGTTCGGTCAGGGCGGCGAAGGCCGGCTGTGCGGCGAGCCGGCGTACGACCGCGCTGCGCACCGCCGCGTAGGCCGCGGCCTCGGTGCTGTCGGCGTCCATGCGGCGGTTCCAGGACAGCAGGCGGTCGCGGAGGCGGGCGGCCTCGGGGGTGAGGACGTCGAGGGCGGCGAGGTGGTCGAGGAGGGGGCCGGCGGAGGCGAGGTGGGTGTCGGTGTGGATCGCGTGCAGGTCGGCGGCGGACCAGGTGCGGCGCTCCTGGAGGAGGGCGCGGATGCGGTCGGCGCGGTGCGGTGGGGCGAACTCGACGCCGAGGGGGGTGGCGGGGCCGCGCTGGTTGGCCATCACGGCGATGCCGTCGGCGAGGCCGGCGTACGGCGTCTCGTGCCAGCCCTGCCATTCGTGGCCGGGCTGCCAGGCGGGGACCAGCCGGGTCCGGTTGGGCTCCGCCCGGAGCGGGACCCTGCCGGCCACCCGGTGCAGGAGACCGCCCTCGGTGTCGGCCGCCTGCACGACGTTCACGGGCTCGGCCCAGGTGTCGAAGGCGGCGTCGACGTCCTCGACCCGGCGGGCCCGCAGGAGGGGGAGGAGGGTGCTGAAGCCGAGGTCTTCCGTTACTCGGGGTGGGTAGCGGAGGGCGAGGGCCGCGGGTTCCGCCTCGGCTTCGCCTTCGGCGGATTGCGGGGTGGGAGCGGGCTGTACGGCGGCCTGCCCGGCGGGTGCCGATCCCGGCTGTCCGGCCGCCGGTGCCTTCACCCCCTGCGAACCCCCGGCGACCAGCCCCGAGTCCAGGCCTTCCGGCCCCCCGGCGATCACCGGGCCCCGCTCTGTCTCGATCACCTCGATCTCGACGGGGTCCTCGCCCGCGACCTCCACCGTCTCCGTGTGGCGGCGGGCGCGGTGCCAGGTGCCGTCGGGGCCCAACGCCTCCACGCCGGCGCCGGTGCGGCGGAGGCGTTCTCGGTAGAGGTCCTGGTAGTCGGCCATGGCGTTGGTGATGGCCCAGGCGACCGTGCCGGTGTGGCCGAAGTGGGCGATGCCGGGGACGCCGGGGACCGCGAGGCCGACGACGTCGAACTCGGGGCAGGAGAGGCGGATCTGCTGGTAGACGCCGGGGGCCTCGATGAAGCGGTGGGGGTCGCCGGCGATCAGGGGCCGGCCGGTGACGCTGCGGGCGCCGGAGAGGAGCCAGCCGTTGCTGCCGGACGTGCCGGGGCCGTCGGTGGCGAACAGGGCGACCGCCTCGGGGCCGAGGTGCCGTATCGCCTCCTCGCGCCACAGCTTGGCCGGGAAGCCCGCGAAGAGGATGTGCGTGCCGAGCCAGATGCCGAGCGGGGTCCAGGGCTGCCAGGGGGTGGGGGTGAGGCCGGTGCGAGTGAACTCGGGGGCGCGGCGGGCCCCCTCTGCCAGGCCCTCGTTCACGCCGTCCACGTACGCCCGGACCCAGTCCGCCGTCTGCGGGTCCTGTTTCTCCAGCGCGGTGAAGCAGCGTCTCGCGGTGTCGTCGAGGCGGGCGCGGCGGGCGAAGACGTCCCAGGCGAGGGCGCTCGCGCCGAGGAAGGAGGCCGAGGTGCCCTGCGCGCGATGCCGCTCGACCTCGATCTGCCAGGCGCGGTCCAGGGCGGTGACACGGCCCTGGGCGCGGGCGAGGGCGAGGGTGCTGGGGGCGCGCAGGTGGGGGATGCCCCAGGCGTCGCGGTAGGTCTCGGTGGTCACCCTGGGACTCCCCCTTGTTTTAGGTTAGCCTTGCCTAAGTCGCTGGTGCAGGAATCGTACGCGAGGGGTGGAGGCGCGATGGGGCAGGGGCGCGGATGGGAGGGCGCGGTCCTGAAACTGCTGCGCGCGAAGGATTTCGTGTGCACGGTCACCGAGGCCGAGGACGTCACCCCGCACTACCGGCGGCTGCGGCTGAGCGACGGCGGACTGCTCGCCGCGACCGGCGTCCACCCGACCCTCTGGATCCGGCTGTGGTTCTCCGACGGCGGCCGCCCGCACCAGCGGGCCTTCACGCTGGTCGACCCGGACCCGGAGACCGGCACCTTCGGGCTGGAGTTCGCCCTGCACGAGGGGTGCGCGGCCGACTGGGCGCGGGCGGCGCGGCCCGGCGACACCATCGAGGCGACCGTCCAGGGCACCGGTTTCCAGCGCCCCGAGCCCGTCCCCTCGCACGTCGTGGCCATCGGCGACCCCGCCTCGCTGCCGGCGATCAACTCCCTGCTCGACGCCCTGGGTCCGGCCCCGGCGACGATCTGGTTCGAGGGCACGCTGGACGGGCTGCCCTGCCGGGCCGATCCCTCCCGCCACGAGATCCGCGAGGTGCCCCGCCGCGACGCGGGCGCCCACCTCGCCGCGCGGGTCCGGGCCGAACTGCCCGCCGTCCTCGACGGCACGCCGGACCCGTACGTCTGGATCGCCTGCGACACCGCCACGACCCGCACGCTGGCGTCGTACATGCGCAAGGAGCTGGGCCTGCCGAAGAACCGGGTGCACGCCCTGGGGTACTGGCGCGCGTCCTGACGCGCGAGGCGCGATCATCGACCCATGGACGTCACCCTGCACCTCGCCCAGGACCCCGAGGCCGATGCCCTGCTCGGGCGCAGTCCGCTCGCCGCGCTGACCGGAATGCTGCTGGACCAGCAGGTTCCGATGGAGTGGGCGTTCAAGGGACCGTCGACCATCGCCGGCCGGCTGGGCGCCGAGGACCTGGACGCGCACGACATCGCGGCCATGGACCCGGAGGCGTTCGCCGCGGTGCTCTCCGAGAAGCCTGCAGTGCACCGCTACCCGGGCTCGATGGCCAAGCGCATCCAGCAGCTGTGCCAGTACCTCGTCGAGCACTACGACGGAGACGCCGAGCGGATCTGGGAGGGCGTCGCGGACGGGCAGGAACTGCTGAAGCGGCTCCAGGACCTGCCCGGCTTCGGCAAGCAGAAGGCACAGATCTTCCTCGCCCTGCTCGGCAAGCAGCTGGGCGTCCAGCCCAAGGGCTGGCGGGAGGCCGCCGGCGCCTACGGCGAGGCGAAGTCCTTCCGCTCCGTCGCCGACATCACCGGCCCCGAGTCCCTGACCAAGGTCCGCGCCCACAAACAGGAGATGAAGGCGGCAGCCAAGGCCGCGAAGTCCACGGGGAAGTGAGCGACGGCCGGACGACACGCCCGGCGTCGGGGCCCGGCGTCGGGGCCCGGCGGCACGCCCCGGTGGCACGCCCCGGCGGCGGGCCCGTGCGGGTGGCGGGCCTTGCCCGGGCGGACGGCTCAGCCGGAGGGCCCACCCCGGCGACGGGGCTCACGCGGCCAGCGGTGCTCACACGGGCGGAGCCCCGCCGGACGGGCCACCGCGGCGGCGACGCTAGCGCGGACGGTTGAGCCGAACAGCCCACCCCGGCAGCGTGCCTCACCCGGCCAGCGGGCCTCACCCGGGCGACGGCGCACACACGGGCAGGCGGCTCAGCCGCACGGACCACCCAGGCGGGCGGACTCGCGCGGGCGGCGGGGCCCAGCCGTACCGATCACCCCGGCGACGGGACTTACGCGGACGGAGACGCTGACCCAGGCGGACAGCCCGGCCGGACAGCCCACCCCGCGGACAGGGCTCACGCGGCCAGCGGTGCTCACGCGGCCGGCGGGGTCCAGTCGTACGGACCACCCCGGCTGCGACGCCAGCGCGGGCAGGCGGCTCAACCGAACGGACCACCCAGGCGGGCGGACTCGCGCGGGCGGCGGGGCCCAGCCGTACCGATCACCCCGGCGACGGGACGCGGGCGGAGACGCTGCCCCAGGCGGACAGCCCGGCCGGACAGCCCAGCCGGACAGCCCACCCCGGCAGCGGGACTTGCCCGGGTGGCGGCGCCTCCCGGGCGGACAGCTCAGCCCACCCCGCCCGGCCGGCGGCGCACGCACGGGCAGGCGGCTCAACCGGACGGTCCACCCAGGCGGGCGGACTCGCGCGGGCGGACGGCTGAGCCGGACGGACCACCCCGGCGACGGGACTTACGCGGGCGGCGACACTGGCCCGGGCGGACAGCCCCGCCGGAGGGCCCACCCCGGCAGCGGGCCTCACCCGGGCGACGGCGCACACACGGGCAGGCGGCTCAGCCGGACGGACCACCCAGGCGGGCGGACTCGCGCGGGCGGACGGCTGAGCCGGACGGACCACCCCGACGACGGGACTTACGCGGGCGGCGACACTGGCCCGGGCCGACAGCCCAACCGGACGGACCACCCCGGCGGCGACCCCAGCGCGGGCGGCGGGGCTCAGCCGTACGGACCACCCCGGTGGTCCGTCGTGGCCGGGCGGTCCAAGCATGGAGCATGAGCGAGCCACCCAGCGGTGACCCCTCCTGGGGTCGCGAGTACGACGACCGGAACGTCCACGCGGGACAGGCCCCGCAGGCCCACCATGAGCCCGAGCCGCCCTTCGAGGGCCCCCTGCACGCCCTGTCCCGGGCGGCCTGGCAGGTCGTCCTGCTCACCGGCGTCTCCTCGCTGGTGCTCGGCGTGCTGGTGCTGATCTGGCCGGGCCCCTCCCTGCTCGCTGCGGGCGTGCTGTTCGGCGTCTACCTCGTCGTCAGCGGCATCTTCCAGCTGGTCGCCGCGTTCGGCACCCACAAGACCACCTCGCTGCGCGTGCTCGCGTTCATCAGCGGCGCCCTGTCGATCCTGCTGGGCCTGTTCTGCTTCCGCGGGCCCATGCAGTCGATCCTGCTGCTCGCCCTGTGGATCGGCATCGGCTGGCTGATCCGCGGGATCACCCAGACGCTGGCCGCCGCCTCCGACAGCCGCATGCCCGCCCGGGGCTGGCAGATCTTCCTCGGGGTCGTCACCTTCATCGCCGGGATCGTGCTGATCGACTCGCCGTTCGAGTCGATCGCCGTACTGACCCTCGTCGGCGGCTGGTGGCTGGTGGTCGTCGGCGTCGTGGAGATCATCACCGCGTTCCGCATCCGGGGCCGCGCCCAGCAGGTTCCGCATACGGTGTGACCGGCGTCAACGGCATGACCTCCCAGGTACGCCGAGCGGGCGGATCTCGCGCCCCGCGGGATGCCGTACGGGTACGAGGCGGGCACAGACCTGCCATGAGCGGGACCCGGGGCCGTACCCGCAGCCGTACCTGGCTGCGGGTGCTCGTGCTGCTCCTCGCCCTGTGGGTGCCCGGCGCCCATGCGCAGGCCCAGGCGGCGCCCGCCCTCGCCGCGTCGGCCGAGACCGCCGAGCACGACACCTTCGACACGCTGCTGCGGCCGCCCGTCCGCGCCCTCCACCAGGCCGACGTAGCCGAACGCGCCGCACCGCTGCCCGACCCGGCGGCGCCCGCCCGTCCGGCGCTGCGCCCCTGCCCCGCCACACCGCTGCCCCCGTACACCGTGCCCCTGCTGAGGACGGTGGTCCTGCGCTGCTGACCGTGCCGTGCCCTTCCCGCCAGGCCAGTCAGCACGACGCAAGGAACAACCATGCCCACAGACCCGTACGCGGTCCTGCGCGCCCTGCTGCGCGCAGAGGCGGCGCGCAGTGCGCGCAAGCCGCAGGCCCAGGAACAGAAAGCACAGCAGCCCGCGCAGGAGCAGCGGGACAGCTGAACCACGTCGGCGGAGGCGGCCTACCGCCTCCGCCATCAGGTCGGCCGAGACTCTGTCGCGCATACCCCACAGCCATACCTCACAGCCATACCTCACAGCCGTCTTTCGATCATCCATAGGGGAATGTGCCATCAACCAGGTCACGCCCACCCCCTTTGACCGATATCGGATACAAAAGCCGCGCGCTTGCTCAACGCGAGCCGAGCCGGAAGGCTGCGCCCGGAACGTCTTGACCGGTAGGCTTTCCGTGTGATCTTCAAGCGCATCGGAAACGGCCGGCCGTACCCCGACCACGGCCGGGAAAGCACCCGGCAGTGGGCGGACGTCGCGCCGCGCCCGGTCCGCCTCGATCAGCTCGTGACGACCAAGGGGCAGCTCGACCTGGAGACCCTGCTGGCCGAGGACTCGACGTTCTACGGCGACCTCTTCGCGCACGTCGTGAAGTGGCAGGGCGACCTGTACCTGGAGGACGGCCTGCACCGTGCGGTCCGCGCCGCCCTCCAGCAGCGCCAGGTGCTGCACGCGCGCGTACTCGAGCTCGACTGACCCGGGCGCGACACGGCTGTTGGCCCTTTCGGGTTCCGCTGAGCGGCGTCGACTGATCATCTAATAGGCATCGTCGCTCGCGCGCACTACGCTGCGCCCATGAGCATGCTGACTCCCCCGGGCATGGGCGGCCAGTACCGGATCACGGGGGACAAATATCCTCGGATGCGCCCTCCCCGGCGGCGCGGCAGGCTCGTGTCGGCCGTGCTGGCGTCCGTCACCGCGCTCGGCCTGATCGGCTGGGGCACGCTGCAGCTCATCGACGTCTTCACCGGCGGCGGCAAGAAGACCTCGGCGGCGGGCGCCACGGCGAACTGCCGCACCAAGGCGAGCCCCGCCGCACGGACCAGGGCACTGCCCAGGCCCGGCGAGATCACCGTGAACGTCTACAACGCCACCACGCGCAGCGGGCTCGCCAAGACCACCGCGGACGAGCTGAAGAAGCGCGGCTTCAAGGTCGGTGCCGTGGGCAACGCGTCCAAGGAGTTCGACAAGAAGGTCAAGGGCACCGGGATACTCCTCGGCCCCGCCTCGGCGCGGAACACCTCGCTGCCGGTGCTCGCCACCCAGCTGACCGGCGCCGAGCACCGCACCGACGCCGCCCGCAAGGGCACCGGCCTCGACCTGATCCTCGGCGACGGCTTCAAGGCCCTCACCAGCCGCCCGGACGCAACCAAGGCCCTGACGGCCCTGACCGCACCCCAGCCGGCGAAAACCACACAAAAGGCCTGCTGAGGCGGGCGCCCTGAGGGCAGGGCGCCCCGCCCCTACTCCGCGGCGCCGTACAGCCGATCGCCCGCATCCCCGAGCCCGGGAACGATGTACCCGTGCTCATTGAGGTGATCGTCGACAGCCGCCGTAACGACCGTCACCGGCGTCCCCGCCAACTCGCGCTCCATGACCTCGACGCCCTCGGGGGCGGCGAGCAGGACCACAGCGGTCACATCATCGGCCCCACGCTTGATCAGCTCCCGAATCGCCGCGACCAGCGTGCCGCCCGTGGCCAGCATCGGGTCCAGCACGTACACCTGGCGGCCCGAGAGGTCCTCCGGCATGCGCGAGGCGTACGTGGAGGCCTGCAGCGTCTCCTCGTTGCGGATCATGCCCAGGAAGCCCACCTCGGCCGTCGGCAGCAGCCGGACCATGCCGTCCAGCATGCCGAGACCGGCCCGCAGGATCGGCACGACCAGCGGGCGGGGGCGGGCCAGCTTGACGCCGGTGGTCTGCGCGACCGGTGTCCGGATGTCGACCTGCTCGGTGCGCACGTCCCGCGTGGCCTCGTAGGCGAGCAGGGTGACCAGTTCGTCGGCGAGCCGCCGGAAGGTCGCGGAGTCGGTGCGCTGGTCGCGCAGCGTGGTGAGCTTGTGGGCGACCAGGGGATGGTCGACGACGTGGAGACGCATGCCCATAACAGTAGCCGCGCTCGGCAGCCCCTCGCTCTGGCATCAAACCCCCCGTCCGAGGGAAAGTGGGAGGGACGGACCGGGGTGGTGTGACTGTGCCTGACCTGCCTGACCGTAAGACCGAGAGCGCCGAGGGCGCCGGCGAACCCGAGCAGCCCGAGACCGAAGCCGAGCGCCGACGGCGACGCGCCCGGTTCCTGCGCGAACTCGCCGAGGCCCGCGCGCTGCGCGAGCGTGTCCAGCCCCGGCGCGCCAAGGCGGCGCGACTGCGGCACGCCATGCGGATGCGGACGTTCCGCTGGTAGGGAGGGCCGTTGGGGCCGCCCGCGGGAAAATTCCCGGCACGAAAGATCAACACGCGTGGCGGTGTTCACGTGGCGGGGGTGCGTGAGCGCCTGGAAAAGCCGCGTACGATCCGCAGGTGGCGGCAACAAGCGCGCTGGTGGGTGGTTTGCCCTCCTGTCCGGACGCACGATCAAAACAGCCAGACACAGGGAGCCGAAGACGTCCCCTGAACGCCTAGTTTCTGCCACGATTCCGAGTGGGTGGGGCTCGGAGCACAGCTCTGCCCGCCCAAGAACCTCCGCCGGGGGGACCCCCAACCGGCACGCCTATGACCAGTGGGAGAGTCACGGTGTACTTCGCCGCACTGCTCGCGCGCACCGAAGACGGGTGGGAAGCGAGCGACACAGAGCTCGACGATGTGGAGACCCTGTCGGATCTGGCCGACCTGGCCCGGGAAGCCTCTCCCGACGAGGACACGGTGTTCGTCCTGATCGAGCAGGAGGACGCCTGGTTCGGTCTCGTCCGCGTGGACGGCGAGGAGGACCCTCGCATCTTCGTCTCGGACGCGGCCGCCGCCGCCCGCAGCGCCTACGGGGAGCTGCTGCTCACGGACGAGCTGCTCGGCCGTGAGCCCGGCGCCGACGACGGCCCCGACCTGGACTCCCTGGACCTCGACGGCACCGAGGACGGCGAGTCCGAGGAGGAGGACGACGAGGAGCCCACCGCCGCCGGCGCGGTTCCGCACGGCCCGGTGGGCGACGGCCGGATCCTCGACGACCTGGGCGTCAGCGAGAAGGAGCTGCTGGGCCTGGACCCGAACGAGGCGCTGGCCGAGATCGCCGAGGCCCTGGGCGCCTCGGAGGTGCTGGAGACCGTCCGCTGACCGCTCAGGACCCGCAGGGCGCGCTGGACCCGGTACGCGACCGCTGGCGGGCCGCGATGCGGCTCGCCCTGGACGAGGCCGAACGGGCCGTCCGGGGCGGGGACGTCCCCGTCGGCGCCGTCGTGCTGTCCCCGGACGGTACGACGGTGCTCGCGACAGGCCACAACGAGCGCGAGGCCACCGGCGACCCCACGGCCCACGCGGAGATACTCGCGATCCGGCGGGCTGCATCACGGCTCGGCGAATGGCGTCTGACCGACTGCACGCTGGTCGTCACGCTCGAACCCTGCACGATGTGCGCGGGCGCGCTCGTGCAGTCCCGGGTGGAGCGGGTGGTCTACGGCGCCCGCGACGACAAGGCGGGGGCGGCCGGTTCCCTCTGGGACGTCGTACGGGACCGGCGGCTCAACCACCGGCCCGAGGTCATCGAGGGCGTGCTGGCCGAGGACTGTGCCCGGCTTCTCACCGAGTTTTTCCGGGACCGCTGAATACCGATTTCAGAGCATGCCCCACCGTGCTGTAAGGTCTCCCTCGGTAGCGTGTCCGAGCGGCCGAAGGAGCTCGCCTCGAAAGCGAGTGTGGCGCAAGTCACCGAGGGTTCAAATCCCTCCGCTACCGCTGAAGAAGGGCCCCGTCGTGAGACGGGGCCCTTCGTGCTGGGACCGAACCCTCACGTGGCAAAAGCCCTCGACGGGCGGGCCGTTGGTCCTTGAAGAAGGCGTGAAGGTTACACTCGCCGCCGGCAACAGGGGGCCCACAGGGCACACAGGCACAGGGAGGCCGCGGTGACGGTGAACGCCAAGAAGATCGCCGTGTACGTGCTCGTGGTCTTCGCGCTGTACGTGATCATCACGGACCCGGCCAAGGCGGCCGACTACGTACAGATAGGCTTCGAGGGCATATCGGACGCGGCCAAGGCCATAGGCGACTTCATGACCTGGGTCGCCAACGGAGGAAAGAGCTGAGGTACACCCCATGATCCGCCACCTGGTCCTCTTCAAGCTCAACGAGGGCGTCGAGCGCGACGATCCGCGGGTCGTCGAGGGCGTGGCGGCCTTCCGGGCGCTCGGCGGCCAGATCGAGGAGCTGCGCTTCTGGGAGTGCGCCTGGAACATCAGCGACCGGCCGATCGCCTACGACTTCGCGATCAACTCCGCGGTCGAGGACACCGACGCGCTCAAGCGCTATCTGGAGCACCCGGCCCATCAGGCGGGTGTCGCACTGTGGCGGGAGTTCGCCACGTGGGTGATCGCCGACTACGAGTTCTGAGCCCTTCACCCCAGAAGCCCCCTGCCGGAACGGCGGGGGGCTTTCATGCGTCCTACGACCCAACTTGGCGCAGTTTGACCACAACACGGCGTTATCCGGTGCTTGCACACAGTGCACATGTCTTGTGATGCTATGACCGCTTTTGACGGATGATTGACCGATGAAGAGGTGGCGTTGACCGTGTCGGCCAGTACTGCGCCGCCCCAGCACGAGGCGCCCGCCCCTGCCCCCGCCTCCGCCTCCGCTCCCCCCGACCCCACCGCCGCCCCGTCCGCCGACACTGCCCCCGCCGCCCCCGAGAAGCGCCGCGGCGCCGACACCCGCGCCCTGACCCAGGTGCTCTTCGCCCAGCTCAAGGACCTCAGGCCGGGGACGCCGGAGCACAACCGGGTGCGCGGGGCGCTCATCGAGGCCAACCTCCCGCTCGTACGCTACGCGGCCGCCCGCTTCCGTTCCCGCAATGAGCCGATGGAGGACGTGGTGCAGGTCGGCACCATCGGCCTGATCAACGCCATCGACCGCTTCGACCCCGACCGGGGGGTGCAGTTCCCGACCTTCGCGATGCCGACCGTCGTCGGCGAGATCAAGCGGTACTTCCGGGACAACGTCCGCACGGTCCACGTACCGCGCCGGCTGCACGAGCTGTGGGTGCAGGTCAACAGCGCCACCGAGGACCTCACCACGGCCTTCGGGCGCTCGCCGTCGACCGCCGAGATCGCCGAGCGGCTCAGGATCAGCGAGGACGAGGTGCTCTCCTGCATCGAGGCGGGTCGGTCGTACCACGCCACCTCGCTGGAGGCCGCACAGGAGGGCGACGGGCTGCCGGGCCTGCTGGACCGGATCGGCTACGAGGACCCGGCCCTGGACGGCGTGGAGCACCGCGATCTGGTCCGTCATCTCCTCGTCCAACTCCCCGAACGAGAACAGAGAATCCTTCTCCTGCGCTACTACAGCAATCTCACCCAGTCTCAGATCAGCGCGGAACTCGGTGTGTCCCAGATGCACGTCTCACGGCTACTCGCGCGTAGCTTCCAGCGGCTGCGTTCCGCGAATCGGATCGAGGCATAACCGGCGCACAGAAGCACGGCCCGGAACACACCAGATCGCACCGGATCGCAAGCAGGATCGAGCGGTAACCGGTGCGAGCGAATCGCTCACCAGGGCGGTTCCCGACAGTTGTGCGCCGAAAGGCCGTCAGACCCCTTCTTTCCAGGGCCGATTCACAGCAGATGTGTCGACATGTCTCTACAGCGCGTTGCCGACATGTGACATTCTGCGGGAAGCGCGTTTGCCGGGCCTCCGGCGCCGGTATTCAGGTGAAGGCTGCGTTGCTCGAAAGACTTCGCACCGCGACCGTCCCGCGACCCAAAGGGGGTGGCATGTCCGCAGACCAGGGCAGCTCGAAGGTGCTCACGCCCACGAGCGAGGCAGCACCCAAGGAGCTCGACGCAATCGACGTGCTCGATGACGTCACGCCCCTCGAAGCCGTGCAGGCCCCGCCCGTCGAGGCCCCTGATGCCGTCCCGGCCCTGCCGGCCTCGACGGACATCGACACCCGCACCCTGTCCCGCTCCCTGTTCCTGCGGCTCGCCGCACTCGACGAGGACAGTCCCGAGCGCGCCTACGTCCGGGACACCCTGATCGAGCTGAACCTCCCCCTCGTGCGCTACGCGGCGGCCCGCTTCCGCTCGCGCAACGAGCCGATGGAGGACATCGTCCAGGTCGGCACCATCGGCCTGATCAAGGCGATCGACCGCTTCGACTGCGAACGGGGCGTGGAGTTCCCGACGTTCGCGATGCCGACGGTGGTCGGCGAGATCAAGCGCTTCTTCCGCGACACGTCCTGGTCGGTCCGCGTCCCGCGCCGCCTCCAGGAGCTGCGCCTGGCCCTCACCAAGGCCAGCGACGAGCTGTCCCAGAAGCTGGACCGCTCCCCGACGGTGACGGAACTGGCCGCGGTCCTCGGCGTCTCCGAGGAGGACGTGGTCGACGGCCTCGCGGTCGGCAACGCCTACACCGCCTCCTCGCTCGACTCCCCGGCCCCCGAGGACGACGGCGGCGAGGGCTCCCTCGCGGACCGCCTGGGCTACGAGGACACCGCCCTGGAGGGCGTGGAGTACCGCGAGTCCCTGAAGCCGCTGCTGGCCAAGCTCCCGCCGCGCGAACGCCGGATCATCATGCTCCGCTTCTTCGCGAACATGACCCAGTCGCAGATCGGCGAGGAGGTCGGCATCTCGCAGATGCACGTCTCCCGGCTGCTGACCCGGACGCTGGCCCAGCTGCGGGAGGGGCTCATCTCCGACTGAGGATCCGACGAAGGGTTCCTATCTGACGGAGTGTCAGCCACCATGGCCGGATGCTTCGCAGCGGATCGCACCGTACGACGACATGGACGCATGGCCGCCGGGGCGCCGTCATGGCAGCGTCGGCGGCCGTCGTGTGTCTGGGCGTGACCCTGGCCGCGTGCGGGGGCGGCGGGGGCAGCGACGGTTACGTGGCGGTGGGCGGTGTCCCGAGCCCGGCGGGCCCGGCGGGGGCACCGACGGGAGCGGTACGGATCGTCCCGCTGGACGGGCCGACGCCTGGCACCAACTCCCCGTCGATAGCGGCCACTTCCGATCCGCCCTCCGTGAGCGCCCCGTCACGGACTCCGTCGGCCGACGAAGGCTCCGTACCCGGCCCGGCAGATGCCTCACCGAGCACCACCGAAGAAGGCCCGACCACGCCACAGCGGCCGTCGCCCACACCAACTCCCCCTCGTACGACACCTCCCGCGCCCGCCGACCTCGGCTGGGGCGACCCCTCGCGCAAGGACACGGACAAGCGCTGGTGCGAGAAGGTGACCGTCGCCTTCCACAACTCGGGCGGCACGGCGGTGCGTTCGGGCACGGTGACGTTCGGGACGCACATCATCGGCGCGCTCGGCATCGACTGGGGGACGGTCGAGTCGACCGTGGACCTTCCCGTGCCGATCGGTCCGGGCGCGCGCCGAAGCCCCACCTGGACGGTGTGCGTCGACGCCTGGCGCGTGCCGCTGGGCATGCACATCGAGACGCGGGACGTGTCCGTCCGGTGGAGCGAGTGACCCCCTCCAGGGGGGTACGTCCTACATGAAGGCAATGGCCACCGCGGCGACGACCGCCACGGCCACGACGATGCCGACGATCAGGCCGATGCGCGGGCCGGAGGAGGAGGCGGCCGCCTGCTGCCGGCCCCCCTGCGGAGCCTCGTCGACGAACGCGCGGAACATCTGGGTGCTGCCGGCGGGGTCGTAGTTGCCCTGGGGGCCCTGGGTGTTAGCCATGGCCCGAGACACTAGCGAATCCAGGTGACCGGCCCAAGTGCGGGGCCACCGGGACAGACGGGGGCACCTCACCCACCCTCACCTGCGTGTTTACGTTCGCAATACTTGCCTTTGCCAAGTTTTTGCACCCCTGCGCTCCCCGTTTATTTGCCTGCGGCAACCAACATTCATTACGGTTGCCCCAAGCAACGAATACGGGAGGTGTGGGATGGCCGAGCAGGCGCAGTACGAAGAGCTGGCGCGTCAGCTCAGTGCCGTCGGAGCCGTGAAACGGGACCTGGGGCGGATCCTGCCGCTCGACTGCCCGGCCGGGTCGGCCGCCGTGCTGACGCTCCTGGGCCGCCACGGCGACATGCGCATGAGCAAGCTCGCCGAGCTGCTCGCCGTGGACATGTCGGTCACCAGCCGGCATGTCGCGCACGTCGCCGCGCGCGGCTGGATCGAGCGGTCACCGGACCCGGCGGACAAGCGCTCGCGGATTCTGCGCCTGACTCCCGCGGGTCTGGAGCAGCTCGACGAGCTGTCCCGGCGGACCACCCGGCTGCTCGCCGACCGGCTGAGCGACTGGACCGACGAGGAGGTCGGCCAGCTCATCCGGCTGATGACGCGGCTGCGCGCCAGCTTCGGCGACTGCCGGTCCGCCCCGCCGCGGCCCTCCGCACCCGTATTCGAAGAGACCACCCGTACACCCGCAAGCACATAGGAAAAGGAAGCCCATGGCAACGACCACACCAGCCGGTGTGCGGGCTCACGCCAAGCACGGGGGAGGTCCCTCGGCGGGCCACGCCCCGATGTCGCACCGGCAGATCATGGAGGCGCTCTCCGGGCTGCTGCTCGGCATGTTCGCCGCCATCCTGTCCTCCACCATCGTCTCCAACGCCCTGCCCGAGATCATCAAGGACCTCGGCGGCGGCCAGAGCGCCTACACGTGGGTCGTCACGGCCGCGCTGCTGGCGATGACCGCCTCGACCCCGCTGTGGGGCAAGCTCGCCGACCTGGTCAGCAAGAAGGCGCTCGTCCAGATAGCCCTGGTCATCTACATCGCGGGCTCGGTCGTCGCCGGTCTCGCACAGAACCCCGGCATGCTGATCGGCGCCCGGGTCATCCAGGGCCTCGGCGCCGGCGGTCTGACCGCGCTGGCCCAGATCATCATGGCCGCGATGATCTCCCCGCGGGAGCGCGGCCGGTACTCCGGCTACCTCGGCGCGACCTTCGCCGTCGCCACCGTCGGCGGCCCGCTCGTCGGCGGTGTCATCACCGACACCGACTGGCTCGGCTGGCGCTGGTGCCTGTACGTCGGTATCCCCTTCGCGCTGATCGCGCTGGTCGTGCTGCAGAAGACCCTGCACCTGCCGGAGCACAAGCGTGAGGTCAAGGTCGACTGGGCCGGTGCCTTCTTCATCACCGCCGCCGTCAGCCTGCTGCTGATCTGGGTCACCTTCGCCGACGACAAGTACGACTGGCTGTCCTGGCAGACCTACACGATGGTCGGCGGCGCGCTCGTCCTCGCCCTGATCTTCCTCCTCGTCGAGACGAAGGCCAGCGAGCCGATCATCCCGCTGCGCCTCTTCAGGAACCGCACGATCGCGCTGGCCTCGCTCGCCTCGCTCTTCGTCGGCGTCGCGATGTTCGCCGGCACGGTCTTCTTCAGCCAGTACTTCCAGCTGGCGCGCGACAAGTCCCCGACGATGTCGGGTGTCATGACGATCCCGATGATCGCGGGCCTGTTCGTGTCCTCCACGGTCTCCGGCCAGGTCATCACCAAGACCGGCAAGTGGAAGGCCTGGCTGGTCACCGGCGGTGTGCTGCTGACGGCGGGGCTGGGTCTGCTCGGCACCATGCGCTACGACACCGACTACTGGAAGATCGCGATCTTCATGGCGGTCATGGGCCTCGGCATCGGCATGATGATGCAGAACCTGGTCCTGTCCACCCAGAACCAGGTCGCCCCGCACGAACTCGGCGCCGCCAGCTCGGTCGTCACCTTCTTCCGGTCCCTCGGCGGCGCAGTGGGCGTCTCGGCGCTCGGCTCCGTGATGTCGACCCGGATCACCCACTACGCCAAGGACACGATCGGCCAGCTGAGCCCCAAGGAGCAGCTGGCGGCCGCCAAGGCCTCCGGCAGCGGTCAGCTGCCCGACATGGACCTGCTGCCCGCGCACATCCGCACCTGGCTGGAGGGCGCGTACGGGCACGGCATCGCCGACATCTTCCTGTACGTCGCGCCGATCGCCTTCCTCGCCTTCCTGGTCACGCTGTTCATCAAGGAGGTCCCGCTGCGGACGTCCGGCGCGCTGGCCCAGGCCGCGCAGGAGAAGGCGGGGGCGCTCGCGGAAGCCGCCGCCCCCGTGGAGACCGCTGTGGAGACCGCTGTGGAGAACACCGTGCAGGAACCCGCGCAGGCGAAGGTGCCCGGCTGGGCCGAGCCCGTCGTCGCGACGGACCGCTTCCAGGAGGCGCCGGCCGCCGCCCGGCAGATGACCGCCGTCGCCACGATCGCCGAGCCCGGCACCGGCGGCACTCCGGTCCACGGCTTCGTCCGCGGCGCCGAGAGCGCCCCGGTCCCGCAGGCCGCGGTCACGCTGATCTCCCTCGGCGGCCGCCAGCTGGGCCGCTCGGTCGCCCAGGCCGACGGTTCCTACGGGCTGGACGCGCCGGGCACGGGCTCGTACGTGCTGATCGCCTCCGCCGACGGCTACCAGCCGCAGGCCTCCACGATCGTGGTGGGCGAGGAGCCGCTGGCGTACGACATCCTGCTCAGCGGCACCAGCGGGCTGGCCGGTGTGGTCCGGGCGACCGGGAGCGCGCTGCCGGTCAAGGACGCGATGGTGATCGTCACCGATGTGCGCGGGGACCTGCTGGCCACCGCGGCCAGCGGTGAGCAGGGCGAGTTCGCCTTCACCGAGCTGGTGCCGGGCGTGGTGACCGTCGCGGTGAACGCGGCCGGGTACCGTCCGCGCGCCCTGCCGGTCGAGATCGGCGCCACCGGCGTCACCCGGATCGAGGTCGACCTCGACGCGGGCGCCCAGCTGCAGGGTGTCGTACGGGCTCCGCACGGCCCGCTGGCCGACGCCCGCGTGACCCTCGTGGACGCGGCGGGCAACGTGGTCGGCACGGCCACCACCGGGACGGACGGGGCGTACGCCTTCACCGACCTGGACAGCGGCGAGTACACCGTCATCGCGACGGGCTACCCGCCGGCGGCCACCGCGCTGACCGTCTCCGGCCCCGGAGTCGACGGCCACGACATCGAACTCGCCCACCCCGGCGAGTAGTTCACCTCCGGCCCGTGGTGCCGCGCACCGCCATGCGCGCACCACGGGCCGGATTCCTTACGACCAATTTCTTAGCTTTTGTCATTCTTGCAGGGAGAAAACGGGATGGGACTGACCGCGAGGATCCGTACCCGGGACGGATGGGCCGTGTCGCACGCGGTCGTCACGGTGACCGACATGACCGGTACGCAGGTGCTGCGGGCCGAGGCGGACGCCGAGGGGGCCGTACGGGACGCCACCGAGCTGGCGCCGGGGGCGTACACGGTCATCGTGACCGCCGTCGGATACGCGCCCGCCGCCTCCAGCGCGATCGTCACCGCCGGCGGGCGGGCCGAGGTCGGCACGGTGACGCTGGCCCGGCAGGGCGGCACCGAACTGCCGCCGCCCGGCCCCTGGACCATCGACCCGGTGCACTCCTCGGTCGCCGCCGTCGCCCAGCACCTGGGGATCTCCAGCGTGCACGGCCGGTTCACGGAGTTCGGCGGGACGATCGAGATCGCCCCGGACGACGTCACCAAGTCCCGTGTGGAGGCGGTGATCCGGGCCGCGTCCGTCGACACCGGCAACGGGATGCGGGACACGCACCTGAAGTCCGCGGACTTCCTGGACGTCGAACGGCACCCGGAGATCACCTTCCGCTCGACCGGCCTGAGCCAGGCCGGCCCGGACCGCTGGACGGTCCACGGCGAGCTGGCGATGCACGGGGTGCTGCGGCCGGTCGACCTGGACCTGGCCTACCTCGGCAGCGGGGCCGACCCGTGGGGCGGCACCCGCGCCGCCTTCCGCGCGACCACCGAACTGCACCGCGAGGACTTCGCGATGAACTACAACCAGGTCCTCCAGGCGGGCATCGCCGCCATCGGTACGACCCTCAGGGTCGAGCTGGACATCCAGGCGGTGCAGGGCGCTTCACTGCCCCAGGCGTAGGCACAGCAGGGTCAGCCACAGCGGGCCCCACGGCCCCGACGAAGACCCGCAACGCCTGGGGATACCTCCCGGGCCCTTGAGGCAGTGGTCAGCCGCGCTCGACCATCGCCTCGATCCCGGCGACCAGCAGGTCCAGGGCGAAGGCGAAGTCGCGGTCGAGCATCTCCTGGACCGTGTCGCCGCCGCGGGCCGCCATGATGTCCTCGGTCTCCTTCACGACCTCGGCGGTCTGCGGAGCCTCGGACACCGCGCTCATGACGGTGCGGAAGTACTCGTCCGCGGTCATGCCGGCGGCCGTGAACCGCTCGGCGAAATGACCCTGGATCGTGCCGTAGCCGTAGACGAACTGGAAGACGGCCGAGATGGCGCCCGTGATGCCGTGTGCGGGCAGCCCCGAGTGGCGGATGACCTGCTGCACGCGCCGCGAGAAGGCGAGCGAGTTGGGTCCGATGTTGAGATACCGGCCGACGAGCGGCGACAGCCATGGGTGACGGACGAGGAGCGCGCGGTATTCGGTGGCCAGGCTGCGCAGTTCGTCGCGCCAGTCCTCGACGTCGGCCTCCGGGGCGGGCAGCCGCAGCTCGCCGAAGGCCGCGTCCAGGGCGAGTTCGAGCAGGTCGTCCTTGGTGTCGACGTACCAGTACAGGGACATCGCGGTGACGTTCAGCTCGCCGGCCAGCCGCCGCATGGAGAACTTCGCCAGCCCCTCGGCATCCAGCAGCCGCACGCTCACCGCAGTGATCCGCTCCCGGTCCAGCCCCGAGGGCTGCCCACTGCGCCCACCCCGCCGCGCCTTCCCCTCCAGCCACACGCTGTTCCGCGCCGACCGCCCGGCTTCCTTCACCATCGGCGCACCTTCCTCGATTCCGCTCACGGTCCCAACCTAAGGGGCGCGGTCCGTGTCGATATGCGGCTACCGCCGCGTGGGCCCGATCAGCCACGAACAACCCGCAGCCGCACGATTACCCATCCCCCCGAGCTCTTAGGCGACCTGCCGCTCCGCCCGCCGCAAAAGCCCCGCCGCAACAAACCCGCCCGCCAGCACGGCACCAGCTCCCACCAGCTGACCTGCCCCCAGCCCGGCCGACAACGACTCCCCCGAGGCAACAGAAGAGCTGAGAACAGCCCCCAGAACGGCAACCCCGAGCCCGTTGCCGAACTCGGCCAGCGTGCCGTTGATCCCGGCCCCCACCCCCGCCTTCTCCGGAGGAATCGCACTCATGATGGCGTGCGCCATGGCCGGATTGGCGACCGCACACCCCGCACCGATCAGGACCAGCCCGAGCAGCGTCCCCGCGTAACCGCCGGAGGCGAACTCCGCAATGGACACCAGCCCCAGCGACATCAGCACCATCCCGACCGCGATCGACACCGGCGTCCCCAGCCGCTGAACCCACTTCGCCGACAGCCCGCTGAAGTTGAGCAGCACGACCGACAGCGCGAGCGGAGCCGTCCGCAGTCCCGCCTCCAGGGGGCCGTACCCGAGGACGAACTGAAGGTGCTGGGTCAGCAGGAACAGCGCCCCGCCCATCCCGAACGTGATGAGCACGGCCCCGGCGACCGCCCCCGTGAATCGCCGGTCCCGGAAGAAGTGCAGGTCGAGCATCGGCTCGTCGACGCGGCTCTCCCAGTACGCGAACACGCCGAGCACCACGACCGCGGCGGCCGCCGTACCGAGCACCCGTGGCGAGGTCCAGCCGTGCACGGGAGCGGAGATGATCGCGAACACGAGCGCGGCCATGCCGATGGTGGACAGCAGCGCGCCGAGCAGGTCCGGACGGTCGCCCCGGGGGTTCTTGGACTCGGGTACGAGGGCCACGACCGCGACCAGCCCCAGCGCCGCGACCGGAATGTTGATCAGGAAGATCGCGCCCCACCAGAAGTGGTTCAGCACGAACCCCCCGATGAGCGGACCCCCGGCGAAGCCGAGCGCGGCGACCGCGCTCCAGATGCCGATCGCCTTCGGCTGCTCCTCGGGCGTGAAGATCTGCATCGCCACGGCGAGGGTGGTGGTGAGCAGCAGGGCGCCGCCGATGCCCATGCCGGCCCGCGCGGCGATCAACTGGCCGGTGGAGCCGGCGAGTCCGGCCGTCACGGAGCCGATGCCGAACAGGGCGAGACCCGCGATCAGCATCTTCTTGCGGCCGTAGCGGTCGGCGGCGCTGCCCGCGGTGAGCAGCAGGCCGGACTGCACCAGTGAGTAGGCGTTGATCATCCACTGGATGTCGGAGGTGGCGGCGTGCAGCTCGCGGGTGAGCGAGGGGATGGCCACGTTCAGGACGGTGTTGTCGAGCAGCACGGTGAGCTGGGCGAGACAGATGACACCGAGGATCAGCCAGCGCTGGGGATGACCTTGGGAGGCAGACATGCCGTACACCGTATAGCGATCGCTATACGGTGTACAACCGATTATTCGTCCGTCCGGATGTCTGTCTGTCAGCTGCTCTTCTGCGTGAGGTCGTAGAAGGTGGCCGAACCGACCGTGACCTTCTTGAAGGTGCTCTGGACCCAGGACGAGATCTGCGCCCCGGTGCCGCTGTTGCCGCCACCGCCCCCGCCGAAGCCGCCGCCGGCGATGAAGTAGTGGATCTTTCCTTCCGCCACGTACTTCTTGAACTCGGCCAGCGTCGGGGACGGGTCGGTGCCGTTGAACCCGCCGATCGCCATCACCGGGTCACCGGTGGCCAGCTGGTAGCTCGCGGCGTTCTGGGAACCGACGGAGGCGGCGACCCAGGTGTACTTCCCCGCGTCCTTCTCCAGCAGCTTCTTGGCCTCGGAGCTGACGTTCGCGCCGTTCACCAGGCCGCCGACGCCACCGCCGCCGCCCATCCCGCCGCCTTCGCCCATCCGGCCGCCGCCCGGGAAGCCGTTGCCGTTCTGCTGGTTCTGCCCATGGCCCTGCTGGTTCTGCCGACCCTGGCCCGGCAGGCCGCCGCCCGGGAAGCCCTGGCCCCCACCCGGCATGGTCCCGTTGCCGTTCTGCTGCCCCTGGTTCTGCCGGCCCTGGCCCGGCATGCCGCCGCCGAAGCCGCCACGCATACCGCCTCCGTCGCCGCCCGGACGGCCGCCGCCGAAGCCCATCATGCTCGCGCCCGCCGGTCCCGCCGTCGGGATGGAGCCCGTGTGCGCGGAGGTCACCGTGCTGAGCGTGTAGGCCGTCGGGCCGGCCAGCGCGGCCACCAGACCCACCGCCGCCGCGCCGAGGGCGAGCTGCCGCGCGACACGGCCAGCGAAGATCAGGCCGAACGCGGCCGCGAGCCCGCCGATCAGGACCAGCCACTTGAGCCAGGGCAGATAGCCGGCGGTGCGGTTGAGCAGGACGTAGCCCCAGGCGGCCGCGGCCACCACCGACGCGGCGAGCATGAGCGACGCCCCGGTCTCCTTCCGCTTCTCCCACAGCAGCCCGGCGCCCATGCCGGTGACGGCCGCGATGTAGGGGGCGAGGGCGATGGTGTAGTACTGGTGGAAGATGCCCGCCATGTAGCTGAAGACCACCATGGTGATCAGCAGCGAGCCACCCCACACCAGGAACGAGGCGCGCGTGACGGACGTACGCCGTGCCTTCCTGGTCGCCCACAGGCCCGCGGCCAGCAGGATCAGCGCGGCCGGGATCAGCCAGGAGATCTGGCTGCCGATCTCGGAGTTGAACATCCGGTCCCAGCCGGTCTCGCCCCACTGCCCGCCGCCGTTGCCGCCGCCACCGGGGACGACGCTGCCGGTCTCGTCGCCGTTGATCCGGCCGAGGCCGTTGTAGCCGAAGGTCAGCTCCAGGAAGCTGTTGTTCTGCGAACCGCCGATGTAGGGGCGCGAGGAGGCCGGCCACAGCTCGACGATCGCGACCCACCAGCCGCCGGCCACGACGAGCGCGACGGTCCCCAGGCCCAACTGCACCAGCCGCTTCCTCAGCTTCACCGGACCGCAGACGGCGTAGACGATCGCCAGCGGCGGCAGGATCAGGAACGCCTGCAGCGTCTTGGCGAGGAACGCGAAACCGATCGCGACACCGGCCCAGAGCAGCCACTTCGTCCGCCCGTCCTCCACGGCACGCATGACGAAGTAGCAGGCCAGCGCCATCAGCAGGGCCAGCAGCGCGTCCGGGTTGTTGAACCGGAACATCAGCGCGGCCACGGGAGTCAGCGCGAGCACCGCGCCCGCGATCAGACCGGCCGCGGGGCTGAACCGGCGCCGCACCCCCGCGTACACGACCGCCACCGTGCCGACGCCCATCAGGACCTCGGGCATGAGGATCGCCCACGAGTTCAGGCCGAAGACCCTGACCGACAGCTCCATCGGCCACAGGAACGCCGAGGGCTTGTCGACGGTGATGGCGTTGCCGGCGTCCAGCGAGCCGAAGAAGAACGCCTTCCAGGACGTGCTGCCCGCCTGGACGGCCGCCGAGTAGAAGGAGTTGGCGTAGCCGGAGGCGCTCAGGTCGTACAGGTAGGTGACGAGGGTGAGGGCCAGCAGGCCGAGGAAGGCCGGGCGTGCCCAGCGCGGGTCCTCGGGGCGGCCGCGCCACAGTCTCCGTACGAGGGGCTGCCGCGGCTCACGGGCTTGCGGGGGAGCGGTCGGCGGCGGGCCCCAGGCGGTGGGACCGTCCTGCTGGGTGGTCGGCCGGTCGTAGTGGGTGGTCATCGGGGGTCCCCCGGGTCGGTGTCGTGAGGGCGCACCGGCTGCAGGCGCATGGTGGCGTCCCTCCAGCTGCCGTCCGCGGCTTCACCGGCGCGGACCTGGGTGGTGGTCGGGTAGGGGTCGTACGAGGGGTACGGCACCGGGCCCTGCGGGAGCGGTGCGTACGGAGCCGTCGTGCTGTAGGTGGGCGAGGACGGGTGGTGCTCGGCGACCACCGTCGATGCCTGGCCGGACTCCCGGCGGTCCGGGAACACCCAGGCGCGGAAGAGCAGGAACCGCAGGACGGTCGCCGCGAGGTTGGCGGCAATCAGCACCGCCAGCTCCGTGGAGTGCGCCGGATTGCCGGTGGCCGCGTTCAGAGCGGCCAGGGAGCCGCTGGTCAGGGCGAGTCCGATACCGAAGACGACCAGGCCCTGCGCCTGGTGCCGGACGGCTCCGCCCCGGCCGCGCACCCCGAAGGTCAGCCGGCGGTTCGCGGCCGTGTTGGCGATCGCCGAGACGAGCAGGGCGAGCGCGTTGGCGACCTGCGAGCCGGAGAACTGCCTGAAGACGCTGTAGAGGAGGAGGTAGAAGAGGGTCGACAGGCCGCCGACCACGCAGAACCCGACGAGCTGGCGGGCGAGCCCCCTGGGCACGTCCTGGATCTCGCGGTCGCGCGGGTCGTCGCCGAAGGGCCGGGTGAGCCGGTCCAGCGGCAGCGAGCCGCCGGCCAGGGCCTTGCCGATGCGCCACACGCCCTTGAGGTCGTCGGTCGCGGTCTTCACGATGTGCACGGTCGAGTCCGGGTCGTCGACCCAGTCGACCGGCACCTCGTGGATCCTGAGGCCCGCCCGCTCGGCGAGCACCAGCATCTCGGTGTCGAAGAACCAGCCGGTGTCCTCCACGAGGGGCAGCAGCACCTGAGCCACATCCCGTCGTATGGCCTTGAAGCCGCACTGCGCGTCCGAGAAGCGGGCCTGCAGCGAGCCGCGCAGGATCAGGTTGTAGGCCCGGCTGATGAACTCCCGCTTGGGGCCGCGCACGACCCGGGAGCTACGGGCGAGCCGGGAGCCGATCGCGAGGTCCGAGTGGCCGGAGATCAGCGGTGCCACCAGCGGCAGCAGGGCGTTGAGGTCGGTGGACAGGTCGACGTCCATGTACGCGAGGATCGGCGCCTCGGACGCGGACCACACGGTCCTGAGGGCACGCCCGCGGCCCTTCTGCTCCAGCCGGAAGGTGGCGGCCTCGGGGATCTCCGCCTCCAGCCGTGCCGCCACCAGCGGAGTGCTGTCCGTGGACGCGTTGTCCGCGATCGTGATGCGGAAGGCGTACGGGAAGGTGCGCCTGAGGTGATCGTGCAGTCTGAGCACGCATGGCCGGAGGTCCTTCTCCTCGTTGTAGACGGGGATCACTACGTCCAGGACAGGCGTACCGGCGTTTCCGGCCGGGAGGTGCTCCCGCGCCGGCAGGGTGCCGGGAGAAGAGTCGGTTCGCATGGAACCGACTTTCGTCAGGCGCCCTGTTGCACCCATGTGGTGGCACTGTGCTGTGCCTGTGAGTGCTGTTGCCAGTTCATTTCCGACTGCGGCTGCGGGGCGAGCGCCGGCAGATGCACCGTGAACACGGTCCGTCCGGGCACGCTGTCCACGGTCACGGCACCGCCGTGCGCGGCGGCGACGGCCTGCACGATGGCGAGGCCGAGCCCGGTGGATCCGGTGGCGCGGGAGCGTGCGGAGTCCCCGCGCGCGAACCGCTCGAAGACGTGCGGCAACAGGTCCGGGGGGATCCCCTGCCCGTTGTCCTCGACGTCGACGCACATCCACGGCCCGCGCCGCTGCACGCGTGCGGTGACGGTCGTACCGGGCGGGGTGTGGTTGCGGGCGTTGCCCAGCAGGTTGACGAGCACCTGGTGCAGGCGTGCCGCGTCCGCGGAGACGAGGGCGGGCGCGTCGGGCAGGTCGAGCCGCCAGTTGTGGTCCATGCCGGCCGCGCGGGCGTCGCTGATGGTGTCCACGACCAGCGGGATGAGGTCGGTCTGCTCGAACTGCAGCGGCCGTCCGGCGTCCAGCCGGGCGAGCAGCAGCAGGTCCTCCACGAGGAGGGTCATCCGGCCGGCCTCGGACTCGATCCGCCCCAGGGCGTGCCGGGTGTCGGGCCCGACCTGCTCCCGGCCGCGCCGGGTCAGCTCGGCGTACCCCCGGATGGAGGCGAGCGGCGTCCTCAGCTCATGACTCGCGTCCGCGACGAACTGCCGTACCCGCGTCTCGCTCTGCTGCCGGGCGTGCAGGGCGCCGTGCACGTGGTCGAGCATCCGGTTGAGCGCGGAGCCGACCTGGCCGACCTCGGTGTGCGGGTCGCACTCGGACTCCGGGACCCGCTCGCTGAGGTTCACCTCGCCGGAGTGCAGCGGGAGTTCGGAGACGCGGGTGGCGGTGTGGGCGACCTTGCGGAGGGGGCGGGTGGCTACGCCGACGAGTACGTAGCCGGCGATGACCGCGGCGCCCAGGCCGGCGGCGGTGACGCTCACCTCGACGAGGATGAGGGTGTTGATCGTGTCGCTGACCGTCTCGGTCGGCAGGGCGACGTAGTAGCTGCCCTCGGCTCCGGGTACGTACCGCACGAGGTACTCACCCAGGTCCGGGATGTCGACGGTGTGCGTGCCCCTGGTGGGCACCTTGTTCAGAGCAGCCTTCTGCCGGTCGCTGAGGGCGACGGCGTCGTTCCGCTGGAAGGGGCCGTTGTCGTCGGGGGCCTTCCTGGCGATGACCGCCCGGGTGACCGTGCCGTCGGTGCCGACCTCGGCGGCGATGGTCTTCGGCTGCGTCGGTCCCTTGACGAAGCCTGTGAGCCTGTCCGTCAGCCCGGAGTCGTTCATACCGCCGGGCTTCATGGGCCCCGACAGGCGCTTGCCGACCTCCCCGACCTGCCCGTCCAACTGGTTGTACAGATACGACCGCAGCGCCAGCGTCGTCACCGTCCCGATCACCGCACACACGACGGCGATCAGCACCACGGAAGCGACGACGAGCCGCGCCCGCAGGGTGCGCGGCTGTCCTGCTCGTCGCTTCTGCGGACGCGGCCGTCGTCGTCTGCTCATGACGCGGCGGGCTTGATCAGGTAACCGGCCCCGCGCCGGGTGTGGATCATCGGCTCCCGGCCGGCGTCTATCTTCCGCCGCAGATACGAGATGTACAGCTCGACGACATTGGCCTGCCCGCCGAAGTCGTACGACCACACGCGGTCCAGGATCTGCGCCTTGCTGAGCACGCGCCGCGGATTGCGCATGAGGAAGCGCAGCAGCTCGAACTCGGTGGCGGTGAGGTGGATGGACTCCCCGGCCCGCGAGACCTCGTGGCTGTCCTCGTCCAGGGTCAGGTCGCCCACGACGAGCACGGAGTCGGAGCGCCGGTCGGCAGCCCCGGACCGGCGGATGAGTCCCCGCAGCCGCGCCACGACCTCCTCGAGGCTGAACGGCTTCGTGACGTAGTCGTCGCCGCCGGCGGTGAGGCCGGCTATACGGTCCTCGACGGCGTCCTTGGCGGTGAGGAAGAGGACGGGCACGTCCGGCAGTTCGCGGCGCAGCCGCCCCAGCACGGCCAGGCCGTCCATGTCGGGCAGCATCATGTCCAGGACGACGGCGTCGGGCCGGAACTCGCGAGCCGTCGATACGGCTCCCTGCCCGTCCCCCGCACTCCTGATCTGCCAGCCCTCGTAACGAAGAGCCATGCTCAGCAGTTCGGTGATCGACAGCTCGTCGTCCACCACAAGCACTCGGACGGGGCTCCCGTCCGGCCTCAGCAGTTCGGTGCGCCCCTGGGGCGAGGTCGTGGTCATGGTGGACACCTTGTCGGGGACCTCTGAGAAGAGGCTTTCCCTTGTCTGTGATTTCCCTGAGAAACGCACAGGCGCCGCTCAGGGAACCCCTGGGAACCCCTCACGTGCGCGCGAACCCGTGACTGTGCTCGACCCGGGCGATGTGGATCACGTACCGCTCGTACCACCGCTCCCGTCCGCGCCGCTTGGCGTCGAGGTGCTCGGGGTGCCGGCGCCACTCCTCGATGCCCGCGAGGTGCTGGAAGTAGGCGACGGAGATGGCGAGTCCGCCGGGGGTGTGGGCGAAGTCCTCGCCGAGGAAGCCGGGTATCTCGCGCACGAGACGGGAGAGGCGGGCGGCGGTGTCGGTGTAGTCGTCGGGGTCGGGGTCGCGGTCGGTGCGGTGGGACGCGAACACGACGGCGTAATAAGGGGGTTCGAAGGCAGGGGCAGGGATGACAGAGGCAATGGACTGACCACTCATGTCGGCCACGATGGCCGTGGGCGGGGGTGCGGTCCATGGACCTTGCCCAAAGGGATCCGTACGGGATCCAAGTCTTGACCTTCGAGTCGACCTTTGAGTCGGCGTTCGAGTCGGCCTTTGAGTCGGCCTTCGAGCCGAGGTCAGAAGAGACCGTCCTGCTCCCTCCTGAACTCCCTTACGGGGACGGTGAAAGAGCCGGCCGCCGAGGGCGGCGGTGCCAGCTCCCACCCGGTCATCAGCCGGGTGTCGAGGACGACGGCCCCGCGCCCGTCGACCGCCAGATGCAGATCGGGCCCGGCGGCAGCGACCAGCTCACCGCTCACGGCTCCGCCCGGGACGAGCTCGACGACATCGCCGACGGCTTCGGCTACGCCGTCGAGCCCGAAGTGCGCGACGTGATCGACCGGTTGACACCGCTCCCGGGTCAACGACTCGGGCCACCCGTCGAGTACGACGGCCCGCGCGTGCAACTCCCTCACCTCGGCGGCCCGCTCGCCCTCCATCCGCGGCAGCCTTGCCCGCACCGCCCGCTTCT
Source organism: Streptomyces sp. NPDC031100 (assembly GCF_055570785.1). Taxonomy (NCBI): domain Bacteria; kingdom Bacillati; phylum Actinomycetota; class Actinomycetes; order Kitasatosporales; family Streptomycetaceae; genus Streptomyces; species Streptomyces sp. NPDC031100. The sequence goes on from NZ_JBVIGN010000010.1 coordinate 161,366, forward strand.
CGGCGTACGGGATCCGGTCCGGGACCTGGAGGGCGGCGCGCAGCAGCTCCTCGGTGCGGCGGGCGGCCATCAGGGGGCCGGTGCCCAGCCAGCTGAAGCAGACGGCGCCCTGTTCGAGCAGCCGGGCCGAGCCCCGCTCCGCCGCGGTGATGCCGACCTTGACCATGCCGGGTCCGAACCAGGCCAGATAGACGCGGTACGGCCGCGGATCGTCGGCGATCGTGTCGGCGGCCACGGAGTGGGCCCGGTCCAGGCGGGCGCACTCCTCGCACCGGGCCCCCCTACTCCGCCCCGGCACCGTGGCCCGCACCGGGCAGGCATGCCCCCGCGCCCCGGCACACCGCCGCGCCGAGCCGTCCGCGACGGCGAACGCAACCCGCTTCCCCCACGGCAGCGCACTGCGCCGCCCGCCGTCCCACACCAGCACGGGGCCGTCCGGCGTCCAGCGCAGTCCCGCGCATGTCCATACGTGTGCCATCACTGGTGAGGGTAGAAGGCGGGTCTGACAATGCCCTGCGGACGGCCGGGAGGTCGTCGGCGACCAGGGTCGACGATCACCAACTGCCGTTCGCGGACATCACCTTCAGTCGACGGGCGACAGCGACATCGATTCGCCGCGAACCTCGCCCGACGCCACGGGCACCGGCGCCGCGCCCGCCGCAGGCCGCCCCCGCCCCGCCAGCCGGCAAGCGACGCACCCGGGGTGCCCCTCCCGGGCCTGCGCGTCCCGGGTCCGCATCCCCCACTGCCCACGCGGCCGCACCCCCGGCGGCTTGCCCCAGCCGGACAGGTGCAACACCCAGGTGACCAGGACGCTCACGCCCACGATCGCCAGCCCGCCCACGAGGGCCGGTACGGAGACCGTGCACACACCCAGACCCACCACAGCGCTTCCGACGGTCGCGATACCGGCGCCGGTCCAGCCGGCGATCGTGTGACCCTCGTCGTACAGACTCATGGAGCCGCCTCCAGGGACGAGATTCCCTCACGGACTAAGCAATTTAATCAACCGAATATCTCACGAGCTAAGGGATTTGAACAGATGGACGGCACGCACCGACCGCCCGCCACCCCGGCACGGGCACTGTCGGCGATGGACCACCTCATCGCCGCCCACGTGATCGGACAGCAGGAGCTGGCCCGGCGGCTGGGAGTGAACGTCACCGACCTCACCTGTTTCGCCTTCGTCCTGGAGGCGGGCGAGAACCTGCTCACGGCCGGGGACCTCGCGGCCCGCGCGCATGTGACCACGGGCGCGGTGACCGGCATCCTCAACCGCCTGGAACGCGCCGGCTACGTCACCCGCCGCCCCGACCCCGCGGACCGCCGCCGGGTGCGCGTGGCTGCCGTACCGGCCGCGGTGGCCAGGGTCGAGGCGGTGTATGCGGGCCACTACAAGCGCCTCACCGCCCTGTTCGCCGATTACTCCCCCGAGGAGCTGGCGATCATCACGGACTGGTTCACCCGCGCGACGGCGCTGGCCCACGAGTACTTGGAGAAGCTGAACAGGAACGACCCGGAGGAGGAGTGCTGAGACGAAGAGGAGTGCTGAGACGCACGTCGCCTTGGTCCGGGTCTTGACTCAAAATCATCCTTAGGTGAGCCTTACCTAAACTAAGCTGTGCATGTCCTAGGAGTCGTCTGTGTCCGTGTTGCCCTCGGAGTCGCCCACATTCTCCCCCGAGGCGGCGCCCATCCGGCGACTGGGCCTGTACGACACATGGTGGACGGTCTCGGCCGCCGCACTCGCCACCGTCCTGGCACTCTCGGCCTGCGCCTGGATATCCCTGCACCTGCACGTGGACGCCGCCCTCCACACCGTGGCGCTCTTCGCCCACCTGGCCTCGCTCGTCCTCGGCTTCGGCGCCGTCCTGGTGGCCGACTACTACGCACTGCTGTGCCTGACGGGCCGTTGCACCCTGCGCGACGCCCTGGACACCACGGCCCGCCTCCACGCCCCGATCTGGGCCGGCCTCGCCGGTCTCGTGGTCACCGGCGTGATGCTGCACCCGGACCTCGACGCCCCGCTCACCCGCATCAAGCTGGGTCTCGTCCTCGTCCTCACCCTCAACGGCCTGCAGGCCGGGCTCCTGAACAGACGCCTGACGCAGCCGGACACCCCCACGCTCGCACCGCGCCTCCTCGCCTGGGGAGCAGCGACGGCCCTGGTCTCCCAGGTCTGCTGGTGGGGCGCCGTGATCATCGGCTTCCGCAACAGTCAGCACTGACTGCGAACTCCCGCACATTGCCTCATTCGGAAGGTGCCGACTAGTCCGATTTATTGATCTGCGGGCGTGTTTCCTTTTCATTGCACCGGTGCTCCGGACTGCCCAGGTCAAGCTCGCACTCAGGCTCGGGAACGCCCGAGACCCGAAGGGACAAGGAGCACCCACATGAGTCCTGAGCACAGGACGAATGCGCACCTCGGGCCGGTGGCTCAAGGCGGATTCAACAGGGTTCGCAGGCTCGCGGCGATCGCGGCGGCGTTGACGGTCGGGGTGGCGACCCCCGCGGCGGCGGTAGCCGTCGGCATGGCCTCACAGACGGGCGTGGCCTACGCCGTCGATCCCCACTGCGACTACGACAAGCCCGGCCCGCGGGCAGGTGGCGACGGCGACGACTGCGACACCACGCATCCGAAACCCACCGTCACGGTGACGAAGACGGCGACGGCGACCGCGACGGTGACGGCAACCACAACCGCGACGGCGACCGCGACGGTGACGGCGACCACAACGGCGACCGCCACCGTAACCGCGACCGCCACGGCGTGCGGCACCGGTGTCGACTCCTCAGACCCGAACGGCATGGAGCAGTTTCTCGCCGCACTCGTCAATGGGGTGCCCTTTGCCGGCAGGCGACCCGGCATCAACACCACCCCGGACAGCCCGAACATCGTGTCGGGCCCGACGAACGCTCCCGGCTGGATCGACCTCAGCACCATCGCCGGCTTCCCCACGAATTCCCCGGTCTGCGACGTCTCGGTCGACGCCCAGGGCAGTGACGCGTTCTACAAGATCATCACTCAGGCCGGCTCGGTCTACACCCTTCACTGCGCGGCCAACGGCACCTCCCTCGTGTGCCCCGCCCCGACGCAGGGGATGACGCCTCCGTCCCGGTGGATCGCGGTGACACCGCAGCCCTGACCGAGACTCCCGAAGCCCTGCATGCGGCTCATTCCGCAAAGCAAAAGCCAGAGGCCCTGCGGATCACTCCGCAGGGCCTCTGATCTGTTGTGCACTCGGCAGGATTCGAACCTGCAACCTTCTGATCCGTAGTCAGATGCTCTATCCGTTAAGCTACGAGTGCTTGTTCTTTTGTTTTTGCCCTTCGCTCCCGGCCCTTCCGGCCCGCTCGCGGCGACAGGAAGAACATTACATGACTGCCGCCGTCATGTGAAATCCGATCCGCATACCCCTTGTGACCTGCGAAAACGTGGATCGAAGTGTCGAAGTGTGGGCAGGGAACACCGAAGCCCCGGTCCTTGAGGACCGGGGCTTCGGGATCAGGTGCGGAGGCGGAGGGATTTGAACCCTCGATGGGCTGTAAGGCCCAAACCGCATTAGCAGTGCGGCGCCATAGACCGGACTAGGCGACGCCTCCAGCACAACCACTCACGCGAGCGCGCGACTGGTGCGTGCAGATGATGACACAGTCGAGCGTGCTGTCACCAATCGGCTCCCACGGTACTAGGAGCAAGGGCCGCAGGGCAAAGGGCTTCGCCCGGCGGGGCGGCAGGTGAGGGGCCCGCGCAACATCCGGGGGGCGCGAGCGTTGGGCAGGGCATGGTCTCTGTCATGTCGGTGCTCCCGCGGGGCGTCCTGGTGACGTCGCTCGCCGCCGCCGTCTCGGTCTCGCCCCTGGTCGCCCTCGCCGCCGTACCCGCCGCCGCGGCTGCGCCCGCCGCACCCGCCACGCCCCCGCCCGTGCGGCCCGAGGACCGGGCCGGTGATCACCTCACCGTGGTCGTGGCGCACGCCGGCGCGGGGCGGGACGGCACGTACGAGGTGTCCTGTCACCCCGGAGCCGGGAGTCACCCGGACGTGGGAGGGGCCTGCCGGGCGCTCGACTCGAACACCCGCTGGGGGCGGGACACCTTCGCTCCGGTGGAACCCGACAGCATCTGCACCATGCAGTACGGCGGCCCGGCCACCGCCCAAATCACCGGCACCTGGGCCGGACGCCCGGTCGACGCCTCGTACGACCGCAGCGACGGATGCGAGATCGGGCGGTGGGACCGGATGGTGCCCCTGCTGCCCAGGGTCGGGGCGGCTTCGTAGGTGCTTCACGCCTGTTTCCCGGCGGAATCACGGGGTCGTAAAGGTCCCGCGAAGGTCTTGCGGAGCCGGGGCCCGGGCGAGGCCGGAAGCAGGGCCGGAGGCGGGGGGCCGGCCGGGCATACGGTCACATGTTCGCCGTCACTTCCTCGTGCGACCTCCCTCTCAACCGGCGTCGCGAGCGCAACCCGTGCCCTTAGACTCCCTCGCGTGACACGGTGCGGGCCGGTTGGCAAGATGGCCCGAGCGGTCGGCAAGGTGCGGTAACAGGGAGGAAGCGTCTCGTGAGCAGCAGGCCATCCCGAGGCGCTGCTCGCCTCGCAGCCATACTCGACGCGCTGCCCGACGCGTTGGTGCTGGTCAACGCCAACGGAACCGTCGTCAACGCCAACACCATCGCCCTGGAGGCCTTCGAGGCGCCCGGCACCGCGCTCGTCGGGCGCGGGCTGCTCGATCTGCTGCCGCAGTTCGACTCCCGGCTCATCCCCGGCTCCATGCGGCGGCCCGATCACATGGACCCGCAGGGGCGGACCAAGCCCGCGCGGATGATCGCGCGGCGCACCGACGGCTCCGAGTTCCCGGTCGAGGTCACGAGCGCGAATCTGGAGAACGGACAGCAGGCGTACGACGGTTACGGCTACACCGGCGACGAGCTGCTCATGATCGTCGTGCGGGACCTGTCCGGGACCGTGGACACCGAGGCCGAGCTGGCCCGCTCGCAGCGGCAGACCGAGATGATTCTGCGGGCTGCGGCGGAAGGGGTCGTCGGCACCGACACCGACGGGCGGATCGTGCTCGTCAACCCCGCCGCCGCTCAGATACTGGGTTACCGGGCCGGTGAGCTGGGCGGCAAGGAGCTGCACACCCTCGTGCTGCACTCCCGCGCCGACGGCTCCCCCTTCCCGTACGAGGAGTCGCCGCTCGCCGACACCCTGCGCTCCGGGCGCAAGCACCGGGTGCGCGGGCAGGTGCTGTGGTCCAAGGGCGACCAGAAGGTGGCGGTCGATCTGACGACCGCGCCCGTGCGCGATGGCGACCAGCTCGTCGGCGCCGTCATGACCTTCACCGACCGGCGGCCGTACGACGCCCTCGCCGAGGAGAAGGCGGCCCTGGAGCAGGCGCACGCCGAGGAGCTGGAGCGGCTCTCCGAGGAGCACGCCTCCGACCTGACCGCGCTGCGCCAGCAGCACGTCACCGAGGTCGACGAGCTGCGCGAGACGCACCAGGAGGAGGTGGCGTCCGCCGAGGAGCGCTACGCCGCGCTCGCCGAGCGGGAGAAGGACCGGTACGAGGCCCTCTCCGGGCGGCACGAGCAGCTGCTGACGCTGCTCGCGCAGTCCCTGCGCGGACCGCTGGACGAGCTGCGGCGCGAGCTGTCCGCCCTGGCCGCGGACGACGCCGGACAGTTGTGGCCCGAGGCCAACCAGGTGCTGCACCACCTCTCGGCCGGCTACTCGCGCATCACCACCCTCATCGACAACGTCCTCGGCTACCAGCGGCTGGACGCGGGCACGGAGGACATCACCCGTACGAAGGTGATGCTCGACGCCGTCGTCGCCGCCGGTGTGGACGGGGCCGTCGAACTGATCGGCCCGGGCCGCGTGCAGTTCGCCGTACACGCTCCGCCCATCGAGGCCGAGGTCGACCCGCAGCGGCTCGCCACCGCGCTCGCGCATCTCGTCGCGGACGTGGCGGGCGTCGACGCCACCGGCAACACGCCCGTGTCCGCAGGCGGTTACCTGGACAACACCGTCGTCGTCGCGGCCGCGCAGCGCGGTGAGGTCGCGCGGATCGAGGTGCGCGGGCCGTATCCCGGGGGAGACCCGGTGCACGAGCCGATGGTCCGCGGGATCGTGCGGGCCCACGGCGGAGTGCTGCAGACGCACGAGGTGCCGGGCATGAGCGGCAGCGCGTACGTCCTCGAAGTGCCGCTCGGCGGTGGGGCCGGGGCGGTCGCCGCCCGGGTTCCGGACGCCGAGGACGCAGGTGCCGAGGGCGGCATGCCCGCCGAGCTGGGCTCCGGCGGTGGGCGGCGGCGGGCCCGGCGGGCCTCCACGGACGCCTTCCTGGAGAGCGAGGTCCCGGCGGAGACCGGTGAGTCCGGTGACGGCGGGGCGGAGGCGCGCACGCCGACGGGGCGGCGCCGCAGGCGTGCCGCGGCTGCCGTCGAGGCGGCGGCGCCGGAAGCGAACGAGGGCGCGGAGGGCGCGGCCGGCGGGACCGGCGGGACCGGACGGCGGCGCGGACGCCCCGCCGAGACCGAAGCCGGTACCGACGCCGGTGCCGATGCGGGCGTGGCCGAGGGTGCGGTGGTGACCGCGGCCGAGCATGCCGCGGGGACCGCTGCCGCGGGCAACGGGCTCGGCGCCGCGGTGCCGCCGCAGGGCGTGCCCGCGCCTACGGGCCGCCGTGCCCGGCGTGACTCCGGCGCGCCGCAGGCCGCCCTGCCGCCCGCGCTGCCCTCGGGCGGCACGGAGTCGGTCCAGCCTGTTCCGGCCCAGGCCGGTACGGGCCGGCCCGTACCGGCCGAGGGCGAGCAGCCGACCGGGCGGCGCCGGCGTGCACTGGCCGCCGCCGCGGAGCGGGCTGCGGCTCAGGAGGCGGGGGCCCGTACGGTCTTCGCCCTGCCCCCGGCCGAGGCCGACCGCTCACCTGACTCCGCCGACTCAGCCGACGCGGCGACGGGTGTGGGCGTGGCCGCGGCCGTGGCGACGGGTGCGGGTGCGCAGGTCCCCGGTCAGGTGCGGGTGCCCGGTCAGGTGCCCGGGTCCGGCGAGGGGGTTCCCGGCGACACCGGCCGACACGATGCCGTACCGCTCGACCAGGCCGAGGACCACACCCCGCCGCAGCCGCACCCCACCAGCGCACCGACCGGTCGCCGGCGGCGGGCCGTGGCCCAGCCGGGGGAGGCGGCGGAGGCGGCCCAGGCGGCCGCTGCTCCTGGTGCTCCCGGTGCACCCGGTGCACCCAGTGCGTCCGGTACGCCCGCCCAGGCCGTGCCGGCGCTTCCGGCACAGGCGGCTCCGGTGCAGGGTGCCCCCGGGCAGCCCGTCCCCGCGCAAGCCCCCCAGGTCGCCGCGGGTCAGCCGACACCGGCCCAGGGCGTTCCGACCCAGGGGACGGCTGCCGTACCGACAGCGGCGGGTCCTGCGGGCCTGCCGAGCGTCGCCGCTCCGGCCGGTGTCGCGGCTCAGGCCGCCCCCGGTCAGCCTGCTGTCGTGCCCAACGCCGCCGTGCCCGCGCAGGGCACCCCCGGTCAGGGCGTACCGGTACCGCCGGGACAGCCGATTCCGGCACAGGTGGCCCCCGGACAGCCCGTACCCGCGCAGGCCCCCCAGGTCCAGCAGCCGCCCGCGATGCCGGTCCCGGCCGCACAGGCCACCCCGGCCGTCGGCACGCCCGCCGCGCCGCAGCCCGCCCAGCCGCTCCCCGTGGAGGGGGCCTCGGGCCAGGTGCCGGCGGGGCAGGCCGCGCCGACCCCGGCGAACGGCACCCCCGCGGCCGGCGTCCCGCAGCAGTGGCCCGGCACCGACGACACCTCCGGCGTGGGCATCGCCGCTGCCCAGGCCACCCCGGCCCCCGGCACCCAGCTCACCCCGGAGCACACCGGTGCCCAGCCGCCGCGGGCGGCTCAGCCCCTGCCCGCCGAGGCCTCGGGGCCCGCGGTCGACCCGAACTCCACGCAGGGCCGGGCGATCAGCGTGCGCACGCTCGGGCAGGGCGTGCCGTTCTCGCGGCAGGCCGCGCAGGTGCAGCAGCCGACGGCGACCCCGCCCCCGCACGGGCCGGGCGCGTCCGGCCGCCGGCGCAAGCTGGGCACCCCGGCCGAGCGCCCCGAACCGCAGCAGGAGCAGGCGGCCCTGCCGCATCCGCCGGCCGAACAGCCGCCCGCGCAGCCCTCGCTGGCGGGCCAGTCCCGGCTCGCCCCGGTCACCGAGGGTGCCGGACGGTCGTACGCCATAGGCGCCCCGGACGCGAACGCGGCCGAGGGGCCCGAACCGCTGGACGGTCCCGGCGGGGCCGTGGAGGTCGCGGACACCCCGCGGCCGGTGCCGCTGGACGACGAGCTGCCCCCGGAGCCGCTGGACAACCCGCGCCGGCTGCTGGTGTGGCCCGCGCCGGACGTGACGACCCAGCAGGCGCTGAGCGACCGCGGCTACCGGCCGGTCATCGTGCACTCCCGCGAGGAGGTCGACGCGCAGATCGCAGCCTTCCCCGCCGCGCTGTTCGTGGACCCGCTGACCGGGCCGATCACACGGACGGCGCTGCAGTCGCTGCGCCAGGCCGCCGTGGCCGCGGAGGTGCCGGTGCTGGTCACGGCCGGGCTCGGACAGGCGACGCGGGAGGCGGCGTACGGCGCCGATCCCGCCGTACTGCTGAAGGCGCTGGCGCCGCGCGACAGCGAGCAGCATCCGCCGCGGGTGCTGCTCATCGAGGAGCACGCGGAGATCGCGCTGGCGCTGACCGCGACGCTGGAGCGGCGCGGGATGCAGGTGGCGCGGGCCGCGAGCGACAACGACGCGGTGACGCTGGCGGGCCAGCTGCGGCCGAACCTCGTGGTGATGGACCTGATGCAGGTGCACCGGCGACAGGCCGGGTTCACCGGGATCATCGACTGGCTGCGCGCGAACGGGCAGCTCAACCGCACCCCGCTCGTCGTCTACACCGCCGCCGTCGACCAGGCCGACCTGCCGCGGCTGGCCTCGGGCGAGACGGTTCTGTTCCTCGCGGAGCGGTCCACCAGCACCGAGGTGCAGAGCCGGATCGTGGACCTGCTCGCGCGGATCGGGACCAACTAGCCGGCTCTTCGGGCGCCGAGATCAGCGTGCGACCAGCCGCCGGGCCGCCTCTCTGATCGAGCCGCGCAGGCGGTCCCGGTCGGTGTCCTCGGCGCCCACCACGATGCGGCGCATCTGGGGGACGACGGCGGCCCAGTTGGCCAGGGCGATGAGGAGGAAAAGCAGGTCGCGGGCCGGGATCGCGTCGGTGATCACGCCCCGCTCCTGGCCGTCCCGCAGCGCGTCGATCTTCTTGCGGTAGTGCTCCCGGCGCTCGCCCTCGTCGGGCAGTTCGGCGCTCGCGCCGTACTCCAGGCCCTCCCAGAACAGCAGGCGGAGGACCTCGGGATGGGTGGCGTGATAGTCGATCACGCGGTCGACCCAGCCCTCGATGTCATCGGGATCGACGGGGACGGCGACGGCCAGATCGAGCATCGCCTTCTCCAGGACCCGGGCGAACAGCTCCGCCTTGTTGCCGAAATAGGCGTAGATCAGCTGCTTGTTGGCCTTGGCCGCGCTCGCGATGCGGTCGATGCGGGCGCCCGCGATGCCGTGCCGGGCGAACTCGGCGACCGCCGCGTCGAAGATGCGGGCCTTGGTGGCTTCGGGGTCCCTGACTGCTGCCATGCGGTCAGCGTACCGGCCAAGTAACCAACCATTTGGTTGACAGGGAATTCCGCGGAGATGCACGCTGTTGAGGCATCCAACCAACCAGTTAGTTGTGAGAGTTGGCTTCAAGGCCCTGGCTTCAAGGCTCTAAGGAGTGCCTCCGCTCATGCCGTCACCGACCACCGCCCGCCAGACCTCCGGGGTCCGGGTCCCCGACCGGGAACGGCCCGCCGCCTCCGGGCGGCTCTTCCTCCTGCTCATAGCCGTCTGCACCGCCGTCACGGCCGCCAACATCTACCTCGCGGCCCCGCTGCTCCCCCTGATCGCCCACGACTTCGGCACCGCCCCCTCGGCCGTCACCTGGATCGCCTCGGTCGCACAGCTCGGCTACGCGGCCGGCCTGCTCTTCTTCGCCCCGCTCGGCGACCGCGTCAACCGCCGCCCGCTCGTCGCGCTGCTCTCGCTGGCCACGGCGGCCGCACTGGGGCTCGGTGCGGCCGCGCCCGGGACCGCCGCCCTCGCGGCCGCCGTCTTCGCCGCCGCCGCGGCGACCGTGATCCCCCAGCTGCTCGTCCCGCTGGTCGCCGAGCGCGCCCCCGCCCACCGCCGCGCCCGCCATGTCGCAGCCGTCATCGCCGGTCTGTTCACCGGCATCGTCGGAGCCCGGGTGGCCGGCGGACTCGCCGGAGGAGCCTTCGGCTGGCGCTGGGTGTTCGCCGGGTCCGGCGCGCTGACCCTCGTCCTCGGTCTCGCCACGGCGCTGGCCCTGCCGTCGGAGCGGCGCACTCGCGAGGGGGCGCTGTTCTCGGGCCTCGCCGCCCTGCCCGGACTCGTCCGCCGCTCGCCCGACCTGTGGCGGGCCTGCCTGCGGCAGGCCGGAATGTTCGGCGCCTGGAGCGCCCTGTGGACCTCGCTCGCCCTGCTGCTGACCGGCCCGGCCTACGGCCTGTCCACCGCGACCGCCGGTCTGTTCGGCCTCTTCGGCCTCACGGCCACCGCGGTGGCCCCGCTCGCGGGCGGCCTGGTCGACCGTTTCGGCGCCGCGAAGGTCGTACGCTCCGCCTACCTGCTCGCCGCCGCGTCCGTGCCGCTGTTCTGGCTCGGCGGGCACGTGCTGGTCGCGCTGTTCGCGGCCGCCGTCGCCATCCACGCCGCCCTGGTCGCCTCCCACGTCGCCAACCAGACGCTGGCCCTGACGACCACCTCCGCCCCGGCCACCGCCAACACCGCCTACGTCGTCGCGGGCTTCACCGGCGGCGCCCTCGCCTCGATCCTGGCGGGCCTCGCCTTCAGCAACTGGGGCTGGGGCGGGGTCAGCGCGGTGGCGGGGGTGTGGCTGGTGCTGGGGTGGGCGACCACGGCGGTACGGCGCTGAAGCGACCACGGTGGCGCGGCGCTGAAGCGACCGCGGCGGTACGGCGGTTCGGCGCCGGGACCGCCGTGCTTCCGGTACCGGCGCGCGGCCGCCCACCCCTCGGCGCTTCAGATGCTGGTGACGTCCAGCTCCCCCTCCGCGTACCGCCTGCGCAGCACCTTCTTGTCGAACTTGCCAACGCTCGTCTTCGGCACCGACTCGAGGACCGTCCAGCGCTCGGGGAGCTGCCACCTGGCGATCTTGCGCTCCTCGGCGAGGAAGGTGCGCAGGGTCGCGAAGTCGGTGCTCACGCCCTCCCGGAGGACGACCGTGGCCAGCGGGCGCTCGCCCCACTTCTCGTCGGGTACGGCGACCACGGCGGCCTCGGCGACATCCGGGTGGGCCATCAGCGCGTTCTCCAGCTCGACCGAGGAGATCCACTCGCCGCCGGACTTGATGACGTCCTTGGCACGGTCGGTGAGGGTGAGGAAGCCCTCGGGGGAGATGGTGCCGACGTCGCCGGTCTTCAGCCAGCCGTCCTCGCTGAACTTGTCGGCGGGGCGCAGCGGTTCGGCGTCGGGGCCGTTGTAGTAGGCGCCCGCGATCCACGGGCCGCGCACCTCCAGCTCGCCCGCCGACGCGCCGTCCCAGGGCAGGCGCTCGCCACCGGGGCCGGTGAGGCGGGCCTCGACGGCGGCCGGGAAGCGGCCCTGGGTGAGGCGGTAGGCGAACTCCTCGTCCGTGCCGACCGCGTGGGCCGGCGGGCGGGCCACCGTGCCGAGCGGGGAGGTCTCCGTCATGCCCCAGGCGTGACAGACCCGCATGCCGAGCCGGTCGAAGGCCTCCATCAGCGAGGGCGGACAGGCCGAGCCGCCGATGGTGACCTGGGTGAGGGCGGACACGTCCCGGGGGCGGGCGGTGAGTTCGGCGAGCAGGCCCTGCCAGATGGTGGGGACGGCGGCCGCGTGCGTCGGCTTCTCCCGCTCGATCATCTCGGCGAGCGGGGCGGGCTGCAGGAAGCGGTCGGGCATCAGCAGGTTGACGCCGGTCATGAAGGTGGCGTGCGGCAGGCCCCAGGCGTTGACGTGGAACTGGGGGACCACGACCAGCGAGGTGTCCTGGTCGGTCAGGCCCATCGACTGGGCCATGTTGACCTGCATGGAGTGCAGGTAGATCGAACGGTGGCTGTACACCACGCCCTTGGGGTCCCCGGTGGTGCCGGAGGTGTAGCACATCGCGGCGGCCTGGCGTTCGTCCAGCTCGGGCCAGTCGTAGGTGGTGGGCTTGCCCGCGATCAGGTCCTCGTACTCGTGGACCTGGGCGGTGGCACCGGCGAGCAGGGCGCGGTCGCCCGGGCCGGTGACGACGACGTGCTCGACCGTCTTCAGGTGCGGCAGCAGCGGGGCCAGCAGCGGCAGCAGTGAACCGTTGACGATGATCACGCGGTCGGCGGCGTGGTTGACGATCCACACCAGTTGCTCGGCCGGGAGGCGGAGGTTGAGGGTGTGCAGGACCGCGCCCATGGAGGGGATGGCGAAGTAGGCCTCGACGTGCTCGGCGTTGTTCCAGGCGAGCGTCGCGCACCGCTCGTCGTTCCCGACCCCGAGGTCGTCGCGCAGGGCGTGCGCCAGCTGGGCCGCGCGGGCGCCGATCTCGGCGTAGGTACGGCGCTGCGGCTCGCCCTCGCCGGTCCAGGTGGTCACCCGCGATGAGCCATGGACCGTGGACCCGTGGGTCAGGATCCTCGAGATCAGCAGCGGTACGTCCTGCATGGTGCTCAGCACGGCGGTCCTCCCGGGGCGGCGTTGCCTGCGCGGTAGTAAGGGCTGCGCCGATTCTGCTCACATACCGCGCGGTATGTCACTAGGGAGGGGCGAAACCGGGCCCTAACGCACCAGCCCCAGCTCCGGATCCTCGCGCAGCTTGCCCAGGGCCCGCGACACCGCCGACTTCACCGTGCCCACCGAGACCCCGAGCACCTCGGCCGTCTGGGCCTCGCTGAGGTCCTCGTAGTACCGCAGGACGACCATCGCCCGCTGCCGCGCGGGCAGTCTGGCGATCGCGCGCCACATGGCGTCGTGCAGCGCCTGCCGCTCGGCCGGGTCCTCCTCGCCGGGCACCGGGTCCGGCTCGGGCAGCTCGTCGCACGAGAACTCGTCCACTCTGCGCTTGCGCCACTGCGAGGTCCGCGTGTTCAGCAGGGCCCGGCGCACATAGCCGTCGAGCGCCCGGTGGTCCTCGATCCGCTCCCAGGCCACATACGTCTTGGTGAGCGCGGTCTGCAGGAGGTCCTCGGCGTCGCTCGGGTTCGCCGTCAGTGAGCGCGCGGTGCGCAGCAGGACCGGCTGGCGGGCCCTCACGTACGACGAGAACGACGGGTACGAGTACGACGGGTACGGGTCGGTCTGCCGCGCTGGTGCGGCGGCGGCCGAGGCGCTGGTGCAGACGGGTGTGGTCATGGCTCCACGCTAGGAGCGGACCCTGCACCGGCGGATCGGCCCCAGGTCCCGAAGCCGGGTCCCCCTCAGGTTGTAGGGGTGGGGTTGCCTCCACCTCCTGAAGGTGGACTACGGAGTGAGCGCATCTGCGGGTTCGCCCCCGAGGACTCAGCCGTCCGCCGCCAGGACCAGCCCCGACGTCGGCACCCCCGTGCCCGCCGTCACCAGGGTCCGGGCCGCCCCCGGTATCTGGTTCACCGCCGTGCCCCGCAGCTGGCGCACCGCTTCCGCCACCCCGTTCATCCCGTGCAGGTACGCCTCCCCGAGCTGGCCCCCGTGGGTGTTCAGCGGCAGCCGCTCCTCGGCCACGAAGTCCGCCGCCTCCCCCTTCCCGCAGAACCCGAACTCCTCCAGCTGCATCAGCACGAACGGTGTGAAGTGGTCGTACAGGATCCCCACGTCCATGTCGGCCGGGCCCAGCCCCGACGTCCGCCACAGCTGGCGGGCCACCACGCCCATCTCCGGCAGGCCCGTCAGATCGTCCCGGTAGAAGCTGGTCATCTGCTCCTGCGCCCGGCCGGCGCCCTGCGCGGCCGCCACGATCACGGCGGGCGGCTGCGGCAGGTCCCGGGCCCGCTCCAGGGACGTCACCACCAGGGCCTGCCCGCCGTCGGTCTCCTGGCAGCAGTCCAGCAGCCGGAGCGGCTCCACGATCCAACGGGAGCCGGCGTGGTCGTCGAGGGTGATGGGACGGCCGTGGAAGTAGGCCGCAGGGTTCGTCGCCGCCCACTTCCGGTCCGCCACGGCCACGTGCCCGAACGCCTCCGGGGTCAGCCCGTAGGTGTGCAGATACCGCTGGGCCGCCATCGCCACCCAGGAGGCCGGGGTGAGCAGCCCGAACGGCAGCGCCCAGCCGAGCGCCACACCCTCCGCCGACGGCTCCCGCTGCTGCACACCCGCGCCGAATCTGCGGCCCGACCGCTCGTTGAAGGCCCGGTAGCAGACCACCACCTCCGCCACGCCCGTCGCCACCGCGAGCGCCGCCTGCTGGACGGTCGCGCAGGCCGCCCCGCCGCCGTAGTGGACGCGGGAGAAGAAGGACAGCTCGCCCATCCCGCAGGCCTGGGCCACCGTGATCTCCGGGCTGGTGTCCATCGTGAACGTCACCAGACCGTCCACGTCGGCAGGGACGAGCCCCGCGTCGTCCAGCGCGGCCCCCACCGCCTCCACCGCCAGCCGCAGCTCACTGCGCCCGGAGTCCTTGGAGAACTCGGTGGCCCCGATACCGACGATCGCCGCCCGGCCGCCGAGGGAGTCCCGGGTGCGCACGCTCATGACGCGGCCTCCCGACCGGGAAGGGTGACGGTCACCGTGCCGGTCACATGCCTGCCTATGGCGTTGGCCCCGACCACGCGCACCGTCGCCGTGTCGCCGTCGACCTCCTCGATCCTGCCGGTCAGCACCATCGTGTCCCCCGGATAGTTGGGCGCCCCCAGCCGGATGGCGACCTTGCGGAGCACCGCCGCCGGACCGAAGTGGTCCGTGATGTACCTGCCCACCAGCCCGTTCGTGGTCAGGATGTTCATGAAGACATCGGGTGAGCCCTTCTGCCGGGCCAGCTCCGCGTCGTGGTGCACGTCCTGGTAGTCCCGGGAGGCGATCGCCCCGGCCACGATCAGCGTGCGTGTGATCGGGATCTCCAGCGGCGGCAGCTCGGCGCCCGCCACCAGCCTCCCGGCGCGGTTCTCATTCCCCATGCGCGATCAACTCCCCCAGTTCCTGAAGCACTTCGGCCCCGCCGCCCAGATAGGCGTCCAGCTGCCGCCCCCACAGGAAGTGCCGGTGCACCGGATGGTCGAGGTCGGCTCCCGCCCCGCCGTGCAGATGCTGGCCCGTGTGGACGACCCGTTGCCCGGCCTCGGAGGCCCACCAGGCGGCGGTCAGTGCATGCGTGGCGTACGGCAGCCCCGCGTCCCGCCGCCAGGCGGCCTCGTACGCCGTCACCCGTATCGCCTCGGTGTCCATGTGGGCGTCGGCAGCCCGGAGTTGGACGGCCTGCCGGGTGGCCAGCGGGCGCCCGAACTGCTCCCTGGTGTTCGTGTGCGCAACCGCCCGCGCCAGCGATCCGGCGCACACCCCGGCCTGGAGCCCGGCGAAGGCGGTGCGGGCGCCGGCGAGGACATCGGCGTAGGCGCCGGTGCCCGGGCCGCCGAGGGGCTCCGCCGGGGCGCGGTCGAGGGTGAGACGGGCCGCGGACCAGGGGGCCGTCAGCTCCACCGGAGTGCTGCCGGTGCCCTCGCCGAGCGGGGCCAGCCAGAGCCGGCGGTCGGTGTCGGCGACCAGGACGTGGGTGGCGTCCCGGAGCCAGGGCACGACGGGGACGGACCCGGTCAGCTCGCCGCGTGCCGAGGCCCGTACACCCCCCTGCGCCGGAAACGCCCCGGCGACCACCACCGAGCCGTCCTCGATCCCCGGCAGCAGGCGCTCCCGCTGCTCCGGGGTGCCGTGGGAGCCGACCGCCTGGAGGCCGTACACGCAGGTCGCCGCATAGGGCACCTGGGCCGTCGTACGCCCCTGTTCCTCCAGGAGCAGCACGAGTCCGAGCAGGCCCAGCTCCGTCACGGCGCCGACCAGGCCCGCCGTGCACAGGGCCTTGAACAGCTCGGGGTCGCTGCCGCTGCCGGCGGCCTTCAGCCGCTCGTGGGTGGCGAGGTCGCCGAAGATCCGCGCGGCCAGGTCACGGGCCTCCGCCTGGGCCTCGGTGGGCGTGAAGTCCATGTCACCCCTCGCCCTCGACGACCCGGAACACCGGCAGGACCAGTGCGCCCTCCTCGTCCTCGTAGGACCGGAACTCCACCCGGACGGGCAGGCCGATGCGGACCTTGTCGTACGGCACCCCCACCACGTTGCTCACCATCCGTACTCCCTCGGCGAGTTCGATCAGGCCGACCGCGTAGGGACCCGCCGCGTCAGCGGCGTGATCGGATTCCGTGAAGGCGGGGAAGGGCGGGTGGTGCATCACCACGTACGAGTAGACCGTGCCCGCACCGCTCGCCTCGGCCGTGTCCCAGTCCAGGCAGCCGCAGGCGTTGCAGCCGGGCAGCCAGGGGTGGCGCAGGGTGCCGCAGCCCGTGCAGCGCTGGATCAGCAGCCGGTGCTCGGCCACGCCCTCCCAGAAGCCCGCGTTGTCCCGGTTGACCACCGGGCGGGGGCGCCGGGGGCGTTTGGCCGGGGGTGTGCGGCGGGCCGGGGCGTACTTGAGGATGCGGAAGCGGTGCGTGCCCGCCGGCTCGCCGTCCACCCGTACATCCATGCGGGTCGTGACGAAGTACCCCGTGCCCAGCTTCGTCGTCTTGCGGTCGGAGACCGACTCGATCACCGCGTCGAACGTGACCTCGTCCCCCGGGCGCAGGGGCCGTAGATACTCCTGCTCGCAGTCGGTGGCCACCACGGACGTACAGCCCGACTCGTCCAGCAGGCCGAGGAGTTCGTCGTAGGCGTCCGTGCGGCCCTCGTGGCCGGAGAGGCCGCCCATCGTCCACGCCTGAAGCATGGTGGGCGGGGCCACGGCGTCCGGCCCCTCGTACGCCGGGTTGGTGTCGCCCATCGCCTCGCACCAGTGCCGGATCATCGGTGCGTTCACCGGGTCCCTGCCCACCCCGGCGACGGCGGCGGGCCGCCCCTCGTACTCCTTGAGCCGCATCCCCACCTCGTCCACCTGCTCGCTCACCTCCGCCCCCTCGTCATCCCGAGCCGCATCGTCGCGACGATCTCCCGCTGCACCTCGCTCACCCCGCCCCCGAACGTGTTGATCTGCGCCGCCCTGTTCAGCCGCTCCAGCTCGCCGCCCTCGAACGCTCCCGGCGATCCCGAGCGGACCAGTCCCGCCCCGCCGACGATCTCCTGACACATGCGATACGTCGCGACAGTCGATTCCGTTCCCGCGAACTTCACCCCGCTCGCCTCGCCGGGGGCCAGCCGGCCCGCCCCCACGTCCCCCACCAAACGCCAGTTGAGCAGGCGCGTTGCCGCCAGCCGGGCATGCACTTCGGCCAGTCGAAAACACACCCACGACTCGTCAATCCGGCGCCTGCCGGTCACCTGATCGGGGGTGCGGGCGGCGGCGAGCGCCGCCGCGTAGAAGTCCTCGGCCTGCATGCCGATGGCGGCGAGGGCGACCCGCTCGTGGTTGAGCTGGCTGGTGATCAGCGACCAGCCCTCGTTCTCGGCGCCGACCAGGTTCTCGGCGGGGACGCGGACACCGTCGTAGTACGTGGCCGTCGTCGTCTGCCCGCCCACGGTCTCGATCGGCGTCCAGGAGAAGCCGGGAGCGTCGGTGGGGACCAGGAGGAGGGAGATGCCCCGGTGCGGGGGCGCGTCCGGGTCGGTGCGGCAGGCGAGCCAGATCCAGTCGGCGTGCTGGGCGCCCGAGGTGAAGATCTTCTGCCCGTCGATCCGCCAGCCGTCGCCCTCGCGCACGGCCCGGGTCCGCAGCGAGGCGAGGTCGGTGCCGGCGCCGGGCTCGGTGTAGCCGATCGCGAAGACCAGCTCGCCGGCGAGGATCCGAGGCAGGAAGTGGGCCTTCTGGCGCTCGCTGCCGTACTTCATCAGCGTGGGGCCGACCGTGTTGAGCGTGACCATGGAGACCGGGGCACCGGCCCGGTACGCCTCGTCGAAGAACACGAACTGCTCGTCCGCACCCCGCCCCTGACCGCCGTACTCGACCGGCCAGCCGAGTCCCAGCCGGCCGTCCGCACCGATCCGGCGCAACAGGGCACGCCCGTCGACGGGTTCGCCGGACTCGGGCAGCACGGTCCGGAAGTAGGCACGGAGTTCGGCACGCAGTCGCTGCTGGCGCTCGGTGGGGGCGAGGTGCACGGCGGGGGCCTCCCGACCTCGTACGAATGACGATTTCTGACTGTCCGTCAGATACTGTCGGGTGTCAAGGTCGGCACGGAACGCGAAAACACCTGCGCGGCGGCACCGAAGTACCGCCGCGCAGACGCGTTACGACCCCTAAGCACACCCCATGAGGACCCTCAGCGAGAGGGGCCTCGGCCGAGACTCACCACAGCTCGGTGAAGTTGACGGCGACGTTCTTGTTGCCCTGTTCGACGGCCGTGAACGCCGAGCCGTTGACCTGGGCGGTGTTGTTCTGGTTCGAGGCGCCGGCGCCGGTCGCGTTCTGCTGGGTGGTGGACGAGTTTCCCTTGTTGTCGTGACCGACACCGCTGCCGATGATGCTCGCCACGCCGGCGTTCGATCCGTTGTCCGCGATGGCGCCGTTGTCCGCGCCGGCGACACCGGTGAAGAGGGCGGCTGCGAGCGGAAGAGCTGAGACGGCGGCGAGAACGCGGGCGGTACGGATGCTTGCCATGCTGTTCCTCCAGAACCAAGCACTGCGGCCCTGAGGCCGGAAGTACGTGAACTACGGCTTGCACCAAGGCAGTTGGCCGACCGCCTCGGCTGTCGTGAACGACGTCGCGCAACCAGAGTTGCCCACCGAATCCCCCACGAACCACCCTGGAAGCCGTGTTTCGCACGCAAGCGTGATGACAAGTCGATAAACCCTCATCGTCATCTTTGGTCATCTCATGGCACAAGTGAGCACAAAACAGAACTTCACCCCTCAAGCACCACAAGAGCTGAATCGTTCCGGCGCTTTTCCGGCCAACCTCCCCGCCCCCGGCGCGTCGCCGCGGACCCCCCTTTCCTTTTTCGAACGCACGTACGAACATGGAGGCATGGCCACCACCGACCGGCAGGCCACGACGCTGGCCCTCGCACACGCCCTGTCAGCCGCCGAACGCGGACTGGCCGTCATCCCCCTGTCCCGGACGAAACTCCCGGCCCTGCGCTCCCCCCACCGCGACGACCCCGCCCCCGCCCCCTGCCACGGCGAGTGCGGCCGCTTCGGCCATGGCGTGTACGACGCCTCGACCGACCCGGTCCGCATCCGCGAGCTGTTCGCCGCCGCGCCCTGGGCCACCGGCTACGGCATCGCCTGCGGGCTTCCCCCGTACCACCTGATCGGCGTCGACCTGGACACCAAGTCCGGCACCGACTCCTCCGCCGCCCTGCGCGAACTGGCCCTGCGGCACCTGTTCACGATCCCCGAGACGGTCGTCGTCCTCACCCCGAGCGGCGGCCGCCACCTGTGGCTGACCGGCCCGGCGGACGTGGTCGTCCCCAACTCGGCCGGCCGGCTGGCCCCCGGCATCGACATCCGGGGCGCCGGCGGCTACCTGGTGGGCCCCGGCTCCCGCACCGACCACGGCGTGTACGCCACCGCGCCCGGCACGGCCCGGCTGGCCCCCGCCGCCTGTCCGCCGGCCCTGCTACGGCTGCTGCTGCCCCCGCCGCGCACCACGCACCCGGCGCCGCCGCCCGCCGGCGACCACGGCCGCGGCCTGGTCCAGTTCGTGATGACCGCACACGAGGGCCAGCGCAACACCCGCCTGTTCTGGGCGGCCTGCCGCGCCTACGAGAACGGCATCGGACCCGCCCTGCTCCTCCCCCTGATCGAGGCAGCCCTCAACACCGGCCTGTCCGAACGCGAGGCCCGCGCCACGATCGCGTCGGCGGCCCGGATGACGGGGCACCGACCGTGAGAGGTGAGCACCGGAAGACCACCGAATGGGGGGTGACTACGGCGTGTAGACCTGCTCGAGTCGGTCGATGGAACCGTCGCCGCCGACCTCGTACTTGAACACCAGGCCGGAGTCGGGGTGCGCCTTGACCCAGTCGATCAACTCCTGCACGCCGATGCGCTTGTTCGTGCTGCTGGCGATGATGGGGTTGGTGGCGGTGACGTACGCGGCCTGGTCCATGGCCCAGCGGCTGTCCTCGCCGCTGACGACGAACGGCTTGCCGTCGCCGTCCTTACCGGGGCATCCCCAGGCGCCGTGCTGGAAGACGAGGTTCACCTTGCCGGTGCTGCCGTCGAGTTCCTCGATGCGGTAGAGGGCGAGCTCGTCGGGGTCGTAGTGGTCCGGGTCCGGTGCCTTGGTGACACAGTCGGCGGCCGGTGCCGGCGTCTTGGCCGGTGCGGGGACCTTGGCGGGGGGCGTCGACGCAGCGCCCCCCGCGCCGGCCGTGCCCCCACCCTTGCCCTTGCCTGTGCCCGTGTCTGTGCCCTTGCTCTTGCCCTTGTCCGTGCCGCCCGGCTTGCCCGGCGCCGAAGCGGCCGTGGCGCCGGCGCTCGGAGCGCCGTCGCCCCCCGTGGCGGTGTCGTCTCCCTGGCACCCCGTGAGCACGGCGGCCAGCGCGACGGCTGCGCACGCGACAACGACGGGTCTGAGGCGATTGGCATTCATCTGGGACGTCCCCCCTGGTCATGAGCGGCCCGACCGGCCGCATCCGGATCCGGACCGTAGCGCCCTCCCGGCGCCACCGCACCACCGGGACGGCCTGTGTCACGGACTCGGGACAATGCCGTCACGGCGCACGGATCATATGACGTGCACAGGCCAGAACCGGAACGTCTCTCCCCTGGGAACGGCAACGGCCCCGGACCGTACGCCGGTCCGGGGCCGTTCAACTACGCGGTGGGTGTGGGATTTGAACCCACGGTGACTCGCGCCACGACGGTTTTCAAGACCTTTCGGCGGCCGGCTGGGGTTCCGGCTCCCCCGCAGGTCAGACGGGTACGAGCACCCCGGCGGAGCCGTCGTCATCGTCGTCGTGCCCGCTGCGTGCCCCTCGCTCGTGATCGTGCCCGCTGAGCCAGGAGTCCGCCGCCTCCGCCACCTGGTCGTCGCGACCGGCGACCGGCCGGGCGTAGTGCCGGGTGGTGACACTCGCGTTCGAGTGGCCGAGCCGATGCGCGGCGGTCATCACGCCGTACCGGTCGGCGACCCACGTGCCGTGCGAGGCGCGGAGATCGTGCGGGGTGACGTCGGTCAGCCCGGCCGCTGCCACGGCGGGGCCGAAGTACGCCGTGCGCGCTACCCGGGCCCTGATGGCGTGCTGCGTGCCGCTGATCGGACTTTCGCCACCTCGACGGACGCGTCGGCTCATTGAGGAACGCCGCACCACCTTCGTCAAGGTCGGCCGGCACGTCCCTGCGGGTGCCCTCGGCGTACAGCAGGGCTGCTGAGAACCATTAATCGACCCTCAGTCAGACGGGGAAATGAGCGCTTGCTTTAAGTCAGAAGTTGCGCGAGATATGAGAGAGGAACTCGTCAGTTTCCATTTCGTGGGTTGATGCACCAACCCTCACAAAGAACCTGTTTTTGTACGAAATGGGCTTGCCGAGTGATCGAGGTTTCATAATCCAAAGGACTTTTCCGTCACAGACGAGCGGGCTAAAGCTGTGCACAAGGTCGGCCGAGAAATCAGAGTCCACGGGGGCGGACTTAATCTTTGCCTGCCATTTGAGCCACCAGGAGTCGATGTCGTGACCCAAGTGAGCGATCTGCTCTTCGGTACCCACTACGTGCTGCCCGTGAATTTCGACCGGAGTCACGCCGAAGAGTTCTGTCGAGCGATGTGCCGCCGATGGTTTGTCTGCGACCCCAATCAGAATGAGACCAGTTGCGTCGCGGCTCCAGTTTGCCATGCCGACTGCCGTCTGCATCACTTCGTCAAAAAGATCCGCATTCTCGGTGGGCGGGTTAGAGAGTACGCAGAATCCTTGCTTAAGCTCGACGAGGGGATCCTCGTTAACTGGGCCCTGCAGGTAACTTTCGATCAGCAGGCGCGCATTGAGCTGCTTGGAAATGCTTTTGGGTTCGGGCTTGAAGAAAGCCTTCTTGATGCGACGCTTCACTTGCGGATAGAGCTTGGCTTTCTCATCCTTGCCCCATGCGCTCCCGCCCGTTGGAATGGCAATGTCACGCCCCCAGAAGTTATCCAATACGTTGCGAACAGCCTCCATTGAGAGGGGCTGCATCTCATCGAGAAAGATGAGTTCGTAGAGGATAGAAAAGACTGCCTGAAACTGCCGTCGCGTGCCCTTCTCGTAGGTCTCCAGGTGGACCATGTGGCGGCCGAGCGGGCCGTGGTCACGCATGGCTTCATCCAGCATCTCGATAACTGCCACGATGCGTTGCTGCAGGTTTTCGACACCAACAGCTATGATGGCCGCGTTAACTTCATCCGGGGAAGCTGACTTGATTTTCCGTGGCAAGCCGTATGCCACGTCTCGATTCTGCCACCCGCTCGTAGGCCAGGGAGTAAGGACGGCATCGAGAACCAAGTCCAAAACCATTTCCTCGTCACCGGATGAACGAATGTCGTCTGCGCCAATAATGTTGTGTCGCGTCCAGAAGATGCGATCGAGATCTAGGCCGTATTCGAGATCTTTCCGCGAGATGGAGAGCTTTTCCATCTCGCTGAGGGTCAGAGTCTCGGCGAATGTTCCGTCGCCCCGGATGGTGGCGCTAGTGCGTCGCACTACGTCTGACAGCGGCCCCATTACACCTGCCTGCCGAATCTCGTGCAGACTCAAGCGTCTTCCGCCGCTATTGATTCGGCGGAACACCTCGTCGATCGACGAGGTTGCCGCGTCGCGATAAGTCGAGACGGGGATTTGATAGTTGGCGATCTCCAAGGATGTCTCGCGCGACATTACGGGTTCTTTTTGACTAAGCTCTCCCGAGTGGAGCTTGGCCAAGGTGTCGCCCGTTGTGGCCAAATCGAAGTATTCACCTTTATATGGATACTTGTTCTCCATGAAGGAGAAAAATGCCTCGAGGCGCTGGAGTCCATCGATTAGCTCAAGGATTTCCACCCCTCCCTTCCTTCTCTGAGCGAGGAGGATTAGTGGGATCGGTAGCTTGTTAACGGCGGAGTCGATGAGCTTTTCCTTTTCGTCGCGCGTCCAGACGAGCTTTCGCTGATAACGACGGTCGACAAGGAGTTTATTCCTGTAGTACTGATTGTAGAGCTGGTGGAGGTTCTGCCCTTGGACGGATAGCTCTGAACTCTGCATGCGTATCACCGTAGTCGACGTGATTGGGGTTGGTCCCGTGCATCACAGAACTGGGCTAGGTGAAATTGCGGCGGTGCGTGCCTGCGTACTGCCTGCTGACCCCGATCAAGCCCGCACTGGTGGATGCGGCCGTCAGCGCAGGTGAGGGGCACACCAGCTGAAGGCAGAGTCCCCACTCCAGTTGCTTCGGGACGAAAGGGTCGTTGCCTCATGTCTCGCTCCCGTGGTTCCGCCGTCGTAGCTTGCTCTAGCGGACGCCATAGAGAAGCGTGGCTGAGGCCAGCGGGGTTTAGCGAGACACACGCGCGCCTGATCGGTCGACAGCCCCCGCCATCGTGGCTGACTGCCCGTTGGCTGGGGTTCAGGCGTGGGTTCGCCGAACGCCGGTGCAGGCGATCAGCCTGCTGCCGCCTTCGGTGAGGAACAACATGAACGTCCAGGAGTCATCGGCAGCCCTGATCTGCCCCAGGCGAACCGGCCGCTGATGCCGGCCGAGCAGTTCCACGATGCGTGCCAGTTTCATGGTCTCGATGCCCCGGCGGCGCGTGTGCCGCAGTCGACGTCCATAGACAAGGGCGTGAGACTCAGCAGACGTAGTCCCGTCACAGACCACGTGGGAACCGCCGCAGCGGAGCGCGGTCAGAGCGGCCACGGACGCCTCGTCGTTGCCCACCAGGAGTCGTTCGAGTTATTCCCGCTCCATGCTGTCCCCCCCCAACCGGGATCCTGCTCTGTACAGCAGCCGGATACAGCAACCACAGCAACCGGCCCCACCCCCGTAGCGTCCCCCTGAGGCTGAAACGCGACCTGTATGACCGTCAATGCTCGATCTCTACAGAGCTACGGATCAGAAGGGCTGGGGGATCCCGTGGGCTTTGAGTGCTTCGGTGTAGCGCTGGAGCTTCGCCCCCAGGTCGGTGTGGAGGAGGCTCGCCACATGCCGGGCCTCCTCCAGGTCGCGAGTGGCACACAGCTCGACGAGCTCGGCCACGTCCCCCTGGAGGAGGTTGAGGGTGTCCCCTTGGATCAGGACACCATGAACCTTGCGGCCCGGGAGGCGCATCACGGCGTCGTTCCCGCCGTCGGTGAACAGCTCGGCCTCTACTCGTTCCATCGGAGCCCCCGTCTCAGTTTCCGTCTCATTCAGCTCGGTTCGCGGGCAGTTCAGAACAGGCCCAGAGCCGCTACGGGCTGAGCTGCCGACCTCGCGCGAACGCAGGTGAACAGCCTCGTACACGGCGCCGTGCAGCATCAACAGACTTGGAAAGCATGTTGGCCAGGTGATGAGAGGGGTGGGGTCTGAGGCCTGCAACATAGCCCCGTGGTGGCTCCCGGAGACCTTTGTGCCCACCCCCCTTGACCGCGGACCTCGAAGGTTCTCTGACCGGTCTCACTCCACAGGAAAGCTAGCAAGGGGCACTGACAACGGCCTGGCCGCAGGGGAGTTGCGGTACAGCAGCGAAGTACAGCAACCGGCAGCGCCCAGCACCAGCCTTCGCAGGCCTCCCGGCAGCCTGTATGGCCTCCACTGACCGATCTCTGTGGAGCTACGGATCAGAATTTCCCCATGCCACAGCCGTGCCAGACCCGGCGGGGAGCCACGGGGGAAGAAGGCGGTGGTCCCAAGTGCCGTGGCGTCCGGTCCTCGCCCTGCGAAGTGGTACCTGTTCACCTTGCACCTCTACCCTGCCGCCCAGGGGGTGTGCATGAGCGACCGAGACCTATCCGTATGACCTCACCGGCGGCACTCTCGTCGTCCTGCCGGAAGGCGGACCGTTTGCAGGCGCAGGTGTGGTGAACCGGATGGCCGAGATCGGAATCACCGTCAGCCACGCCGTCGAGCAGCCCGAGCCGCGTACCGCCACGGCCGAGGAAGCATCGCTCCTGGGCATCCAGAAGGCCGCGCTGGTTACGCACATCCGGCGGACCTACTACAGCGACCACGGACGGCCGGTCGAAACGGCGGACGTCGTGGTGCCGGCCGCGCTGTGCGAGATCGTCTACGAGATCCCGATCAATCGCTGATCGGTCACCCCCACACGGAACTCGCCCGCAGCACGCATCATGACGTGCGTGGGGATCGATGTGGAACTGCACTCGGCTCGGCCGGCGCGTGACTGGAAGAAGGCGCGCCGGACATTCCTGCGAGGGTGCTACGGCCACGCGGACGCGTTGGCCGATGCACTTGGCTCGCTTCTCCATCTCGGCGTCCGCGGTCGGCTTACCGCCGTCGATCTCTACGGGGACACGGTGATGAACGAGCAGGAAGCCGCGGCAGCCCTCAGCGAGTTGCCCGGCCTGAGAGAGCAGTGCGCGGACGATCGACAACGCGCGGCACTGGATAATCTCGCAGCGGTACTGGAACAGTGCGCCGCCACCCCGGGCAGCCACGTATGGTTCGCGGGCGACTGAGGTGCAGGTGCCAGCGCTTACCGCCATGCCCCCCGCGTGCCCCTTCCGTGCCCGATAGAGCGGGAAACCAAGGGGAACAGTGGTGCCGGACGGGCGACGGACATGGCAACGGCCCCCGACCATACGTACTGGTCAGGGGCCGTTTCACCTGGCGGTGGGTGTGGGATTTGAACCCACGGTGACTCGCGCCACGACGGTTTTCAAGACCGTTCCCTTAGGCCGCTCGGGCAACCCACCTCGCCTCCGCCCGCCGGGGGCGAGGCGGGGTACAGCGTACCGGGAGCGGAGCGGGTCGTGGGGCGTGGGCTGTCAGCTGTCGCCCGTCCTGGAGGCCAGGGTGAGGTTCACCGTGTGCTCCTGGCCGTTGCGCGTGTAGGTGATCTTGACCTGGTCGCCGGGCTTGTGGGTCCAGATCTCGCCGATCAGGGTCGGGCCACTGTCGATCACGTTGTCGTCGAGCTTGGTGATGACGTCGCCGGGCTTGAGGCCGGCCTTGTCGGCCGGGCCGCCCGACTCGACCGCGGCGGCGCCGCCCGCGCCCTGCTCGGTGATCTTCGCGCCGCCCGTGGACTCCTCCAGGGAGACGGACGCGCCGATCTTGGCGTACACCGGCTTGCCGGTCTTGATCAGCTGCTGGGCGACGTACTTGGCCTGGTTGATCGGGATCGCGAAGCCGAGGCCGATCGAACCGGACTGGCCGGAGCCGAATCCGCCGTTGCTGCTGGACTGGATCGCCGAGTTGATGCCGATGACCGCCCCGGAGGCGTCCAGCAGCGGGCCGCCCGAGTTGCCGGGGTTGATCGAGGCGTCGGTCTGCAGGGCGCTCATGTACGACGCCTTGCTGGAGGAGCTGCCGTCGCTGGAGGCCACCGGGCGGTTCTTGGCGCTGATGATGCCCGTGGTGACCGTGTTGGACAGGCCGAAGGGGGCGCCGATGGCGATGGTCTCGTCGCCGACGGCCACCTTGTCGGAGTCGCCGAGGGCGAGTGGCTTGAGGTCGGAGGGGGCGTTCTTGAGCTTGATGACGGCGACGTCGTACCCCTGGGCGTGGCCGACGACCTCTGCGTCGTACTTCTTGCCGTTCGGGAAGGTCGCGGTCAGCTTGCCGCCGTCGACGGCCTCGGCGACCACGTGGTTGTTGGTGACGATGTGGCCCTGTTTGTCGAAGACGAACCCGGTGCCCGTGCCGCCCTCGCCGCTGTTGCTCTCCGCCTCGATGGTGACCGTGCTGGGCAGCGACTTGGACGCCACGTTGGCGATCGTGCCGGGGGCGCGCTTGACCTGCGCGGCGCTGCCGTCGGAGGCGGAGACGGTGGTCGAGCCGTTGCTGTCGTTGTCCTTGGCCAGGGTGTAGCCGAGGCCGCCACCCAGGCCGCCCGCGACGAGCGCGGCCACCAGGACCGCCGCGACCAGGCCGCCGCGCCCGCTGCGGGGCTTGGGGGCGGGCTGCTGGTACGAGGCACCCCAGACGGCGCCACCGGAGCCGCCGTCGCCGTAGGAGGGCGTGGCAGGGGGCGGGGGCGGCCAGGAGCCGTCGGGGGCCGGGCCGCCGTAGGGCGTGTGAGCCTCGGGGGCGGCGGGGGCGCCGTACGGCTGGTGGGCGTCAGGGGCGGGGCCGGAGGCGTGCGCACTCTCGGGGGCCTGCGCAGCGGGTGCCGGGTCCTGCTCCGGGGTGCCGGGGGCAGCCTGGGGAACCGGCGGGAGCGGGGTCGTCGGTGCGCCTCCGTCCGGGGCGGAGCCCTCCGGGGAAGCAGGGGGAGAGGCCACCGGCACGGGAGGTGCGGACGGGGCCGGGGGTACCGCGTTGCCCTCGTTCTCGGTGCTCACAGCTCTTCTCCTCGATCCACGGCAGTTGTTCTAGGTCGCACTCGGTCACACTCGGTCATGCTCGTTCGCGCTTGTCGCGGCGTGCAGGTTGGTCGCCCGTGAAGCGTGGGCCCGGCGCGATGCAGCTGGCATGGTTCTGTGTTCCTGTTTGTATGCAGTCAGCTTTTCCCACGGGCCGTCAGAGCACCATAAGCGGTGGCTGTGGGTCCGGGGCCATTCTTTATATAGGATCTTTATTTCAAAAGGTACATAAACGGGCAGGGTGGATGACCCCGTTCGCCGCACGGACGCACCCTCGCGCCCCCTGTACCCCGTGTCGGTGGCACCATGACGCGGTGACCCACGCACCACAGCATCCCATCCAGGTCGTCGCCCACCGGGGCGCCTCGGAGGACGCACCCGAGCACACCCTGGCCGCTTACAAGAAGGCGATCGAGGACGGGGCGGACGCCCTCGAGTGTGACGTACGACTGACCGCCGACGGCCACCTGGTCTGCGTCCACGACCGGCGGGTGAACCGCACCTCCAACGGCCGCGGGGCCGTCTCCGCCCTGGAGCTGGCCGACCTCGCCGCGCTGGACTTCGGCTCCTGGAAGGCGCGCGACGCCTGGCGCGGGCGCGACGAGGAGCCCGACTGGGAGCACCGGCCGGAGGACCCGGCGGAGACCTCCGTGCTCACCCTGGAGCGACTGCTCGAGCTGGTCTCGGACGCCGGACGCCGGGTGGAACTGGCCATCGAGACCAAGCACCCCACACGCTGGGCCGGGCAGGTCGAGGAACGCCTGCTGCACCTGCTGAAGCGGTTCGGGCTGGATTCGCCGCCCTCGGCCGCCGAGTCGCCGGTACGGGTCATGAGCTTCTCGGCGCGCTCGCTGCACCGCGTGCGTGCCGCGGCGCCGACGCTGCCGACGGTCTACCTGGTCCAGTTCCTCTCGCCCCGGCTGCGCGACGGGCGGCTGCCGGCGGGCGTGGGGATCGCGGGCCCCTCGATCCGCATCGTGCGCAACCACCCGGCCTATGTGGAGCGGCTGAAACGAGCCGGCCACCAGGTCCACGTCTGGACCGTGAACGAGCCCGAGGACGTGGACCTCTGCGTCGACCTGGGCATCGACGCCATCATCACCAACCGCCCGCGCGCGGTGCTGCGGCAGCTGGGCCGCTGAGCGCACGGAAGCGGAGCCCAAGAGCCGGGTAAGGACCGGTCCGCCACCCTTGACCCGGACGCCGGACTCGGCCATCCTCCGTTCTCGGCCACACCGATGAAATCCAGCCACACGATGACAGGCCCGTCACAGGGAGTGCTCCGGCGCATTCGCTCCGTATGCGGTCGTTGCGAATGCGTCACCGGAAGAGGATTGGCCGGTTTCCGGTACAGGCCAATGGGGCATCCACACCGTGGCGTGGGGCAAAGGAGGTCTCGGGGGTGGCGTTGGTGGTGGCACAGGAGGTGCCCACGTCGTCGAGCATGGCCGTACCCCATGGCCCTGCGGGCGTGGGGAAGGCGAGACACCGCATGCGTGCGCAGTTGCGCAGGGGCGGCGTATCGGAATCGGTCATCGACGACGCCGTACTGATTCTTTCCGAACTACTGAGCAATGCCTGCAAACACGGGCGGCCCCTGGGCAACGCGCAGGCCGGGGACGGCGATGTGCGTGCCGCCTGGCGGGTGGATCCGCGCGGGCGGCTCATCGTGGAGGTGACGGACGGCGGCGGCCCGACCCGCCCGGCCCCGGCCACCCCGTCGGTCACGGCGCACGGCGGCCGCGGGCTGAACATCATCACGGCTCTCGCCGACGACTGGGGGGTCCGGGACGACATACAGGGCGAGGTGACGGTCTGGGTCCTGGTCAACGAGGACGTGCATGATCCGGATGCCGGGTGCCGTCGCGGCGGTTTCGCTACGCGCGTCACCCATGGCGCGGTTCCGGCCCTGGCCGAACTGGACTTCGCGGACGCGTTCGACGACTTGGACTGAGCCCGGCGGACGCGTTCGACGACCTGGGCTGAGCCCGGCGGACACATTCGACGACCTGGACTGAGCCCGGCGGGTGCGCGAAGACGTGGCCCGCCTGAGCCACGCAGGGGCCCGGAAGTCGTCCACAGGGTCACCCTGTCGGCGTCGCCCGTGTGTCCGTTGTCCACAGGTTCCCGTCGGCCGTGGCGTGAACGGCTAGGCTCGCGCCCGTACCAGACGAGCCGTAACCGGGAGACCCCACGATGGCCAAGAAGCGACCCCAGACGAAGGCCAAGCCGCAGATCACAGACGGGGAGATCCCGGTCGTCGGTGCCCGCGAGCCCTGCCCCTGCGGCAGCGGCCGGCGCTACAAGGCGTGTCACGGCCGGGCCGCCGCGCACGCGGCGACCGAGCTGGTGCACCGCCCGTTCGAGGGGCTGCCGGGCGAGTGCGACTGGGTGGCACTGCGCGAACTGGTGCCGGCCGCCACGGTGGAGCTGACTCTGAGGGCCGGCCTGCCCGAGGGCGTCCCGTCGGTCACGCTGGCCACGGTGCTGCCGATGGCCTGGCCCGCGATGCGCCGCGACGACGGCTCGGTCCTGCTCGGCCTGCAGAACGACACGCCCTCCGGCGACATCAGCCGCGACCTCGCCGACACCCTCCAGCGCGCGCTGGAGGCCGCGCCCGGCACGCCGGTGGAAGGCCGCCGCGCCCCCGTCGACGGTCCGCGGCTGCAGGACCTGCTCGACCCGGAAGGCGCGTTCGAGCCAGTTGTGCACAGCGGCTTCGAGTTCTGGGTGCCGGACGCGGAGAACGCCACCCCGGACGTGGCCGCCTCCCTGGAGCGGGCCAACGCCGCCGCCATCCCGACCGTGAAGCTGTCCGGCGTGGATGCCGCGTACTGGTGCGAGACCCCGGAGAAGAACCACCTGCGCTGGGTCATGCCGCATCCGGAGGAGCAGCTTCTGGACGCTCTGGCCCGGCTGCACGCGGCGGGCCGCTCCAGCCTCGGCGAGGGCACCCGGCTGGTGGGCTCCTTCCGTGCTCACGGCCTCACGGTGCCGGTCTGGGACCTGCCGAGCGGCGTCACGGCCGAGGATGTGGAGAAGCCGGCCGCCGAGTTCGCCGAGCGGCTCGCCACCGCCCTCGCCGCCACCGAGCCGCTCACGGCCGACGAGCGCCGGGCGCGCGGCGGCCTGACCAACCGGCAGGTCACCCTCAGCTGAGGCACCCGGAGCAAGGGCTCACGGCTGACTGGTCGGTCAGCCGTGAGACGCCACCCGAATCAGGTGACTCCTGTCACAACTCCCCGCCGCGACAGAGAATTCGGTGTCCGAATAGCCGAGATCGAATTTGCTAACCGCCGATCTCTTGTTACCGTTCCAGTAGCCCGGTTGCTGGTGCATCCCCCGTCGCCAGCAACCGGGTCTTTCCATGTCCGCGTCCGGTGTACAGCACCGCGCCGCGCGTCAACTCCCGTTCGAGCCCTCGGAGTTGCTGCCCGAGCGCAGCAGCATCCGCCCCTGCGCCCCGCGTTCGGCGAACTCGGCGACGGCCGAGTAGGCGTCCAGCGAACCCTGCGTGCGCTCACGGGGTGTCTCACAGGTGGCGGGTTCGTCGCCGGTGTCCGTGGCGCAGTGCATCTGCACGGTCCGGCCGCCCGGCCCCATCAGGCTCAGCACGGGGTCCACGGTCTTGCCGGTGGCGTTGCGGTAGTAGGTGCGTGCCCAGGTGTCCTCGCCCTGCGTGAGCACACAGGTCTGCGCCTCGACGCCCTCGGGGGAGGTGAGTTCGGGTCCGCAGCGCGCGGCGGTGGCCAGGCCCAGGCCGAGCAGCAGCGGGGAGCGCGTGGGAGCGACGGAGGGCATCTCCGCGTCGCCGTCCGAGGAGGACGACGTGGACGAGGACGATGACCGAGACGGCTTGGACGTTTTGGTCGACTTGGACGGCTTGGGCGACGGTGCGTGTCCAGCGTGCCGGTCGTCCGCTCCCGGAGGTCCCGCGGAGTCGCCCACCTGCCCCGCGGACGCCACGGCCAGCGGCAGCACGACCGCGGCCACCACGACGCCCATGAGGGCATACAGACGAACCCTTCGGGGGTCCGGCCCGTCGCCGTGTGGCGACCGAATGCCGAAACCCCCACAAATGCGCAGCATGTAGCGGAAGATAACGACCGCGGGCGGGAATCGGGCCCCGCCCGCGCCCGACACCCCTACAACTCGGGTGCGCTCACACCCGTACGAGTGAGGGCGTCGACGACGGCGTCCACCACGGCCTCCACGTCGGGCACCCAGGGCGAGGCCGAGCCGGGCAGCGGGGCGCGCTCCCAGCGGATGGCGCCCTGGCCGGTCTCGGAGGGCGGCAGGGCGAGGTAGCCGCCCTGGCCGTGGAAGCGCAGCGAACCGGGTACGAAGTCCTTGGCGTAGAGCAGCTCGCCGAGCTGCTCCATGGAGTACGGCTTGACGAGCACCGCCCAGCGGGTCGGCGCGGCGATCACCGGACCGAGGCGCATGCCCCGCCGGTCGAGCAGATCGAGGGCGCGGGACGCCGCGAGCGCCGGCAGGCTGACCGCGCAGGGCGCGTTGCCTCCGGTGGCGAGGATGATCGGCGCGGCCGGCCGGTTGGTCCACCACCAGCGCACCATGCGCGCGTCGGTGGTGGCGGCGAGCAGACCGGGGTCGAAGGGGTGCGCACCGGGCACCGTGCACTCCGGGTCGGGGCAGGCGCAGCGGGCCCGGCCCTGCGGGTCCGGGGCCACGCCCGGGAGTACGGGCCACTGCCATTCCGTCGCGAAGGTCAGGGCCGCGCTGATCAGCTCAGGCCTCCCGCCTTTCCGCCTGGACAGGAGCCTGCGTCGCCTTCCGAGGATCTCGCGCATGAGCGCTCGTTCCTTTCCGTTGCACCGCTGGCAACACCGTGGACCACATCACACCATGTGTCGATCACTTCACTGTGCGTACCTGTTGGCGCATCACACCCCTGCGTACGACAAGGGGAACCCCAAGGGGTCGAGCGTTGGCCGCGTCCATAGTGCGTCCATCAAAAGCACGGGTGCGGCATGGGGGTGGCGAAGTCTGGCGTTTTGCCGTCGCGCGTATTTCTCTCCGCCTCCGCCACGGGAGGATGGGGCTCGGCCGTCGGTGGCTATGACGCCCGGGTCCGTCGCCAGGTTCCGGGTGGCCCCCAACCACCCCTGGCCTTCTCCGAGTACGTACCCATCACGACCGCTGTGACGCTCCGTGGAGCAAGCCCAGTCGACCGCAATGAACCGATACCTGAGGCAGTTTTAAGCCAACTTGGCGGTAAGGCAAGGGTTTCGGAAGAAACCCACATCAGACCCATGGACACCAGGAATCCCTGCAGGACAATGCTGGACATCCCCTCACGAGTGCGTGTACATGTGGAGACACTGCTAGCGGCGCAGAATGACATGGGGGTTTGCGATGCTTCTGAGCAATACGCACCGGTCTGAGAGCCGGACGCCATGAACGCCCCGCACCCTCCGAAAGTGGCTGGAATCGATCCAACGGTCCCCACGCCCGCACACACTGTCGCGCCCACATCCCCCGCCCCGGGCGCCGTCCCCTCCCCGGACCCCGCACGCCCCGTCACGAACCCCCCTGCCCCCACCGGCCCCGCCCCCGGCACCCTGCTCCAGGACCGGCTGGCCGGCTGGGTCTCGGACCTCACGACCCTCCACGAACTCACCGAGCGCCTGTCCCGCACGGACGCACTCGAGCCTGCTCTCGACGAGCTGCTGCGCGCCGGATCCGCCCTCGTCGGCGCCCGCCGCGGCCTGGTCGTCCTGGAACCGGGCGACGGACTCGGCCCCCGTACCACCATCGGCCTCGGCCTCGGCCGCGCCGACCTCGGCCACATGGAGACCGTGCCGCGCGGCTCCCTGCCCTACGGCACCCTCCTCGACAAAGGCAGCGGCGCCGGCGCCGAGATCGTGCACGCCGACCTGCTCGCCGAGGACGGCCTCGACCCCCGCCACCGCGAGGTGGCCGCCCGCCTCGGCTACGCCGCCAGCTACGCCCTCCCCCTGACCACCGAGTCCGCAGGCCGCCTCGGCGCCGCCGTGTGGCTGTACGACGAGCCGGCCGAACCGGACAAGCACCGCCGCCACCTCGTCGGCCTGTACGTCCGCCACGCCGCCGAACACCTCGCACGGCTGGTGGAAGTCGAGCGCACGCGCGCGTGCGTGGCGACGATCACCGAGGAACTGCTCCCCTCCCGGCTGCCGCGGGTGGCCGGCGTCCAGCTCGCCGCCCGGCACCGCACCGGCCCGCGCGGCGGCGGCGACTGGTACGACGCGCTGCCGCTGCCCGACGCCGCCCTCGGCCTCTCCGTCGGCTCGGTCACCGGCTCCGGGCCCAGCGCGGTGGCCGCCATGGGCCGGCTGCGCGCCTCCCTGAGGGCCTACGCCGTGATGGAGGGCGAGGACCCGGTCGCCGTCCTGTCCGACCTGGAGCTGCTGCTGCGCCTGACCGAGCCCGCCCGCTCGGCCACCGCCCTGTTCGCCTACTGCGAACCGGCCCTGCGCAAGATCACCCTGGCCGGCGCCGGGCACAGCCCGCCCCTGCTGATCGGCGAGCGGCGCACCGAGTTCGCCGAGACCTCCGTCTCCGCGCCGCTCGGCATGCTCGCCTGCTGGGAGGCGCCGAGCGTGGAGATCCAGGCGGAGGCCGGGGAGACCGTCCTGCTCTACACCGACGGGCTGCTGCACCGTACCGGCGACCCCATGGACCGCGCCTTCGCCCGGCTGCACACGGCCGCCGGGAGCATCCCGCGCACCCTGCGCCGCGACCCCGGGGCCATCGCCGACCACGTACTGCGCACCGTCCTGCCGGACGGCCTGGACACGGCGGACAGCCGGGAGGACGTGGTCCTGCTCGCGGTCCACTTCGACTGAGAGCGCTTTCACACCGCCTGGCATGGGCGGTCATATCAGGTCTTCCAGCCCTGGTTCGCTTCCCGCACGACCGTACGATGATGGAGGTCCCCCCGCTCGGCCACAAGCGTGAGCGTCGCGGGCCCCGGGGGAGATCACATGCCGTACGGAGGAGGATCACGTGTCCGACGAGCTCAACCCGGCTCTGTCCGAAGCCGCCGCTACCGCGGCGGGCCCGGAAGCCGAGTCCGAGGAGCCCATCAAGCAGCGGAAGAACGGCCTGTACCCGGGCGTCTCCGACGAGCTTGCCGAGAACATGAAGTCCGGATGGGCCGACACCGAGCTGCGTGACCTGGAGCCGATCCCGCAGGCCGCCGAGACCGCCCGCCGCCGCGCCGCGCTCTCCGCGCGCTTCCCGGGCGAGCGCCTCGTCGTCCCCGCGGGCAACCTGAAGACCCGCTCGAACGACACCGAGTACCCCTTCCGCGCCTCGGTCGAGTACGCCTACCTCACCGGCAACCAGACCGAGGACGGCGTCCTGGTCCTGGAGCCCGTCGCCGAGGGCCACAAGGAGACGATCTACCTCCTGCCCCGCTCCGACCGCGAGAACGGCGAGTTCTGGCTCTCCGGCCACGGCGAGCTGTGGGTGGGCCGCCGCCACTCCCTGACCGAGTCCGAGGCGCTGTACGGCATCCCGGCCGCCGACGTGCGCGAGCTGGCCGACAAACTGCGCGAGGCCACCGGCCCGGTGCGCGTCGTGCGCGGCTACGACGCCGGCATCGAGGCCGCCCTGACCGACAAGGTCACCGGCGAGCGCGACGAGGAGCTGCGGGTCTTCCTCTCCGAGATGCGGCTGGTCAAGGACGCGTTCGAGATCGGCGAGCTGCAGAAGGCCTGCGACTCGACGGCGCGCGGCTTCGAGGACGTCGTCAAGGTCCTCGACAAGGCCGAGGCGACCAGCGAGCGCTACATCGAGGGCACGTTCTTCCTCCGCGCGCGCGTGGAGGGCAACGACGTCGGCTACGGCTCCATCTGCGCGGCCGGCCCGCATGCCTGCACGCTGCACTGGGTGCGCAACGACGGCCCGGTCCGCTCCGGCGACCTGCTCCTGCTGGACGCGGGCGTCGAGACGCACACCCTGTACACCGCCGACGTCACGCGCACGCTGCCGATCAACGGCACGTACAGCGAGATCCAGAAGAAGATCTACGACGCCGTGTACGAGGCCCAGGAGGCCGGCATCGCGGCCGTGAAGCCGGGCGCCAAGTACCGCGACTTCCACGACGCCGCCCAGCGCGTGCTGACCGAGAAGCTCGTCGAGTGGGGCCTGGTCGAAGGCCCGGTCGAGCGCGTCCTGGAGCTGGGCCTGCAGCGCCGCTGGACCCTGCACGGCACCGGCCACATGCTCGGCATGGACGTCCACGACTGCGCGGCCGCGCGCACCGAGACGTACGTCGACGGCACGCTGGAGCCGGGCATGGTGCTCACCGTCGAGCCGGGCCTGTACTTCCAGGCCGACGACGTGACGGTCCCCGAGGAGTACCGGGGCATCGGCGTCCGCATCGAGGACGACATCCTCGTCACCGAGGACGGCAACGAGAACCTCTCGGCGAGTCTGCCGCGCCGCTCCGACGAGGTCGAGGCCTGGATGGCGTCCCTGAAGGGCTGATAAGACAGTGATGGCCGGGCACCCGAACGGTGCCCGGCCATCGGCGTGTCCGTACGCGAATGCAGGCTTCACGTGCCTAGGGGGAAGGTTTCCGTGGACGACTTCTGGTCCGGTGTGGGGGTGGACCTGCATCTCGAACCCGACGCGGCGGACGGCCGCCGTGTCGGTCTGGAGCGGGCGCTCAGGGACGCCGTACGCGACGGGCGGCTCACACCCGGCACCCGGCTGCCGGCCACCCGGCGGCTCGCGGCGGAACTCGGCATCTCGCGCGGCACCGCGAAGTCGGCGTACGAC
Organism: Streptomyces sp. NPDC031100; assembly: GCF_055570785.1. NCBI lineage: Bacteria > Bacillati > Actinomycetota > Actinomycetes > Kitasatosporales > Streptomycetaceae > Streptomyces > Streptomyces sp. NPDC031100. The sequence goes on from NZ_JBVIGN010000010.1 coordinate 197,806, forward strand.
CAGCTCGTCGCCGAGGGCTACCTGACGGCCCGGCAGGGGTCCGGCACCCGGGTCGCCGAACTGCCCGCCGTACGGGAGGAGGAGCCGGGAACGGCGGCACACGCGCGTGCGCCGCGTTTCGACCTGCGGCCGGGCAGTCCCGACGTGGGCGCGTTCCCGGCCGCGGCCTGGCTGCGGGCGCTGCGCCGCGCCATCGCGACGGCGCCCTCCCTGGCGTACGACTACGGCGACCCGCGCGGCCGGATCGAACTGCGCACCGCACTGTCCGGCTACCTGGGGCGGGCGCGCGGGGTGCTCGCGCCGCCAGAGCGGATCGTGATCACCTCCGGGTACGTCCAGGGGCTCGCGCTCCTCACCCGCGTGCTGGACGGCGCCTCGGTCGCGATGGAGGACCCGGGGCTGCCCTTCCACCGGGAGGTGGTGCGGCGCAACGGCGGGACCGTACTGCCGGTGCGCGTGGACGAGCGCGGGCTCCGGCCCGCCGAGCTGGGCGAGGCGGCCGCCGTGGTGGTCACCCCGGCCCACCAGTACCCGACCGGTGTGACCCTGCACCCCGAGCGGCGCCGCGCGCTCACCGACTGGGCACGCGCGCGTGGCGGGCTCATCGTCGAGGACGACTACGACGGCGAGTTCCGCTACGACCGCCAGCCGGTGGGCGCGCTGCAGGGCATGGCCCCGGGCCAGGTCGTCTACCTGGGCACCGCCTCCAAGACCCTCGGCCCCGCGCTGCGGCTCGGCTGGATGGTGCTGCCGCCGCAGCTGGTCGACGCGGTCGCCGACGCCAAGCTGCACAGCGACCACCACACCGAGACCATCGGCCAGCTGGCGCTCGCCGAACTCATCGACAGCCACGCCTACGACCGCCACGTGCGCGCGTGCCGGCTGCGCTACCGGCGCCGCCGGGACCAGCTGCTGGACCGGCTGGGGGCGCGGCGGAGCGTGCGCGGCATCGCGGCCGGGCTGCACGCGCTGATCGACGTGCCCGACGAGGCCGAGGTGCTGGCCCGCGCCGAGGCGGAGGGGCTCGCCGTCGGCCATCTGGGCAGCCATTGGCAGACGCCCGGCGGGGGACGGCCGCAGGGGCTGGTCGTCGGTTACGGCACACCGCGGGAGCGGGCGTATCCGGAGGCGTTGGAGGTGCTGGCGAAGGTTCTCGACGCCTGAAGTGGGTCATGTATGCGGGGGCTCCACGCGCGCGTGTGCAGGTCGGCGCCGAGCGCGGCCAGGGCCTCGGCGCCGGGTGATCGAGGTGTTTCTGTGGTTTCCCGTCATGGCCGAGGAAGCCAGGCGCCGAAAACACACCCTCACAGAACCGGGGCGTGGTCGTGCAGCACACGCTGGAAGAGTCGGCAGTCCCGCCATTTGCCGTTGATGTGCAGGTAATGGGGGGCGAGGCCGATCGCCTCGAATCCGCATTTCGCCAGCACCCGCTGCGAACCGGTGTTGTCGGTCAGCGTGGACGCCTCGATCCGGTGCAGTCCGACCGTGTCCCGGGCGATACGGCAGACCTGCTCCACGGCGGCGCTGGCCAGCCCCTTGTTCTGCTGGTCGGCGGCCACCCAGTACCCGAGGTGGGAGCTGCAGAAGGGGCCGCGGGAAATTCCGGACAGGGTGATCGCGCCGACGATCCGGCCGTTCGGAGCCTCGAACACCCACGGCACCACGGCGCCTTCGGCGAACTGCCGCAGCAGCCCGTCGATGCGCTCCGCCTGCCCCTGGGCGGTGAAGAAGGATTCCGGTCTGACCGGCTCCCACGGTGCGAGGTGTTTGCGGTTCTCCGTATAGGCGGAGGCGAGTTGGGGGGCGTCGGCCGCGGAGAGGGGGCGCAGAAGCACGCCACCCGCTATTTCCTCGTTCTCCAATTCCCTGTGCATGGTCTGCATGCGCGCACCCTAGCCGCGCCGGCTCGAGGAAGAGCTCGTCATGCCGTAAGCAGGGAAGGATCTTTCTTCCACTTGAGGATCTTGTCGAAGCTCACCACCGTCCCGCCCCGGCCCGGCTTCGCGCCGATGTGCACGTGATCGGCGAGTTCCCGGATCAGACACAGCCCGCGGCCGTTCTCGTCGTCGATGCGGGCGGGCCGGATGTCCTGGGTACGGGTGAACCCTGGTCCGGAATCGGCCACCTCGATCCGGCACGTCTCGCCGTCGAGGTAGGCGGTCACCCGGTAGGCCTCCGACCTGCCGCCGCGGGTCGTGTCCCCGCCGTGCTCGACCGCGTTCGCGCAGGCCTCGGTGAGGGCGACCGACAGGTCGTAGGAGACGTCCGGGTCGACGCCCGCGGTCTCCATCGTGCCGATCAGCAGGCGCCGGGCGAGCGGCACGCTGGCGGCCTCGCGCCGCAAATGGAGTGACCACCAGATGCTCATGCTCCAGCCTCCTGGCCGCGGCTCGACATACCGATACGTATTGCCGCCCGTACCCGCCCGTAAGCACACCGTTGACGTGACTCCGCCCATACGGTCGATGCGCCCCGGGAGGAATCGGTGTATGAGGGCATGACTTCGGGCGGACGATGATCTTCCACTCATCACGGCGGTCCTCCCGCCGTGACGGAATCCCACGACCTGGCGTGGGGCCCGGGTGAGGCCAGTGCGATGATGAGGCCGCCATGTCTGCCCCCCACCCGCGCACGGCGCGCCCCGGAGCCGGGCTCCGGATGCTGCGGGCCGCGGTGTTCGCCGCGGTCTGCGTCGTGCTGGCCGCGGCCGGGCACACACTGGCCTCCTGCGCGCGCGTGCCCCTGTGGACGCTCGGCGCGGGATTCCTGGGCTCCCTGCTGCTGGTGGCCCCGCTCGCCGGACGGCAACGCTCGCTGCCGGGCATCGCCGCCCTCCTCGCGCTGGGCCAGACCGTGCTGCACACGCTGTTCGGGCTGGGTCAGGGCGGGGCCGCGATGCCGATGGACCCGACGGACGGGTCGCCGAGCCAGGCCGCGCTCGTCGAGCGGGCCGCACGGCTCCTGTGCGGGTCCAGCCCCTCGGCGCTCACCCCCGGGCACGCCTACCGGCTCCTGCTCGACGCACACCTCATCGACTCCTCGGGCCGGGCCACGGCCACCACGCCGGCCATGCACCACATGACCGACGCCACCGGCTCCTCGGCGCAGCTGCTGCCCTCCCTGCCGATGCTGCTCGGCCACGTGCTCGCGGCCCTCGCCGCCGGCTGGCTGCTGCGCCGCGGCGACCTGGCCCTGCTGCGGCTGATCGAGCTGTCGGCGCACGGGGTCACGGAGGGGGCGCTCGTACGATCCCTGCGCGCGGCGCTCGCGCTGGCGCACGCCCTGTGCGCCGGGCTGCTGCCCGCGGCCGGACCCGGCCCGCGTGCCCGTCGTACCGCCCGGGACGAGGTGCGCGCCCCGCACACCACCGCACTCCAGCACACGGTGATCCGGCGCGGCCCGCCCGCCGCCGCGTTCCTCCTCGCCGCCTGACGCGACGCGACCACCACTCCAGCGGAACCGGAAACGGAGAGCCGGACGGGAGGGCCGCCGTCGTGCGGCACGCGCGCGTGCGGACATCGACCGAGGCCACACCAGTGGTACCGGCACGCGCACGCGTACTCCTGATCACAACGGAACTCACTCGGAGTGGAGTGCTCCCTGCCATGAAGGCTTCTCGTATCGCCGCCGCCACCGCCGTCGCGGGCACGGCCGTCCTCGCCCTGACCGCCCTTTCGACGCCTGCCTTCGCGCACGTGAGCGTGCAGCCCGAGGGCTCCGCGGCCAAGGGCGGCTTCGCGGTCGTCGACTTCAAGGTCCCCAACGAGCGCGACGACGCCTCGACCACCAAGCTCGAGGTGAACTTCCCCGCCGACCACCCGCTGGCCTCGGTGATGCCCCAGCCGATGCAGGGCTGGAAGATCGACGTCACCAAGTCCAAGCTGGACAAGCCGCTCACGATGCACGGCGAGAAGATCGACGAGGCCGTCACCAAGGTCACCTGGACCGCCGACGGCGACGGCATCAAGCCCGGCTACTTCCAGAAGTTCCCGCTCTCCGTGGGCGCCCTGCCCGAGGACACCGACCAGCTGGCGTTCAAGGCGATCCAGACGTACTCGAACAAGGAGGTCGTGCGCTGGATCGAGGTCCCGCAGGAGGGCCGGGCCGAGCCCGAGAACCCGGCCCCGGTGTTGGAGCTGTCCGCCGCCACCGACGACCACCACGGCGGCTCGACCGCCGAGGACGCCTCCGACACGTCCGATGACAAGACCGACGGCAAGAGCGAGCAGACGGCCGCCGCCGACGACGGCTCGAAGGGCGGCAGCGACACCACCGCCCGCGTGCTCGGCGTGATCGGCATCGTCGTCGGCGTCGCGGGTGTCGGCTACGGCGTCCTCGCGGGCCGCCGCCGCACCGCCTGACCCACCGTTCCGCACGCGCACCGGGGCCGGCCGGCCCCGTCGTACGGCCCCGGTGCGCGCCGGAGTTCTCACATCTGGGACATTTTTCTATGCGTAAGAAGACGTTCGCCGCGGCCGCGCTGCTCGCCGCCGCCGCCCTGACCCTCTCCGCCTGTGGCAGCGGCGACGACGGCAAGTCGCCCATCGCCGTGGTCTCCGAGGAGACCGACTCGGGCGAGGCCGCGACCATCCTCGACCAGCCCTTCGAGAAGCCCGACCTGGTCCTCACCGACACGCACGGCAAGAAGTACGACCTGCGCGCCGAGACCAAGGGCCACCCGACCCTGGTCTACTTCGGCTACACGCACTGCCCCGACATCTGCCCGGCGACGATGAGCAACATCGCCGTCGCCAAGAAGGCACTGCCCAAGGCCGAGCAGAACGACCTCAGGGTCGTGTTCGTCACCACCGACCCCGGCCGCGACACCCCGGCCGAACTGGGCAAGTGGCTCAAGGGCATCGACCCGCAGTTCACCGGCCTGACCGGCGACTTCGCCACCATCCAGGCCGGCGCCCGCTCCCTCGGCATCTCCATCGAGCCGACGAAGAAGGACAAGAACGGCAAGCTCGTCTCGGTGCACAGCACCCAGGTCCTCGCCTTCTCGCCGAAGACCGACGCGGGTTACGTCGTCTACGGCGAGGACGCCACGGTCGACGACTACACCAAGGACCTGCCCAAGCTCGTCAAGGGAGCGAAGCCGTGAGGCGTGCACTCCTGGCCGCGGCCGCGCTCGCCGCCGCCCTGGCCCTCACGAGCTGCGGCTCCGGCTCGGACTCCGACTCCGGTTCCTCGAAGGCCGAGCTGTCCGTGAGCGCCTCGTACATGCCCCAGCCGGTCTCCGCCGACATGGCCGCCGGATTCCTGACGATCACCAACAAGGGCGGCACGAAGGACGAGCTGACCTCGGTCACCAGCGAGGTCGCCGGCCAGGTCACCATGCACAGCACCGTCGGCGGGGCCATGGAGGAGAAGACCTCCTTCGCCGTCCCGGCGCATGGTCAACTCGTGTTCAAAAGCGGTGGCAACCATCTGATGTTCGAGAAGCTGAAGCGCAAGCCGGCGCAGGGCCAGCAGGTGACCCTGAAGCTCACCTTCGCCAAGTCCGGGCCCCTCACCGTCGAGATGCCGGTGCGGTCCGCCACGTACAACCCGTCGACCGGCCACTGAGGGAGGGACCACCGTGACCCGGACCATCACCCCCCGCCTGCGGACCCTGGTGCTGCTGCTCCTCGCCGTCACCGGCGCGCTGCTCGCGGGCGCCGGACCGGCCGCTGCGCATGCCGCGCTGACCGGCAGCGACCCCGCCCAGGGGGTGGTGGTCGACAAGGCGCCCACCCAGGTGTCGCTCACCTTCTCCGAGAAGGTGGCGATGAGAGACGACTCGCTGCAGGTCCTCGACCCCAAGGGCAAGAACGTCGAGGTGGGCGCGCCCGCCGACGTGAGCGGGACGACGTATGCCGTGAAGCTCAGGAGCGGCCTGGCCAAGGGCACCTACACGGTCGCCTACCAGGTCGTCTCGGCGGACAGCCATCCCGTCTCCGGCGCGTACACCTTCTCCATCGGGGCGCCCTCGCAGACCGTCGTCTCCGGCGTCGGGACCGCGGCCGGCGGCGGAGTCGTCGGCTGGCTCTACGGGTTCGGGCGGTACGTCTCCTACGCCGGCTTCATCGTGCTCGTGGGCGGCGCCGCGTTCGTGCTGGGCTGCTGGCAGCGCGGCGCGGGCGTACGGGCCGTGCAGCGGCTCGTGGTCGGCGGCTGGCTCGCGCTCACCGCGGCCACCCTGTGGCTGCTGCTCCTGCGCGGTTCCTACACCTCCTCGGGGAAGTTCGCCGACGTCTTCGACCTGGATCTGCTCGGCCAGGTGCTGCAGACCAAGACCGGCGCCGCGCTGGTCTCCCGGCTGCTGCTGCTCGCCGCCGCCGCGCTGTTCATCGCCGTCCTCTTCGGCGCCTACGCCCGCCCCTCACCCACCACCTCCCTGAACGACGGCGCTACGCGCCGACTGACGGACTCCGGCGAGGAGGACAAGGAGAAGCGCGACCTGACCTTCGGGCTCGCGATCGGCGGGGTGGTCGTGGCCGCCGGGCTGGCGGCGAGCTGGGCCATGGCGGAGCACGCCTCCACCGGGCTGCAGCCGGGCATCGCCATGCCCGTCGACGTCCTCCATCTGCTGGCCGTCGCCGCCTGGCTGGGCGGCCTCGCCACCCTGCTCGTGGCCCTGTACCGGGCACCGGCGGACACTCCGGTCGAGGCCGCCGCCGTCCACCGGTTCTCCCGGGTCGCCTTCGGCTCCGTCCTCGCTCTGGTCGCCACCGGCACCTACCAGTCCTGGCGGCAGCTCGGCTCCTGGTCGGCGTTCACCGAGACCCGGTACGGGCAGCTGCTGCTGGTCAAGATCGGGCTGGTGACGCTGCTCGTGGGGATCGCGTGGATCTCGCGGCGGTGGACGGGACGGCTTGCGGACACGGTCACCGCCGCCGACAAGAAGGCGAGGCAGCCCGAGAAGGAGCACGTCTCCGCATCGAAGTCCGCCGGCAAGGGTGCCGCCTCCGGTGACGGCAAGCGCGCCGCCCAGCTCGCTCGCCAGCGGGCCGCGGCGGACGCCGCCCGGCAGAAGCGGCTGCGGGACGCCGACCCGAACCGCTTCGGCCTGCGCCGCTCGGTGTTCGCCGAGGCGGGCGTCGCCGTCGTGCTGCTCGCCGTCACCACCTGGCTGACCCAGACCGAGCCGGGCCGCACCGAGCTGGACGCCAAGGCGGCCACGTCGTCCTCCTCGTCCTCGTCCTCGTCGTCGAGTCCCTCCGGCACGCTGACCCTGGACATGCCCTTCGACACCGGCGGCACCGACGGCAAGGGCCTCGTGCGGGTCGACCTCGACCCCGCGCGCGTGGGCGGCAACGAGATGCACGTCTACGTGCAGCGGCCCAACGGGCGCGCCTTCGACATCCCCGAGGTGAAGGTCGCCTTCACCCTCACGGCGAAGAAGATCGGGCCGCTTCCGGTGACCCCCGACCACATCGCCACCGGCCACTGGTCGGCGACCGGAGTGCAGATCCCCATGGCGGGCGACTGGAAGATCGCCGTGACCGTGCGGACCTCCGACATCGACCAGGTGACCGTCTCCAAGAACGCGCAGATCGGCTGAACCCCACCATGCCCGACCAGTCCCTTCCCCAGGCCCGTACGCCCGAGTCCGCGGTGCGGGAGCCCGCCGGCGACGGTGGCCACGGCATCTCCCGCCGTGCCCTGCTCGGCACCGCCGGAGCCACCGGGCTCGTGCTCGGCGCGGCCGGCGGAGCCGTGGGATACGCGGCCGCGCCCGCCCCGGCCGCTCCGCTGATCTCGGTGGGCTCCGACCGGGCGATGTTTCACGGGAAACATCAGCCCGGCATCACCCAGGGACTGCAGGCCCGCGGTCATCTCGTCGCCTTCGACCTGGCGGCGGGCGCGGGCCGCACGGAGGCGGCGGCCCTGCTGCGCCGCTGGTCGGCGACGGCCGAGCGGCTGATGGCGGGCGAGGCGGCTCCCCATGACGACACCGACGTGGCCCGGGACGCGGGCCCGTCCGCGCTGACGATCACCTTCGGCTTCGGCCACAGCTTCTTCGGCCGGACCGGTCTGGAGAAGCAGCGGCCGGGCGCCCTCGACCCGCTGCCCGACTTCTCCTCCGACCAGCTCGACAAGAAGCGCAGCGACGGCGACCTGTGGGTGCAGATCGGCGCCAACGACGCCCTGGTCGCCTTCCACGCGCTGCGCGCGATCCAGAAGGACGCCGGCGGCGCGGCCCGGGTCCGCTGGCAGATGAACGGCTTCAACCGCACCCCGGGCGCCACCGCCCACCCCATGACGGCCCGCAACCTCATGGGCCAGCTCGACGGCACCCGCAACCCGAAGCCGGCCGACGCCGACTTCGACCAGCGAATCTTCGTGCCCGCCTCGGGGGAGCCGGCCTGGATGGCGAACGGCTCCTACGCCGTCGTACGCCGGATCCGCATGCTCCTGGACGACTGGGAGAAGCTGTCGCTCGCGGCCCAGGAGGCGGTCATCGGGCGCCGGAAGGCCGACGGGGCGCCGCTGTCCGGGGGCGGCGAGACGACCCCGATGGACCTGGAGAAGACCAGCGCCAAGGGCGAGTACGTCGTCCCCGTCAACGCGCACGCCCGGATCACCCGGCCCGACCGGAACGGCGGCGCGGCCATGCTGCGGCGCCCGTTCTCCTACCACGACGGCATCGACGCGGACGGAACGCCGGACGCCGGGCTGCTGTTCGTCTGCTGGCAGGCGGACCCGCTGCGCGGCTTCGTACCTGTGCAGCGCAAGCTCGACCGCGGGGACGCGCTGTCGCAGTTCATCCGGCACGAGGCGAGCGGTCTGTACGCCGTGCCGGGGGGTGCGGCCGAGGGAGAGTACGTGGGACAGCGGCTGTTGGAGGGGTGATTCCGGGTCTTAAACCACTCGGTCGGGTGGCGTCCGTGAGACACGGGCGACGGGTCCCGGCGCGGCCATTAGGGTGAGGGACATGCCAGCGAGCTATGCGTATCTCGGTCCCGAAGGCACCTTCACCGAAGTCGCCCTGCGCACGCTTCCGGAGGCGGCCACCCGGGAGCTGATCCCCTACGTGTCGGTGCAGTCCGCACTGGACGCGGTGCGGGCCGGCGAGGCCGAGGCCGCTTTCGTGCCGATCGAGAACTCCGTCGAGGGCGGCATCACCACCACCCTGGACGAGCTGGTCGCGGGCGAGCCGCTGATGATCTACCGCGAGGTGCTGCTGTCGATCACCTTCGCGCTGCTGGTCCGGCCGGGCACGAAGCTCGCGGACATCAAGACGGTCTCCGCGCATCCGGCCGCCCAGCCGCAGGTCCGCAACTGGCTCAGGAAGAACCTCCCGGACGTCCACTGGGAGTCGGCCGCCTCGAACGCGGACGCCGCACGGCTGGTCCAGGAGGGCCAGTACGACGCCGCCTTCGCGGGCGAGTTCGCCGCCGCCCGGTACGGCCTTCAGGCGCTGGAGACCGGGATCCACGACGCGGAGAACGCGCAGACCCGGTTCGTGCTGGTCGGCCGCCCGGCCCGGCCCGCCGCACCGACCGGTGCCGACAAGACCTCGGTGGTGCTGTGGCAGCGCGACGACCACCCGGGTGCCCTGCGCGACCTGCTGGGCGAGTTCGCCACCCGGGGCATCAACCTCATGCTGCTGCAGTCCCGGCCCACCGGCGCCGGTATCGGCAACTACTGCTTCTGCATCGACGCCGAGGGCCACATCTCCGACCGGCGGGTGGCCGAGGCGTTGATGGGGCTGAAGCGGATCTGTCTACAGGTACGTTTCCTCGGCTCCTATCCGCGCGCGGACATCCAGCCGGGCGAGGCCCGGTCCACGCTGCCGGGGACCTCGGACAAGGAGTTCGTGACCGCGGCGGACTGGGTGGCGCGCTGCCAGGACGGCCGGTTCTAGCCAGTCGTACCTGCATATCTTCGTTATCCACAGAAGTTATCCACAGGTCCGCTTCTCGACCTGGGGACAAGTCGACAAGGGAGTGCCACCCGGTCGACAAATCGCCCCGGGTGTCCCAGATGCGGCCACCGCCCGTCAGGTCACCCTTCGTCCACCCGTTTCCTTTGGTTCATCTTTTGGAGCGACGCCTTTCCACCCGAAAGTAGGTGTCACCCCAGTTTGAACCGGGAATTCTTCCCTCCGGTCAGAACTTCCGGAGTGATCAATTCCGAAGTCCACAGACTTTCCGCACAGCCTGTGGATAACTCTTCCCGGCGCGTGGATTCCTGTGGACAACGGGGTCACCAAGTGCCGCTCTCCGCAAGGGAATCCGGTCAACCGGAGATCCACTGAGTGCCTCGTTCCAGGGAATGAGACGGCTTTTATTGACACGTACCGACACTCTTCGCAATTGACCCATAACGGCATGTAAGGGGCGAGTCGCAATAGGGAGTCGTGACCTGTGAGCCGACACCGGTAGCCTTGGCCACGTGATTGACCTTCGCCTGCTCCGTGAGGACCCCGACCGTGTGCGCGCGTCCCAGCGCGCCCGTGGAGAGGACGTCGCGCTCGTCGACTCCCTCCTGTCTGCCGACGAGCGGCGCAGGTCCTCCGGCGTCCGCTTCGACGAGCTGCGTGCCGAGCAGAAGCAACTCGGCAAGCTGATCCCCAAGGCCTCCGGCGACGAGAAGGCCGAGCTGCTGGGGCGCGCCGAGCAGCTGAAGGCCGACGTCAAGGCCGCCGACGCCGAGCGCGACGCGGCCGACGCCGAGACCCAGGAGCTGCTGCTCCGGCTCGGCAACCTCGTCCACCCCGACGTGCCCGTCGGCGGCGAGGAGGACTTCGTCACGCTGGAGACGCACGGCACCATCCGCGACTTCGGTGCCGAGGGCTTCGAGCCCAAGGACCACCTGGAGCTGGGCCAGCTGCTCGGCGCGATCGACGTCGAGCGCGGCGCCAAGGTCTCCGGCTCCCGCTTCTACTTCCTCACCGGCGTCGGCGCCCTGCTGGAGCTGGCCCTGGTGAACGCGGCGCTCGCCCAGGCCACCGCGGCCGGCTTCACGCCGATGCTGACCCCGGCGCTGGTGCGCCCGCAGTCCATGGCCGGCACCGGCTTCCTCGGCCAGGCGGCAGGGGACGTCTACCACCTCGACAAGGACGACCTGTACCTGGTCGGCACCTCCGAGGTCCCGCTGGCGGCGTACCACATGGACGAGATCATCGACGCCGACAAGCTGCCGCTGCGCTACGCGGGCTTCTCCCCGTGCTTCCGCCGCGAGGCCGGCTCGCACGGCAAGGACACGCGGGGCATCTTCCGCGTGCACCAGTTCGACAAGGTCGAGATGTTCTCGTACGTCGCTCCCGAGGACTCGCAGGAGGAGCACAAGCGCCTGCTGGAGTGGGAGAAGGAGTGGCTGACCTCGCTGGAGCTGCCGTTCCGGGTCATCGACGTCGCCTCCGCCGACCTCGGCGCCTCGGCCTCGCGTAAGTACGACTGCGAGGCGTGGATCCCGACCCAGGGCAAGTACCGCGAGCTGACCTCGACCTCGGACTGCACCGAGTTCCAGTCCCGCCGCCTGTCGATCCGCGTCCGTGACGGCAAGCAGGTCAAGCCGCTGGCCACGCTCAACGGCACCCTGTGCGCCGTACCGCGCACGATCGTGGCGATCCTGGAGAACCACCAGCAGGCCGACGGCTCGGTCTGGGTCCCGCCGGTGCTGCGTCCGTACCTGGGCGGTCGGGAGGTCCTGGAGCCGGTCGCCAAGTGAGCTCCGGCTTCCCGTACAAACTGATCGCCACCGACCTCGACGGAACGCTCCTGCGCTCCGACGAGTCGGTCTCACCGCGCACCCGTGAAGCGCTCGCCGCAGCCACCGCGGCGGGCGCCGCGCACATCGTCGTCACCGGCCGCGCGGTCCCCTGGACCCGGCACATCCTCGACGACCTCGGCTACGACGGCCTCGCCGTCTGCGGCCAGGGCGCACAGGTGTACGACGCCGGGGCGCACCGGCTGCTGACGTCCGTGACCCTGGACCGGCAGCTGGCGGGCGTGGCCCTGGCGAAGATCGAGTCCGAGGTGGGACCGCTGCACCTGGCGGCGAGCCGGGACGGCCTGGACGGCGACGTGCTGGTCGGGCCGGGCTACGCGGTGACGGGCGCCCTCCCCGCCATCCCTCTCACGGACGCGTCCGACCTCTGGGCCGCCCCGCTGAACAAGATCTACATCCAGCATCCGACGCTGAGCGACGACGAGCTGGCCGAGGCGGCCCGCGAGGCGGCCGGCGGCTTCGTCACCGTCGCCATGGCGGGCGAAGGCATCGTGGAGCTGCTGCCCCTCGGCCTCTCCAAGGCCACGGGCCTGTCCCTAGCGGCCCGCCGCCTGGGCCTGAAGGCCACCGACACGATCGCCTTCGGCGACATGCCCAACGACATCCCGATGTTCGCCTGGGCCTCCCGCGGGGTGGCCATGGCCAACGCCCACGAGGAGCTGCGGGTGATCGCGGACGAGGTGACGACCTCCAACGAGGAGGACGGCATCGCGGCGGTGCTGGAGCGGTTGCTGGCCTGAGGACGCCTGGGCGGCCCGGGGTGTGCTGCTACATGTCCTGCTACATTCGGCGGCCATGCGATCACGCGAGTACGACCTCGACTTCCGCGACCGCGCCGCCCGGATACGCGCCTGGGGCATCGGCCTGCTGTCGGTCGCAGGCCTGCTCTGGACCTGGTGTGCCGTACTGCTGCTCACTCCGTACGAGGTCGACCGGAAGCCCGGCGACCAGTACCCCGCGGAGTGCGAGGCTCGCCTGCTGACGGACCGCGGCACGGCCAACGAGGGCATCTACAAGGGCGACTACTGCGCGAACGAACGGGACTGGCCCGAGGCGCTCGCCGTGCTCGGTCTGTCGATCCCGGTGTCGGTCGTAGGCGTCGCGCTGTTCACGACGGGCACGGTGAGCAGGCGGATGAGCGCCCACGCCGAAGCGATGCGGGAATTGGACAGGATTGCAGACGAACGGGGCGTCTGAGCAGCCGCCTCCGGCCCCGACGACCGAATGCCAACCAGTGACAACGTTTCGCGGAGGATGCACGAATCGAACGTGCGCGGGGTCGCCCCCGACCATGACTCGCTCTTAATTGAACACAGCGCAAGCCAGTGCCTTACCACTCGGCCAATCCTCCGGGTGGGCGGCCCACGCGAGAGACACATCGCGTGCTCGAAGCGGCCGCCCCGGGCAGCTCCCATGAGCTCTACGGAGGGGTAGCGATCACTCCGGAGCCCGGCTCAGGCTGCCCTGACGGGAGCTGGACGTACTGCCGTGCATGGACATCGCCCAACTCCTCTCCCAGATCGTGACGCCGGGGATACTCCCGGCGGATGGGGCACAACCACTGTGCCCCACCGCCGAGTTGGGCGCCACCGAATTAGCCGGTGACCGTGACTACCGGCGCCGCCATCTGCGCCGGCGCCCCTTGCTGAAGAACCAGCCCGTCGGCGGCTCGTCGGACCGCCAGGGCTGCGGCTCCGGTTCCTCGGCGCGCCAGCGGGCGGCGAGCATCCGGGCCCGGGCGGACGGCTCGGAGGTCTCGGCGGACCGCACGAAGGCCTCGTCCAGGACCAGCTCGTCCCAGACGTCAGCGTCGGCCCGCGCGGGGCCACCGTGCTGCGGGGTCTCCTCTGCCATCTGCGGCCTCCTAGCCGTCATCCGCTTTGCCCAGTGTGCCCGGACCGAGGTGAAGCCCCCGTCAAGACCGGGACCTGTCACTCCTCGCCGGCGAGCGTCAGCGTCCGCAGCTTCTGGCCGGCGTACCAGGTGGCCAGCACGGTGACCACGACCAGCAGCACCGTCGCCGTGGTCAGTCCGACGTCCGAGGTCACCAGGTCCCCGCCGGCCACCTTGTGGGCGACGGCGAGCGACCACTGCTGGACGCTCAGAGTGCGCGCACCGGACACCAGGGAGCCGAACAGGGCCTCCCAGACGAGGGCGTAGACGAGACCGAACACCACCGCGTGCCGGGACACCGTGCCGAGCAGCAGGAACATCGCCGCGTAGGCGATCGACGCGACCAGTGCGGCCACCGTGTAGGCGACGGCGATCTGCTGCCCGTTGCCGTTGAGGATGAAGCCCGCGATGAGCGTCGGCAGGGCCGAGAACACCATCGTCACGGCGATCGCCACGATCAACTTGGTGAAGATGATCGTCGGGCGCTTCACCGGCTTGGCCAGCAGATAGACGACGGAGCCGTCGTCGATCTCCGGGCCGATCGCGCCCGTACCCGCGATGACGCCGATGATCGGCACCATCGTGGCGAGCGCGAGCCCGCCCAGCAGGTCGGCGGCCGTCTGGTCGTCGGCGCCCGCGAGGCCGCGGACGACGACGGAGATCGCGATCAGCAGAAGGGGCAGGGCACCCAGGATGAGGGCCCGGCGGCGGCCGAGCAGGGCCCGGTAGGTGAGCCGGGCGACTGTGGGGTCGTACATCTTCGGCCTCCTACGCCGCGACAAGGTACGAGAAGACGGACTCGAGGGACTCGTCGGACGGCGAGACCGTCAGCAGCCGGATGCCGTGGTCGCGGGCGACCTTGGGCAGCAGGGCGGTGAAGCGGCCGACGTCGACGGCCTGGATGCGCAGCGCTCCCTCGGCGTGGTCGACCTCGATGCCGGACGTCGACGGGTCGGCGATCAGCGCGGCCGCGAGCGCGCGGTCGTCGCTGGAGCGCACCAGGTAGCGGTGCGGGCGGTCGGTCATCAGGCGGCGGATCTTGCGGAAGTCGCCGCTGGCCGCGTGCCGCCCGGCGACGACGACCTCGATGTGCCAGGCGAGCTGTTCGACCTCTTCGAGGATGTGGGACGAGAACAGCACCGTGCGGCCCTCGTCGCCCATGCGCCGCAGCAGCTCCATGAGCTGCATGCGCTGGCGCGGGTCCATGCCGTTGAACGGCTCGTCCAGCAGGAGCAGCGACGGGTCGTGCACCAGGGCGCTCGCCATCTTCACGCGCTGGCGCATGCCCTTGGAGTACGTCGAGATCTTGCGGTCCTGCGCGTACTCCATCTCGACCGTCGCGAGCGCCCGCTGGGCCGCCTTCGCGCCCAAGCCGTGCAGCTCGGCGTTGGCGACGACGAACTCCCGGCCGGTGAGGAAGTCGTACATCGCCTCCCGCTCGGGGACGATGCCGATGTGCTGGTAGATGGCCTCGTTGCGCCACACCGGCTGCCCGTCGAGCGTGACCGAGCCGGTGGAGGGGGCCAGGAAGCCGCCCATCATGTTGATGAGGGTGGACTTCCCGGCGCCGTTGGGGCCGAGCAGGCCCGTGACGCCAGGGCCGATGGTCATGGTGATGTCGTTGACGGCGACCACGTTGCCGAACCAGCGGGAGACGTGGTCGATCTGGAGCGTGGTCACAGGCCCACCTTCTTGTAGCGGCGCGTCAGGAGGCCGTAGCTCGCGGCGATGAGGCCCAGGACGACGAGGACGTAGACCACACCCTCCCCCTTCGTGGGACCGATCCCGCCGGGGTACGCCGAGGTCGCGCCGAGGAACGCGGACTGGAGTCCGTCGATCAGCGTGACGGGCGAGAAGAGGCCGATCCAGGGGATGGCGTTCGTGCTGTTCTGCGTCTCGGCGATGGCCTGGAGGGTGGAGACCGCTCCGTAGGAGATCGTCATGACCGCGATGACGGCAGCGATGCCGAACCCGCGCCGCGGGGTGACCGAGGCGATGACCAGGCCGATACCGGCGAAGAGCAGCGAGAGCAGTGCCACGGATACCAGTCCCTGTGCGAATCCCTTGGTCTGGTCGGCGAAGTCGAGCTTGGCCAGCAGCGCGCCGATGTAGAGCACGAGCAGCGGGGCCGCGGTGAGGACGAACAGCGCGGAGGCCAGCGCCGCGTACTTCGCCCGCACGTAGTCGGCGGTCTCGATCGGCCGGGAGAAGTACAGCGGCACGGTCTTGAAACGCAGGTCGCGCGAGACGGACTGCGGGGCCTGCGAGGCGACGTACAGGCTGATGACGGCCTGCATGATGATCGCGTAGCGCGTGTAGTCGACGGGCAGGTCCTTGGCCTTCGTGGCGACCGCGACGGCGACCATGATGGCCGCGGGCACGCACATCACCACGAACAGCAGCATCGGCAGCACCTTGGACTTGACCGAGCGGCCGAGGCCGTAGGCGCCGCGCAGGGACTGCGAGTAGAGGGAGCGGGTGGCGTAGGAGCGGCCGAGGCGGGGGCCGTCGTAGGTGCGGTAGCCGATGTTGTGGATACGGGTCTGGTCACCCGACGGTGCGGCTACAGGGTGCTCAACTGCCATGGACGGCCGCCTCCTTCCGCTGCTCTTCCTCGCTCGTGAAGACCTCCGAGATGTGGTGCTGGCGCTGCTCCATGCGCACCAGGCCGAGACCCAGGTCGGCGACGACGTCGCGCACCAGGTCGTACGTCTCTTCGCCCTGCGCGGTCAGCAGCAGGATGTGGCCCGCGCCCGGCAGGCCGCTGCCGGCCTCGACGATCACCCCGCGCGCGTGGAGCGCCTCGCGCATCGCGCGCGTGCCGTCCGGGTGCTCGTCGCTGTCGGTGACCTCGATGGCGAGAGTGGTCGTGGTCTGGGTGAAGTCGGTGGTGGAGCTGGAGCGCAGCAACTTGCCGCCGTCGATGACGACGACGTGGTCGCAGGTGCGCTCCAGCTCGCCCAGCAGGTGGGAGGTGACCAGGACCGAGATGCCGAAGTCGGTGTGGATGCGGCGGATCAGGCCGAGCATCTCGTCGCGGCCGACCGGGTCGAGGCCGTTGGTCGGCTCGTCCAGGAAGACCAGCTGCGGGTCGTGCACCAGCGCCTGGGCGAGCTTCACGCGCTGCTTCATGCCGGTGGAGTAGCCGCCGATGGGGCGGTAGCGCTCCTCGTAGAGGCCGACATGGCGCAGGGTGTCCGCGGTGCGCTCGCGCGCGGCGGTGGGCGGCAGGCCGGACATGCGCGCCATGTGGACGACGAACTCGGTGGCCGATACGTCGGGCGGCAGGCAGTCGTGCTCCGGCATGTAGCCCACGCGCTCACGGATGGCGGCGCCCTTGGTGGTGACGTCGAGGCCGAGCACCTCGGCGCGGCCCTCCGTGGCGGGGGACAGACCCAGCAGGATCTTGATGAGCGTGGACTTGCCGGCGCCGTTGGCTCCGACGAGTCCGGTCACACCGGGTCCGATGTCCACGGACAGCCGGTCGAGCGCGGTCACCCGGGGGAACCGCTTGCTCAGGCTTTCGGTCGCGATCACAGTCACGCCTTCGACGGTAGTGATCCGGGCCATGCCGGTCGTCAGACCTCAGAGCCGTCTTCGCGTCAGACTCGAGTAGTACGGGGCCCTAAGGGATCCCCTGCCTGAGAGTTATCCACAGTCGCTCACGGAGCGTTGTCCACAGGCCTTGATCCCGCCTATTGACGCCGCCTCTAACAACTGTCACATTCACCAGTGTCAAGTTACGGACGCGTACCGCAGCCGATGGGACGACGGGACGGGGCGGCATGACGACGGCAGTGAGCAGCGAACTCTCCGTGGAGCTGGAGGGGTTCAGGCGGGTGCAGCGCCTCGCCTACGAGTGCGCGGAGGCGGTCGCGGCACGCCTCGAACCGGGCGTGACCGAGCGCGAGGCGGCCCGGATGCAGCGCGAGTGGCTGCGCGAGCGGGGGGTGCGGGACTGGTTCCACCTGCCCTTCGCCTGGTTCGGCGACCGCACGGCGTTCGTCAACTTCCGCATCCCGCTGCAGTTCTTCCCGACCGACCGCGCCCTGGAGCCCGGGATGCCGTTCATCCTGGACATGGCCCCGGTGTACGAGGGTTACACGGCCGACATCGGCTATTCGGGCTCCCTCGGCGTCAACCCGGTGCAGGACCGGCTGCTGGCCGACCTGGAGGCGCACCGGGAGCTGATCCTGCGCGAGGTGCGCGAGCGGCGGCCGCTGCGCGAGATCTACGAGAACGTGGACCGCCTCATGGTCCGCCAGGGTTACGCCAACCGGCACCGGGCGTATCCCTTCGGCGTGATCGCCCACAAGGTGGACCGGGTGAAACAGCGCCGCTGGTCCCCGCACCTGTTCGGGTTCGGCACCCAGTCGCTCAAGGGCCTGGCCGCCGACGCCCTGCACGGCCACCGCGAGGGCTGGTCGCCCCTGTGGTCGCCGTACCGCTTCTCCGACCACCCGCCGCAGCCGGGCCTGTGGGCGGTCGAACCCCACCTCGGCTTCCGGGGTACGGGCGCGAAGTTCGAGGAGATCCTGGTGGTCACCGACTCCCGGGACCCCGAGCAGAGCGCGTTCTGGCTGGACGACGATCTGCCGCACGTGCGGCGCTGGGCGGAGGCGAAGTGACGACACCTTCGATGCTGAAGGGTGCGCGTGAGCGCCGGGTGCACACCGGCGGGGTCGAGCTGTGCGTGGCCGAGCTGGGGGACCCGGAGCAGCCGACGGTGGTGCTGGTGCACGGCTACCCGGACAGCAAGGAGGTCTGGTCGGAGGTCGCCGTCCGCCTCGCCGACCGCTGCGGATTTCATGTCGTCCTGTACGACGTCCGCGGCCACGGCAGCTCCACGGCACCGCAGCCGCTGCGCGGCGGCTTCACCCTGGCCAAGCTCACGGACGACTTCCTGGCGGTCGTGGACGCGGTGAGCCCGGACCGCCCGGTGCACCTGGTCGGCCACGACTGGGGCTCGGTGCAGTCCTGGGAGTTCGTCACCGTGGGCCGCACGGAGGGCCGTATCGCCTCCTTCACCTCGATGTCCGGCCCGTCCCTCGACCACTTCGGGCACTGGATCAACGCCCGGATGAAGCGCCCCACGCCCCGCCGGGTGGGCCAGCTCCTCGGCCAGGGCGCCAAGTCCTGGTACGTCTACCTGCTGCACACCCCCGCCCTGCCGGAGCTGGCCTGGCGCGGCCCGCTCGGCAAGCGCTGGCCGAAGATCCTCCAGCGGGTCGAGAAGGTCCCCGGTGACGGCTACCCGACCTCGTCCCTGCCCTCGGACGCGGCCCACGGCGCCTGGCTGTACCGGGACAACGTCCGCGCCCGGCTGCGCAGGCCGCGCCCCGACGCGTACGCGCACGCGCCCGTGCAGCTCATCACGCCCCAGGGGGACGCGTTCCTTTCGGAGCGCCTGTACGACGACCTCGACCGGTGGGTGCCCCAGCTGACCCGCCGCACGCTCCCGGCCAAGCACTGGATCCCGCGCACGCGTCCCGACCAGGTGGCTGCCTGGATCGAGGAGTTCGTGACGTCCGTGGAGGGCGGCCGTCCCGAGCCGACCGCCACCGGCCGCCACGGCGACCGGTTCGGCGGGCAGCTGGTCCTGGTCACCGGTGCCGGCAGCGGCATCGGCCGGGCCACGGCGTTCGCGTTCGCGGAGGCCGGCGCGCGCGTGGTGGCCGTCGACCGCGACGCCGAGGCAGCCGCCCGCACCGCCGAGCTGTCCCGGCTGATCGGCGCGCCCGAGGCCTGGGCGGAGACGGCAGACGTCTCCGACGAGCAGGCCATGGAGAAGCTCGCCGAGAAGGTGCACCGCGCGTACGGCGTGCTGGACGTGCTGGTCAACAACGCGGGGATCGGCCTGTCGGGCTCGTTCTTCACCACGACCACCGACGACTGGCGCAGGGTCCTGGACGTCAACCTCTGGGGCGTGATCCACGGCTGCCGCCTCTTCGGGGCGCGCATGGCCGAACGCGGCCAGGGCGGCCACATCGTCAACATCGCCTCGGCGGCCGCCTACCAGCCCTCCCGGGCGCTGCCCGCCTACAGCACGTCCAAGGCGGCGGTCCTGATGCTCTCCGAGTGCCTGCGCGCCGAACTGGCCTCCCAGGACATCGGAGTCACGGCGATCTGCCCCGGCTTCGTCAATACCAACATCACCTCCACGGCCCGCTTCACGGGCGTCGACGAGGCCGAGGAACGCCGCCGCCAGAAACACTCGGCCCGCCTGTACGGCCTGCGCAACTACCCACCGGAGAAGGTCGCCAAGGCCGTCCTGGACGCGGTGACCCACAACAAGGCGGTGGTACCGGTGACACCGGAGGCCCGAGGCGCGCATCTGCTGTCGCGGTTCATGCCGGGGGTGTTGAGGGGGATCGCGAGGGTGGAGCCGAGGCTGTAGACGGCTGGGCGGCGCAGCGGCAACCCCGTCGCCGTAGCTGCGAGCAGTCGTGCCGCTCGGGGCGGGCGAGCGAAACCCACCCCCGCCCAGCCCCACCCCGGTCACCAGCCAAGGAACCCCCACATGACCGACCCCCCGCCCCACAAGACGTACCGCATCGAAGACCTGGCCCACCACACCCACACCACCGTAAGAACGATCCGCGCCTACCAGGACAAAGGCCTCCTCCCCCGCCCGGAACGCCGCGGCCGCGCCAACCTCTACTCCGACATCCACCTCACCCGCCTCCACCAGATCACCCACCTCCTCGACCGCGGCTACACCCTCGCCTCGATCAAGGACCTCCTGGACGCCTGGGACACCGGCCGCGGCCTCGGCGGCATCCTCGGCCTGGTCACCGAGGTGGAGGGCCCCTGGACCGACGAGGAACCGGCCCGCATCACCCGCCCCGAACTGGACGCCCGCTTCGGCGGCGCCCCCGACGAGGACGCCGTGGCCGATGCGGTCGAACTCGGCGTACTGGAAGCGATCGACGGCGCCCCCGACACCTTCCTCGTACCGAGCCCCCAAGAGCTGTCCGTGGCAGCCGAGTTGCACGCGGCCGGAGTACCGCTGTCCGCGATCTCGGGCCACCTGCGGGAGTTGAGGGGCCAGGTGGAGCACATAGCCGCCCGTTTCCTGGAGTTCACCACCGAGTACGTCTTCGCCCGCTACCTGGACGATCCCACCCACCGCACCGACGCCCACGCGGCAGAAGCAGCCTCACTGGTACGCCGGCTCCGGCCCCTGGCCCAGCATGCGGTGGATGCCGAACTGGCCCGTGCGATGCGCGTCTTCGCGATCCAGCACCTGCGCGATCACCTCGGCCCCGAGAAGACCACGGAGCCGAGCACCAGGACCCGCTCCATCGACCTGCCCGCAGAGACGATCAGCGCTGTAGAACGCCTCGTTGGCCACGACCAAACGGCCACATTCATCGCACTGGCAGCGGAACGGGAGGTCAACACAAGATCGTTGGACGACCTCGCCCCACCGAGGCATCCCCACACCGACGTTGGCGAATCATCCTGAACGGCCCATCAGTTGTCCACACTTTCTCCAATTCCCCTGTGGATAACTGCACTTGGCTGTGGACCAAACCCGGGGCGGAAAACAACCTGCGTGATCCTCGTCTCTCCCGCACCCTGGAGACATGGACGAAAGACGCACCGTGAAGGTGTCGAAGTACCTCTCGAAACACCTCCGCCACCAGCCCGAACGCATCGGCCTCACGCTCGACCCGGCCGGCTGGGTGGAGATCGACACGCTGATCGCCGCGGCCGCCGCACACGGCTTCCGGTTCACCCGCGAGGAACTCGACCACGTGGTGGCCGCCAACGACAAGCAGCGCTTCGCGATCGAGGGCACGAGGATCCGCGCCAGCCAGGGCCACAGCATCGAGGTCGACCTCGGCCTGCCCCCGGCGACCCCGCCGCCGTACCTCTACCACGGCACCGTGGCCCGCAACCTGGACGCGATCCGGATCGAGGGCCTCAGGCCCATGAACAGGCACGACGTCCACCTCTCGGCCGACCGCGAGACCGCGACCCGAGTCGGCGCCCGCCGCGGCCGCCCCGTCGTGCTCACCGTGGACGCCGGTGCCATGCATCGCGACGGCCACGTCTTCCACATCAGCGCGAACGGAGTCTGGCTCACCAGCGTGGTGCCACCCCGCTACCTGCGGTTTTCCGAGCCGCACTGACGTGGGGGCCGGGCATCCTTCATGATCAGTGGTATGGACCACTCGCCGGAACACCTGCCCACCACCGAAGCCGCCGTCACCGCCCTGCGTGCCCTCGCCGCCGAGTACGCGCGCGAGATCGAGGTGACCCACGACATCGGCGCCGACCAGACCTCGCGCCGCAGCGCTGCGGGCGTCGGCGTCACCACCGACCCGGACGGCTCCCTTCCGCACGAGGCGTACGTGGAGTTCGGCGGCCTGCCCCGGGTCAGCGTGCGGCTCTACCCCGAGGACGACGCGCGGATCACCGTCGAGGGCGTCCAGTGCGACGACATCGCACGCGACGACGTCCCCGCCTTCCTCCGCTCCGTCTTCGGCGGCCTCGCGCACGTCAGGGTCCGGCGCTTTCCGCCTGGCTACCGCCTCGTCGTACCGCTGCCCGGTGACCGGACGTACACGGAGTACATCCCGATGGTCCTGCTCAGCCCGTGGCTCAGCAGGCACGTACGGTGACCGATTTCGGGCATCGTCACAGGAGCCCCGTACTCTCGGACGCATGAGTCTGCGTCTGAGCACCGTGATCCTGCCGTACCGCCGCTGGAGCGAGGGCGGCCGTTCGGCCTGGGTGCGGGCCGAGCAGCTCGGCTTCCACACCGCGTACACCTACGACCACCTGTCCTGGCGCAGCTTCCGCGACGGCCCGTGGTTCGGTGCCATACCGACGCTGACCGCCGCCGCGGCCGCCACCGAGCGGCTCCGCCTCGGCACGCTGGTCACCTCCCCCAACTTCCGGCACCCGGTGACCCTCGCCAAGGAACTGATCTCCCTGGACGACATCTCCGGCGGCCGCGTCACCCTGGGCATCGGCGCGGGCGGCACCGGCTTCGACGCGACCGCCCTCGGCCAGGAGCCGTGGACGCCGCGCGAGCGCGCCGACCGGTTCGCCGAGTTCGTGCCGCTGCTCGACCGGCTGCTCACCGAGGACGCGGTGACGCACGAGGGCCGGTTCTACTCGGCGCACGAGGCGCGCAACATCCCCGGCTGCGTCCAGCGCCCCCGGCTGCCCTTCGCGGTGGCGGCCACCGGCCCGCGCGGCCTGAAGCTCGTCGCGCGCCACGGACAGGCCTGGGTGACCACGGGCGACCCGAAGCTGTACGAGAACGGCACCCCGGAGCAGTCGGTAGAGGCGCTGCGCGGCCAGATGGCGAAGCTGTCCGAGGCGTGCGCGGCGGCCGACCGGGACGTGTCCGAGCTGGACAAGGTCCTGCTCACCGGCTTCACCCCGGACCGCGGCCGACCGCTCGCGTCCCTGGACGCCTTCGTGGACTTCGCCGGCCGCCACCAGGAGCTGGGCTTCACCGAGATCGTGATCCACTGGCCCATCCCGGACTCGGACTTCGCCGCGGACGAGAAGGTCTTCGAGCAGATCGCCATGGAGGCGCCCGCCCAGCTGGCGTGACCCGGTGACAGCCGTCGCCCGTCGGCGTCTGTGATGTGCCCGTCGGCGTCCGCGATGTGGCGGTGGACTCATCTGTGCGAACTCCCGCACGTCCGTGTTGGCATATGCGCGAGAATGGCGCGGTGACCTCAGCGACCAGACAGCCCGGGACCCCGGCCGCGGCCCTGCCGCCGCGGCTGATCGCCACCGACCTCGACGGCACTCTGCTGCGCGACGACAAGTCGGTCTCCCCGAGGACGGTCGCCGCGCTGGCCGCCGCCGAGGCGGCGGGCATCGAGGTCTTCTTCGTCACCGGCCGCCCGGCCCGCTGGATGGACGTCGTCAGCGACCACGTCCACGGCCACGGCCTGGCGATCTGCGGCAACGGCGCCGCCGTGGTCGACCTGCACGGCGGCCCCGGCGCCCACCGTTTCGTGAAGGTGCGCGAACTGGCCCGGGAGAACGCGCTGGACGCCGTACGGCTGCTGCGCGGCGCGGCGCCCGGGACGGTGTTCGCGATCGAGCAGACGTACGGCTTCCACCAGGAGCCGGCCTATCCCAAGCTGCACATGGAGATACCGGACAACCTCCTGCCCGCCGAGGACCTCCTCGCGGCCGACGGTCCGGACGCCGACCAGCCCGTACTCAAGATCCTCGCCTACCACCCCGACCTCGACCCGGACGCCTTCCTCGCCCTCGCCCGCCTCGCGATCGGCGACCGCGCCAACGTCACCCGCTCCAGCCCCAGCGCCCTGCTGGAACTCAGCGGCCCGGGGGTCTCCAAGGCCAGCACGCTCGCCCTGTGCTGCGCCGAGCGCGGCATCTCGCCCGCGGAGGTCGTCGCCTTCGGGGACATGCCCAACGACGTCGAGATGCTGACCTGGGCCGGTCAGTCGTACGCGATGGGCAACGCCCACCCGGACGTCGTCACCGCCGCCTCGGGCCGCACGGTCGCCAACAACGAGGACGGCGTGGCGGTCGTGATCGAGCGGATGATCACCGAACGCTTCTGACCCCGCTGCGCCGGCACGGGGCTTGCGCAGGGGCGCTGGGGCCTGTCCGGCGGATCAGGCCCTAGTACCGGGGCCTCCCACACCACCGTCGTCCCGCCGCCGACGGACTCGGCGTGGCGCTTGAGGTTCCTCTGGAGTGAGGCACCGGTGCCACCGTCACCGCGCTCCCGTCACGGCCCCCACCAGGGACTCCGCCGCCGCCTCCCGCCGCGCCATGGCCCGCAGCGGCCCGTCCACGGCGGCCAGTTGCGCGTACGTCCCGCGCTGCACGACCCGGCCGGCATCGAGCACGACCACCTCGTCCACCGCGTCGAGCCCCGCCAGCCGATGAGTGATCAGCAGCGTCGTACGTCCCTCGGTGGCGGCCAGCAGATCCGCGGTGACCGCGTCCGCCGTCGGCAGGTCCAGGTGCTCGGCGGGCTCGTCCAGGACCAGGACAGGGAAGTCGGCGAGCAGCGCACGGGCCAGTGCGAGGCGCTGGCGCTGCCCGCCGGACAGCCGTGCCCCGTGCTCGCCGACGAGCGTGTCCAGTCCGTCGGGCAGCCCCTCCACCCAGTCCAGCAGCCGGGCCCGGGCCAGCGCGTCGCGCAGGTCGGCCTCGGTGGCGTCCTTCCGGGCGAGCAGCAGGTTCTCGCGCACGCTGCTGTCGAAGAGGTGCGCGTCCTGGGCACACAGCCCGACGAACCGTCGTACGTCGTCGCCGTCGAGCGCGTACGCGTCCACACCGGCGAGCGTGTACGAGCCCGCCCCCGGGTCGAGGAACCGCAGCAGCACCTGGGCGAGGGTCGTCTTGCCGGAGCCGGAGGAGCCGACCACGGCGATCCGGCGGCCCTGCTCCAGCGTGAGGTCGAACCCGGCGAGCGCGTCCACCTGCTGCCCGGCGTGCCGGGCGGCCAGGCCCCTGACCACGACCGGGAAGGGCGAGGCGGGCGCCTGCCGGGGCCGCTCCGGCTCCTGTACGGGCTCCGGCGCGTCCAGCACCTCGTACACGCGCTCGGCGCTCCGGCGCACCCGCTGCCGGTAGCGCACGGCGAGCGGCAGCCCCAGTACGGCCTCGAAGGCGGCCAGCGGGGTGAGGACGACCACGGCCATCGCCACCCCGCCGAGCCGGCCCGCAGCCACCGCCTGGGCGCCGAGCAGCGCACTGGCCGTGACGGTCAGTCCGGAGATCAGCGCGGTGAGCCCGTCCCCGAGCGCGGTGACGGCGGCGGCACGCGAGGCGATCCGGGTGAGCGTGCCGTCGGCCTGCCGGGCCGCGTTCGTCCGGGCCGGCAGCGCGCCGGCGACGGTCAGTTCGGCGGTGCCGGTCAGCAGGTCGGTCACCCGCGACGCGAGCACTCCTCGGGCGGGTGCCAGCCGTCGCTCGGCCCGCCGGGCCGCGGCCGCGGTGACCAGGGGAACGCCGGCACCGGCCGCGAGCAGGCCCGCCGCGAGTGCGGCGCCTGCCTCGGGCAGGAGCCAGGCCGTGAAGGCGACCGAGGCGGTGGAGACGGCAACGGCGACGCCTGCGGGCAGCAGCCACCGCAGCCAGTAGTCCTGGAGCGCGTCCACATCGGCCACCAGGCGCGTGAGCAGGTCACCGCGCCGGGCCGTCCGCAGCCCCGCGGGCGCCAGCCGCTCCAGCCGCCGGTAGACGGCGACCCGGGTGTCGGCCAGCATCCGCAGCACGGCGTCGTGCGACACCAGCCGCTCGGCGTACCGGAAGACGGCCCGCCCGATCCCGAAGGCCCGCGTGGCCGTCACGGCCACCATCAGATAGAGCACCGGCGGCTGTTGCGAGGCCCGCGAGATGAGCCAGCCTGAGGTGGCCATCAGCCCGACGGCACTGCCGAGTGCGAGGGTCCCGAGCAGCAGCGCGAGCAGGAGCCTGCCGCGCCGGGGGCCGGCGAGTCCCCGGACCCGGGCAAGGGCACTCCCAGGACGTGCCGGGGGCTGTTCTGCCGGGCCACTTTCCAGCTGAGCGAGTGGGGTGGCGGGCGGGGGAAGGCGGAGCCCCCTGGGAGGCCCGGCGTCCGCCCGGTGCGCCATCGATTCCGCGCCCTCCAGCCGTACCACCCGATCGGCAACCTCCAGCAGCGCCGGCCGATGCACAACAAGCAGCACCGTGCGGCCCGCCGCAAGCCTCTGCACCGCAGCCACGACCTCGGCCTCCGTCGCCCCGTCCAGCGCGGCCGTCGGCTCGTCCAGCAGCAGCACGGGCCGGTCGGCGAGGAAGGCCCTGGCCAGCGCGAGCCGCTGCCGCTGGCCGGCGGACAGCCCGGCCCCGTCCTCGCCGAGCACCGCGTCGGCCCCTTCGGGCAGCGCGTCCACGAACTCCAGCGCGCCCGCGTCCCGCAGCGCCCGGCGCACGGCCGCGTCGTCCGCGTCGGGCCGTGCGAGCCGTACGTTCTCCGCGATGGTCCCGGCGTACAGGTGCGGCCGCTGCGGTACCCACGCGATCCGCGACCGCCACTCCTCCACGTCGACGTCCGCGAGATCGGTTCCTCCGACCCGCACCCGGCCCTCGGTGGGCCGTACGAACCCCAGCAGCACGTTCAGCAGCGTCGACTTGCCCGCGCCGCTCGGTCCGACGAGGGCCACGGTCTCGCCGGGCTCAACGGTGAAGGACGCGGCGGCCACGGCATCGGTCGAGCGCCCCGGGTAGCGGACCGTCACGCCCTCGAAGGCCAACGGGCCCTCGGGCACCGCCGCGGTCCCGGACGCCGGTACCGGCGTCTCCAGCACGGCGAAGATCTCCTCCGCCGCGGCGAGGCCCTCCGCCGCCGCGTGGTACTGCGCCCCCACCTGCCGCAGCGGCAGATACGCCTCGGGCGCCAGCACCAGGATCACCAGGCCGATGTACAGGTCCATGTCGCCGTGGACCAGGCGCATGCCGATGGTCACGGCGACCAGTGCGACCGACAGGGTGGCCAGCAATTCCAGGGCGAACGAGGAGAGGAACGCGATCCGCAGAGTCCGCAGGGTGGCCTGGCGGTACTCGCCGGTGATCCGGCGGATGGACTCGGCCTGCGCCTTGGCCCGGCCGAACACCTTCAGGGTGGGCAACCCGGCGACCACGTCCAGGAAGTGCCCGGACAGCCGGGACAGCAGCCGCCACTGACGGTCCATCCGGGACTGGGTGGCCCAGCCGATCAGCATCATGAAGAGAGGGATGAGCGGCAGGGTGCCGACGATGATCGCCGCCGACACCCAGTCCTCGGTGACGATCCGCGCCAGCACGGCCACCGGGACGACCACCGCGAGCCCCAACTGCGGGAGATAGCGCGAGAAGTAGTCGTCCAGGGCATCGACCCCCCGTGTGGCCAGGGTGACCAGCGAGCCGGTCCGCTGCCCGCTCAGCCATCCGGGGCCGAGCCGGGCTGCGCGCTCCAGCAGCCGCCCTCGCAGCTCCGACTTCACAGCCGCGCTCGCGCGGTGTGCCGCGAGTTCTGTGAGCCACGCGACGACCGATCGGCCCACGGCCACCGCGGCCAACAGCAGCAGAGGAGTGGACAGTTCAGCGACGGACCGCCCGTGCTGGAACGCTCCGACCACCACGTCGGCGACGAGCATCGCCTGGGCGATGACCAGCCCGGCGCCGACGGCCCCCAGACCGACAACCGCCACCAGGAAGATGCGGGTGGCGCGGGCATACCGGAGGAGACGCGGATCGATCGGTTTCACGTGAAACATGCCCTTCGGTCCAGAGGGTGTGTTTCACGTGAAACACACCCTCGGCGGACTCAGTGTGCGGCGGCAGCGTCAGGAGCGATGTGCTCCGTACCGATCCGCTTGCGGAACACCCAGTAGGTCCAGCCCTGGTACAGCAGGACGAGCGGCGTGGCGACGGCCGCCAACCACGTCATGATCTTCAGGGTGTAGGGGCTCGACGAGGCATTGGTGACCGTGAGGCTCCAGTCCGCGTTGAGCGTGGACGGCATGACGTTCGGGAAGAGCGACAGGAAGAGCATCGCCACGGACGCCACGATGGTCACGCCGGACAGCGCGAACGCCCATCCCTCGCGCCCCATCTGGTTGGCCACCAGAGCGGCCGCCAGAGCAGCGACCGCCACGATCAGGGCCACCAGGCTCTTGCCGTCCCCGCTGTGGGCCTGCGTCCACAGCAGGAATCCGAGCGCCAGGACGGCCGCGACAAGACCGACCCGCAGCGCCAGCTTCCGTGCCCGCAGTCGGATGTCCCCCACGGTCTTCAGCGCGGTGAACACCGCCCCGTGGAAGGTGAACAGGGTCAGCGTCACCAGGCCGCCGAGCATGGCGTACGGGTTGAGCAGGTCCCCGAGGGTGCCGACGTACTCGAAGTGCTGGTCGATCTTCACACCCCGCACGATGTTCCCGAAGGCCACGCCCCACAGGAACGCCGGGATCAGCGAGGTCCAGAAGATCGCATGCTCCCAGTTGCGCTGCCAGTTCTCCTCGGGCCGCTTCGCCCGGTACTCGAAGGCCACGCCCCGGACGATCAGGCAGACCAGGATGACCAGCAGCGGTAGATAGAATCCGGAGAAGAGGGTGGCGTACCACTCCGGGAAGGCGGCGAAGGTCGCACCGCCCGCGGTGAGCAGCCACACCTCGTTGCCGTCCCAGACGGGCCCGATGGTGTTGATCAGCACCCGGCGCTCGGGCCGGTTCCGGGCGAGCAGCTTGGTGAGGATGCCGACCCCGAAGTCGAAGCCCTCCAGGAAGAAGTAGCCGGTCCACAGGACGGCGATCAGGACGAACCAGACGTCGTGAAGTTCCATGACTGTTCCCTCCGGCCTAGTACGAGAAGGCCATCGGCTTGTCGGCGTCACGGGTGTCGCCGCCGATCTTCGTGGGCGGGTTGAGGTCGGCCTCGGTCAGCTCGGGCGGGCCGGCCTTGACGTACTTCACGAGCAGCTTGACCTCGACGACGGCGAGGATCGCGTACAGCGCGGTGAAGACGATCATCGAGGTGAGAATCTCGCCCTGGGAGACACCGGGGGAGACCGCGTCCCGGGTCTGCAGGACGCCGTAGACGACCCACGGCTGACGGCCCATCTCGGTGAAGATCCAGCCCCAGGAGTTGGCGATCAGCGGGAAGGCCAGGGTCCAGATCGCGATGCGCCAGTACCAGGTGGTCAGCTGCGGGCCGAGCGCCCTGTTCTTGAACAGGACCAGGTGCGGCACCTCGTCGTCGCCGACCCTCAGGTGCTGCGGCAGCATGAACTTCTTCCGGGTCAGCCACAGCCCCGCGAGACCGATGGCGAAGGAGGCCATGCCGAAGCCGATCATCCAGCGGAAGCCCCAGAAGGCGACGGGGATGTTGGGCCGGTAGTCGCCGGGCCCGAACTTCTGCTGCTCGGCCTTGTTCACGTCGTTGATGCCCGGGACGTACGAGGTGAAGTCGTCGTTGGCGAGGAACGACAGCAGGCCCGGGACCTCTATGGCCACGGTGTTGTGGCCCTTCTCCACGTCACCGTAGGCGAAGATCGAGAACGGCGCGGGCTTCTGGCCGTCCCACAGCGCCTCGGCGGCCGCCATCTTCATCGGCTGCTGCTTGAACATGACCTTGCCGAGCACGTCACCGCTGACCGCGGTCAGCAGGCCGGCGATGACCACGGTGATCAGACCGAGCCGCAGCGAGGTCTTCATCTCGCGGATGTGCTTCCTGCGCGACAGATGGAAGGCGGCGATGCCCACCATGAAGGCGCCGCCGGTCAGGAATGCCGCGGACAGGGTGTGGAAGGCCTGGCTGAGCGCGGTGTTCTGGGTCAGCACGGCCCAGAAGTCGGTCAGCTCGGCACGCCCCTTCACCTTGTCGATCTTGTAGCCGACGGGGTGCTGCATCCAGGAGTTGGCCGCCAGGATGAAGTACGCCGACAGGATCGTGCCGATCGAGACCATCCAGATGCAGGCCAGGTGGATCTTCTTGGGCAGCTTGTCCCAGCCGAAGATCCACAGGCCGATGAAGGTGGACTCGAAGAAGAACGCGATCAGGGCCTCGAAGGCGAGCGGGGCGCCGAAGATGTCACCGACGAAGCGCGAGTAGTCCGACCAGTTCATACCGAACTGGAACTCCTGCACGATGCCGGTGACCACGCCCATCGCGATGTTGATCAGGAAGAGCTTGCCCCAGAACTTCGTCGCGCGGAGGTACTTCTCCTTCTCCGTGCGCACCCAGGCCGTCTGGAGCCC
This sequence comes from Streptomyces sp. NPDC031100, assembly GCF_055570785.1. Classification (NCBI taxonomy): domain Bacteria; kingdom Bacillati; phylum Actinomycetota; class Actinomycetes; order Kitasatosporales; family Streptomycetaceae; genus Streptomyces; species Streptomyces sp. NPDC031100. The sequence goes on from NZ_JBVIGN010000010.1 coordinate 228,138, forward strand.
TGCGGTGAGCGCGGCCAGGGAGATCGTCAGCGGGACGAACAGGAAGTGGTAGACGGTGGTGATGCCGAACTGCCAGCGCGCCAGTGTCTCCGGCGCCAAAGCCAAATCCACGTCGTCAGCTCCTTACTCCGCTGTGGTAGCGGGCAGCTTGCCCCTTTTGTCACGCACATCACGGGAGCAACCGGGCAAGCTTGTGAACGCGTTCACATTCACAAGCCATTATGACGCACTGATTTTCGGCGACCGAAGGGGGGTCCCCCCTTTGCCGTGACGTCAAGGCCTTGGCAGCGACTTCAACATCTTGTTGAATTGCGCGCCATGCAGATACGGATCTCGTGGCCTGCGGGCCATCTCACCGCGACCCTTGAGAACACACCGACCACACAGGCCCTCGGCAAGGAGCTGCCGCTCGTCTCCACCGCCCACACCTGGGGCGAGGAGGTCTATTTCGACACGGGTGTGTCCGTTTCACGTGAAACGGACGCCCGGCAGGTGGTCGAGCCGGGCACGGTGGCCTTCTGGACGGACGGCGACGCGCTCGCCCTCCCCTACGGCCCCACGCCGATCTCGCGAGGCGACGAGTGCCGCCTCGCGAGCCCGTGCAATGTGCTGGGACACGTGGACGGGGACGCCGCTGTCCTGGCGACCGTGCGAGACGGCGACCCCATACGCGTGGAACTGATCGACGAGTAGAGCTACTGCTCGACCGGAGCTACAGCTCCTTGCGGAACGCTTCCGCCACCTTCAGGAAGATGTCGTTCGCCTCGGTCTCCCCGACCGTCACCCGCACACCCTCGCCCGGGAACGGCCGGACCACCACACCGTGCTCCTCGCACGCCGCCGCGAACGCGACCGTGCGCTCCCCCAGCCGCAGCCACACGAAGTTGGCCTGGGCATCCGGCACCGTCCACCCCTGGGCGCGCAGCGCGTCGACCACGCGCGTGCGCTCGCACACCAGCGAGCCGACCCGGCCCAGCAGTTCGTCCTCGGCGCGCAGCGAGGCGATCGCCGCCTCCTGCGCGAGCTGGCTGACACCGAAGGGCACCGCCGTCTTGCGCAGCGCCGCCGCCACCGGCTCATGGCCGATCGCGAAACCGACACGCAGCCCGGCGAGGCCGTACGCCTTGGAGAACGTGCGCAGGACGCAGACGTTGGGGCGCTTCCGGTACAGCTCGACACCGTCGGGTACCTCGGGGTCGCGGATGAACTCGCGGTAGGCCTCGTCCAGCACCACCAGTACATCGCCGGGCACCCGGTCGAGGAACCGTTCCAGCTCGGCCCGTCGCACCACCGTGCCGGTCGGGTTGTTGGGGTTGCAGACGAAGATCAGACGGGTCCGGTCGGTGATCGCGTCCGCCATCGCGTCCAGGTCGTGCACATCGCCCGGCGTGAGCGGCACCTGCACCGACCGGGCACCGCTGATCTGCGTGATGATCGGGTACGCCTCGAAGGAGCGCCAGGCGTAGATCACCTCGTCGCCGGGGCCGCTGGTGGCCTGGATCAGCTGCTGGGCGACACCCACCGAGCCGGTGCCGGTGGCCAGGTGGGAGAGCGGGACACCGAAGCGATCCGACAGCTCGTTCATCAGCCCCGTACAGGCCATGTCCGGGTAGCGGTTGAAGTTGGAGGCGGCCGCGGTCAGGCTCTCCATCACGCCGGGCAGCGGCGGATACGGGTTCTCGTTGGAGGACAGCTTGTAGGCGACCGGCCCGCCGGCCGCGGCAGGCTTGCCCGGCTTGTAGGTGGGGATACTCTCCAGCTCGGCGCGCAGCTTGGGGCTCGTCTCGCTCACCGCAGTCCTCCTCGCGACCACCGGCGGACCGTCGACGCCGCCGGCTTCCAATACTGCTCACCTTATGAGGATTCGGCGCCCCTGCGAACAGCTTCGGGGCAGCAAGAGGCGGACCTCATTCACCCCACAGGCATCAGGGGCAACATCAGACGAAGGCGTACGTATCGGGGGGCGCGCCGTACATATATCTATGCGCCGGTGGCTCGCGCCGTAGCGCGCATCACCCGTGAAGGTGAGTTGAGACCTCTTCGAAACATCGGGCACTTGGCAGGCCCATGCGCGTCGACAAGACACGTCTTGCCATGGGAGCGCTCAACTGACTTGTTTTCTAAGGTAGTTGACCCGATATGACCATGCAGAAACGTGCCTGTCAACGCGTGCATATGCGTCCGCACTACCCCACCGCATGAGCCCTACTATCGGCTCGCCATGACAGCAGCAGGGAAGCACCAGGTGAGCCGCGCGGAAACCTCACGTCGAGGCAGTCGGCCGGGCCGGGCGGGCATCAGAGACGTGGCCGCCGCCGCCGGAGTCTCCATCACGACCGTGTCCGACGCCCTCAACGGCAAGGGCCGGCTCCCGGACGCCACCCGGCGCCATGTCCGCGAGGTCGCCGACCGGCTGGGGTACCGCCCCTCGGCCGCCGCCCGCACCCTCCGTACCGGCAAGTCGGGGCTGATCGGCCTGACCGTGACGACGTACGGGGATGAACCTTTCACCTTCACCGAGTTCGCGTACTTCGCCGAGATGGCACGGGCCGCCACCTCGGCCGCGCTCGCCCGTGGCTACGCCCTGGTCATCCTGCCCGCGACCTCCCGCCACGACGTGTGGTCCAACGTGGCCCTGGACGGAACCGTCGTCATCGACCCCTCCGACCAGGACCCGGTCGTCAGCGAACTCGTCCGGCAGGGCCTGCCGGTCGTCTCCGACGGCCGCCCCGCGGGCTCGCTCCCGGTCACCGCCTGGGTCGACAACGACCACGAAGCCGCCGTCCTCGGCATCCTCGACCACCTCGCCGACGCGGGCGCCCGCCGGATCGGCCTGCTCACCGGCACGACGACGGACACGTACACCCATCTGTCGACCACGGCCTACCTGCGCTGGTGCGAGCGCGTCGGCCAGGACCCCGTCTACGAGGCCTACCCGGCGCACGACCCCTGCGCGGGCGCCGTCGCCGCCGACCGACTGCTGGCCCGCCCCGACCGGCCCGACGCCGTCTACGGCCTGTTCGACCCCAACGGCACCGATCTGCTCGCCGCCGCCCGCCGCTACGGCCTGCGCGTCCCGGACGACCTGCTGCTGGTGTGCTGCAGCGAGTCCACGGTGTACGCCAACACCGAGCCGCCCATCACCACGCTCTCCCTGAAGCCGCGCCGGATCGGCACCGCGGTGGTCCAGCTCCTCATCGACGCCATCGAGGGCGTCGAGTCGGACCAGCCCGTCGAGCAGGTGATACCGACCGAGCTGATCGTGCGCACCTCGTCCCAGCGGCGTCCCCCGCGCACGACCGTCAGCCCGCCGCGGACCCCGGAAGGGGGATAGCGGAGGCGGAGCGCGGCGGGGCGCTCAGCGGTCGCGCGACGACCGCCCGCCGGGCAACGCCAGATCGCACGCCGCGAGGCGGTCCGACCGGGGCATACGGTTGGCCGCCCCGCCGGCCGCGTCACTGCGCAGAGCCCGGCGCGCCGCCCAAACGGGTCGGCCGACCTGCTGTCGTGGGGCCGACGCAGGAGGGACACCGGCCGAACCCCTGCCCAAACAGGGCGAAAAGCCGCGGTGAACTGGAGTCTTGTTCCGATTCACCACCCCTGGGTCATCACACGGCGCGACGCGCATTCCTATGATGGGCCCACGACACCGCGGGCCGCTGCGACCAGGCAGTCCGAAGCGGTGCAGCTGCGGCGCGATGGTGGAGGGGTCTGATGACTCAGGGGGCCGGTCAGGGACCCGAAGTGGAGCGGACGGCGACGTTGCGCGACTTCCGGGTACCCGCTTACGTCCACGAGACCGGTCCGTACGCCCACGCCCACTCCGGTGACACCCTCGCGCCCATGGACGAGGGCTACACGCCCACCCAGCGCGACCTGCCCGTCATCAACCGCGGCGACACCCTCCAGGTCCCCGTCGAGCCCGCCCCCGCCGCCTCCGCCCCACAGCCCTCGACCGGCCCCGGCCCGCTGTACGTCGTCGGCGACGTCCACGGATATCTGGACGAACTGGTCGCCGCCCTGCAGGAGAAGGGCCTGATCGACGCCTCGGGGCAGTGGTGCGCGGGCACCGCCCGGCTGTGGTTCCTCGGCGACTTCACCGACCGCGGCCCGGACGGCATCGGCGTCATCGACCTGGTGATGCGGCTGTCCGCCGAGGCGGCCGCGGCCGGCGGCTACTGCAAGGCCCTCATGGGCAACCACGAGCTGCTGCTGCTCGGCGCCAAGCGGTTCGCCGACACGCCCGTCAACTCCGGCGCAGGCACCGCCACCTTCCAGGCGGCCTGGCTGCTCAACGGCGGCCAGAAGACCGACATGGACCGCCTCCAGGACCACCACCTGCAGTGGATGGCCCGCCTCGACGCCGTCGAGGAGGTCGACGGGTATCTGCTCGTGCACTCCGACACCACCGCCTATCTCGACTACGGCGACTCGATCGAGGCCGTCAACGACACCGTCCGCGAGACGCTCACCCGCAACGACGCGGACGAGTGCTGGGACCTGTTCCGCAAGTTCACCAAGCGCTTCTCCTTCCGCGACGAGGGCGGCGCCGACGCCGTGCGCTCCCTGCTCGATACGTACGGCGGCACCCGTATCGTTCACGGCCACAGCCCCATTCCCTATCTGCTCGGCGAGGTCGGCTCCGAGGACGGCGAGGAGGGCGGCGGGCCCGTCGTCGAGGGACCGCACGTCTACGCCGAGGGACTCGCCATCGCCATGGACGGCGGCGTGACCATGGCCGGAAAACTGCTGGTCCAGCAACTTCCCCTGGACAACTGAGCGTTCAGGCAGCAGACGGACCCCTACCGTACGGGCGCCGGTCGCGCGCAATTTCCGGCAACCCCCTGTCACCGTGTGCCGTCACGGCTCTACCATCGGCTTATCCGTAGCAGGCTCCCCTCCGTTTCTGCCCGACGGCTCGCCGGCGTGCGAGCCCCAAGCCCTACGGAGCATCGGGGGATGCACATGAACAGCGTTCCGCAGCACCTGCTGAGCGAGGACCGCCAGGAATTCGAGCGGGTCCTCGATGAGGCGCTGCGCTCCGCACCACACCGACCGGAACTGGCCGCTGTCGGACAGCGGCTCAACCCCGAACAACTGCGCACCATGGCGCTCAACGCCTCCGCGCTCATCACAGCGGCCGCGGCGACCGAGTACCAGCACTACGTGAAGGTCCGCGAGGAACTGCGTCACCCGGCGCCGTCCACCCCCGCGTCCGCCGGCGATTCCGGTTCCGCCGAGCCGGGTACGGACGCGATGGGGCTCGCCACCACCCTCGGCGAAGCCGCCGAGACCACCGGAGCGGGCGCCGTCGCCGTGATCGCGGTACTGGCGCCCGTCCTCGCCGGGACCGCTGCGGCGATCTTCCTGCTCGTCGGCTACATCCTGAAGATGCTAGCCCCCGGCCAGGCCTTCGCCCAGACCATGCTCACCGCGGGATGGGTGTTCGGCGCCGTGGCCGCGGCCGCGATCCTCGTCGCCGCCATCGGGCTGCTGCTCACCGCCCTGCGCAACAGCGCCGCGGCGGAAGCCGGAACCCACGACGCGGCGAGGGCAGAGGTCGCCAGGGCCAGAGAGGCCTGGCGGGAGACTCTGTTGGAGCGCGGCATCCTGCCGTTCCTACGGGAAGCGCTCGCCCAGCCCGGCACGGCAGCCCTGCACCGCACGGCCCCGTCGGCCCCGACCGGCCGCATGCCGCGCCTCGGCTACGACCGGCCCGGCTTCAGCAGCCCCGACGACGGCTCCGCCTCCGGGCGTCCGAGCTTCACCAGCCCGGACTACACGAGCCCCGACTTCGGCGGCCCGGAACACCAGCCGGAATAGCCCGGCTTGCGCCCCCCGCCAGGGGCGCGGCCGGACACCCGGCCGCTCGCGCCCGCCCGTGACGCCCCTGACCCGAGCGGTCTTCGTACCGACCGGAACTGCGCCCAAGTCGCCCCGGTCATGGCGTCGGATCCGGCAGCCGGACCACCGCGATGCCTCCGGCCTGAGCGATCGCCAGGCGGGTCCCGTCGGGGTGCAGCGCCGCGACCGAGGTCGGCTCATGGGCGGCTCCCATGGACCCCTCCCGCCGCGACGCAACCACCGTGGGCCATTCCTCCATCACCGCACCGGTGGTTATGTCGATCAGCCGGGGACGCCCCTGCAGGGAGATGACCCGGCCACCTCCTGCGAGCAGCGTGCCGACCTCGAAATCCACGTCGTTCCGGTGCAGCCAGCGGCGCTCGGACAGGGACCAGACGCCGAGTTGCCGAGTGCCCAGGGCAGGCGCCTCCTCTTCGTCATCGAGGGTGTATTCACTGGTCGCGACCACCACGCGGTCGCTGTCGAGCCAGCACGCCGCGGCCACTTCGGCGTCGAGGCCCGGCTGCATCGACAGCACTCCGTCTCTGTCCAGAACGGCCGGGTCCGTCAGCGCCTGGTCCAGGTCGAAGACCTCGGCGATGCCGTACGGCTGCCACACCCAGCCGGCCACGAGCAGATGCCTGCCGTCGGGACTCACCGACAGCCGGGAGTGGAACACGTCCCGCTCTGCCCGTGCGCCCTCGGTGAGCCGCTTGCCCGACTCCACCTCCTCGACCTGGAGGACGTGATACTGATCCGGACAGTGGACCAGGATCTCGCGACCGTCCCGCAGGACGCCCAGTGTCACGGGGTAGTCGAAGGAATCGGCGTGATACGGGCTGCGTGTCAGCTCCCGGAGAGGGCGGGCCCCTTCCAGCAGCAGAGCTCTGGTTCCGCGCTCGGTGTAGACGACGGTGTAGCGGCCGGACGGGGAGACGACGCATCTGTCGAACCCGGGATCGTGGTCGATGGACGCCTCACGCTCCACACCGGCAGGGTCCCAGGCACGGCCGCCCAACGGATCGGCCAGACCGTCACCTTGCCAGACGAGCGACCGGACCGGAGACATCGTCTCCAGCACAACCACGGACTCCATGGCTATCCCCCCGTAACCACCGAACTCTGCCGGGGCTGCTTCCCGGACACTTCCGCCTCAGGAAGCAGCGCCCCTGCTGCGTCCTAGTCCGCCAACGGCAGGTACACCCGGTTACCCGCGGCCGCGAACTCCTTCGACTTCTGGGCCATGCCCTCCTCGATCTCCGTCTTGGTGCCGCCGTGTTCGCGGCGGATGTCCTGCGAGATCTTCATGCTGCAGAACTTCGGCCCGCACATGGAGCAGAAGTGGGCCGTCTTGGCCGGCTCGGCCGGGAGGGTCTCGTCGTGGAACTCCCGTGCCGTGTCCGGGTCCAGGGCGAGGTTGAACTGGTCCTCCCACCGGAACTCGAAGCGGGCGTCGGACAGCGCGTCGTCCCACTCCTGCGCACCGGGGTGCCCCTTGGCGAGGTCGGCTGCGTGGGCGGCGATCTTGTAGGTGATGACGCCGGTCTTGACGTCGTCACGGTTGGGCAGGCCCAAGTGCTCCTTGGGCGTGACGTAGCAGAGCATCGCCGTGCCCCACCAGGCGATCATCGCGGCACCGATGCCGGAGGTGATGTGGTCGTACGCCGGCGCGATGTCCGTCGTCAGCGGGCCGAGCGTATAGAACGGAGCTTCATGGCAGATCTCCTGCTGAAGGTCGATGTTCTCCTTGATCTTGTGCATCGGGACATGGCCCGGGCCCTCGATCATGGTCTGTACGTTGAAACGCTTGGCGATCCGGTTGAGTTCCCCGAGCGTGCGCAACTCCGCGAACTGCGCCTCGTCGTTGGCGTCCGCGATCGAGCCCGGCCGGAGGCCGTCGCCGAGCGAGTACGTGACGTCGTAGGCGGCGAGGATCTCGCAGAGTTCCTCGAAGTTCTCGTACAGGAACGACTCCTTGTGGTGCGCCAGGCACCACGCGGCCATGATCGAGCCGCCGCGCGAGACGATGCCGGTCTTGCGGTTGGCGGTGAGCGGCACGTACGGCAGGCGCACGCCCGCGTGGACGGTCATGTAGTCCACGCCCTGCTCGGCCTGCTCGATGACGGTGTCCTTGTAGATCTCCCAGGTCAGTTCCTCGGCCTTGCCGTCGACCTTCTCCAGCGCCTGGTAGAGCGGCACCGTGCCGATGGGGACGGGGGAGTTGCGCAGCACCCACTCGCGGGTGGTGTGGATGTTGCGGCCGGTGGAGAGATCCATGACCGTGTCCGCGCCCCAGCGGGTCGCCCAGGTCATCTTCTCGACCTCCTCCTCGATGGAGGAGGTGACCGCGGAGTTGCCGATGTTGGCGTTGACCTTCACCAGGAATCGCTTGCCGATGATCATCGGCTCGATCTCCGGGTGGTTGACGTTGGCCGGCAGCACCGCGCGGCCCGCCGCGATCTCCTCGCGGACCACCTCGGGAGAGACGTTCTCGCGGATGGCCACGTACTCCATCTCCGGGGTGATCTCGCCCCGGCGCGCGTAGGCGAGCTGCGTGACCGCCGTGCCGTCACGGCCCCGGCGCGGCTGACGCGGGCGCCCGGGGAAGACCGCGTCCAGGTTGCGCAGCCCGCCGCGCGGCGAGGTGTGCTTGATCCCGTCGTCCTCGGGGCGGACGGGACGGCCCGCGTACTCCTCGGTGTCGCCGCGGGCGATGATCCAGTTCTCCCGCAGCGGCGGCAGGCCCCTGCGGACGTCGGTGTCGACGAGTGGATCGGTGTACGGGCCCGATGTGTCGTACAGCGTGACCGACTGCCCGTTGGTGAGGTGCACCTGGCGGACCGGCACCCGCAGGTCGGGGCGGGTGCCCTCGACGTATGCCTTGTGCCAGCCGATGGACTTCCCGGCCTCCTGGGACTTCTCGTCCTGGACGGAGGCAGGCGTGCGTGCGTCCTTGTTGGTCATGAGACCTACTCCCTACGCCGGCATTACCCGGTAACAGGTTCGGCGGTCGACGCAGCGGTTTCCGTCTGTCGATGTTCCCCGTGAAACCACGTTCCACGTGAAACATCGCGAGTACGGAGGTCAGCGCCCTCTCAGCCCGGTGCTCCGAGCTCCCGCGTGTGCAAAGGTGCCTCCACGCTAGCGTCAATTCGGGCGCGGTGAACAGGGGGCCCCTGTCGTTCTTGCGATGATCGGGCGGTGACCACAATGGAGCAGTACCCGTACCCGCCGCCTGAGCCGCCGCGCGGAGGCGGCTCAGGACAGGGCGGCGGACACGGCGACGACGGCCACGGAACCGGTTACGGACCCGGTCATAACCCCCGCCGCGGCAGCGGTGGCGGCCACGACCACGGGCCGGTGCGCCCCGGTCAGGGAACCGGGCATGCTCAAGGACACGGGCACGCCCACGCCTCGGGCGGCGACGGCGGCAACGGGCACCCGCCCGGACCCGGTCCGGGCGGCGGCCATGGCCACTCGCACGGTCACAGCCACGGACCCGCCGCGCCCGTCTCGAAGCATCTGCGCAAGGTCATCGCGGCGATCCTGATCCCGTTCACGGCCGCGGTGGTGGTCGGTCTGGCGCTGCTCTGGCCCGGGGGAGCCCCGCCGCACGAGCGCACCGGTGTGGGCTTCGACCGCCAGACCCAGCAGGCTACGGTCACCAAGGTCGTCGAGGTCAGCTGCAAGTCGGTGAACGCCTCGGGGGACACCCCGACCGGCGACACCTCCACCGCCGAGGGCAACTCGGCGCAGCAGGAGGCGAAGGGCACCTGCAAGAAGGCGACGGTCCGGGTCGACACCGGCAAGGACCAGGGCCGTACGTTCACCGAAATCGTGCAGCCGGACCAGTCACGACAGTTGCACCAGGGCGAGAAGGTCGTGGTCGCCTACGAGCCCTCGGCGCCGAAGGAACTGCAGTACTCCGTCACCGATGTGAACCGGAAGTTCCCGATGACGCTGCTCGCGGGAATCTTCGCGCTCGCCGTCGTGGTGGTGGGCCGGCTGCGCGGTGTCATGGCGCTGATCGCGCTCGCGGTCAGCTTCCTGGTACTGACGCTGTTCATCCTGCCCGCGATCCTGCAGGGGTCGAATCCGCTGCTGGTCGCCGTCGTCGGGTCGAGCGCGATCATGCTCATCGCGCTCTACATGTGCCATGGGTTGTCGGCCCGTACGTCCGTCGCCGTGCTCGGCACGCTGGTCTCCCTGCTGCTGATCGGTGTCCTCGGCTCGGAGTTCATCGACTGGGCCGCGCTCACCGGCAACACGGACGACAACACCGGTCTCATCCACGGCCTGTATCCGTCGATCGACATGAGCGGTCTGCTGCTGGCCGGCGTCATCATCGGCTCGCTGGGCGTCCTGGACGATGTGACGGTGACACAGACATCGGCGGTCTGGGAGCTGCACGAGGCCAATCCGGCGATGGGCTGGCGCGGGCTGTACCGGGCGGGTATCCGGATCGGCCGCGACCACATCGCCTCCGTGGTCAACACCCTCGTGCTGGCCTACGCCGGTGCCGCGCTGCCGCTGCTGCTGCTGTTCTCGATTGCGCAGAGCAGCGTGGGCACGGTGGCCAACAGCGAGCTGGTGGCCGAGGAGATCGTGCGCACGCTGGTGGGCTCGATCGGCCTGGTCGCCTCGGTCCCGGTGACCACCGCCCTCGCCGCCCTGGTGGTGTCGGCCGACCGGCCGGCTCCGGAAACGGCGGCCCCTGTCGGGGCCCAGCCCGCTCCGGCGCGCGGCGGCAGGGGACGGCGCCGGAAGCGATGAGCGGGCCCGCCGGTCCGGAATCCTGCCGAAGAAGCGTTCCTGCACAGTCTCACGCGGCACGACGGAACGCCCGGCGTCCCTGGTGCCGTATCGCTTCAGCCGGCGCTCTGTTCCTCGGCCAGGATGCGGTCCAGGGCCTCGTCGAGGTGGGCGTCGAAGTCGGCCAGCGCGCTCTCCTGGCCGAGCGGCACGAGCCTGTCCGTGCGGTCGAGGAAGGCCACGAGCGGCGGCACCGAGGAGCGGAACAGGGCCTGGTCGCTGCCGACCTGAAGCCGGATCAGCACCTCGCCCAGCATGTCGGAGTCGGCGGGCGCGATGTGCACGTCCCCCTCCCCGCACGGCCGTCCGACCCCGTCGATGAGCAGCTCGCGGCCGAAGGCCCAGGTCACCGGGGCATCCCCGGGCAGATGGAAGGTCAGCCGCACGGCATAGGGATCGCAGGTCTCGTAGCGCAACTCCACCGGAATGCGGAAGGAGAGCTCCTCCGACACGAGAAAGCTCATCATGACTTCTGCCTCTACCGATTCGCGCATCGCCTACCCCGTCATATATGACATCGACTGGCCGGGATTGATCCCCTCGACCGTGGTCAAATCTTGCTGAACGTACACAGCAGATCACAAGGAGTGAGTTTTCAGATACTGATAGAGAGCGTCAACGAGCCCAGATGGCGCCCGATCTCGGCCTGCAGACGGTGCGCGGCGGGCAGCAGCCGGTCGGCCTGGTGGGCAGGGAGCGAGATGGCCATCGTGGCCGCCGTGGTACCGACCGTGATCGGAATCGCCGCGCAGACCGTGCCGAGCGCGTACTCCTGCCGCTCCACCACCGGCTCCATCCGCGGCATCCGGGCCAGCCGGCGCAGCAGGGCGTGGTTGTCCCGCACGGTGTACGGCGTGATGGGCTGCACCGGATAGCGGGACAGGTGGTCCCGGCGGGCGTCCTCGTCCAGCTGGGAGAGCAGGCACTGTCCGATCGCGTGCGCATGGCCCGTCTCGCGGAAGTCGGCCCACTCCTCGACCGCCGGGGCCTCCGGCGAGTCGGAGACGCACATGACCTCGATCTCGCCGTCCCGGTACATCGCGTAGTACAGCGGCACACCGATGGAATCGCGCCAGTGTGCGAGGGTGTCGGCCACCACGCTGCGACGTTTCTGCTGCGCTCCACTGCTGCTCAGCCGCTCGACCGCGTCGCCGAGGAAGAAGAGCCCTTTTTCGCGGCGCAAATAGCCCTCGTGCACGAGGGTTCGCAACAGGTGATAGGTCGTGGGCAGGGCGAGGCCGGTCTCGCGGGCGAGTTGCTTGGCGGGAGCGCCGTACGCGTGTGCCGCGACGGTTTCCAGCAGGCGCATCGCGCGCTGGACGGATCCGATGAGGGTCGCGGTGGGTGGCTGCCCCGGGGCGTCGTCGCAGTGTGATGGTCCGGAGCACGATGGTCCGGGGACGGGTGCCGTGTGTGGTTGTCCGGGGACGGCCACGGTGGGTGGCGGCTGCGCGGGGGGTGCGCAGGAGTGCGGCGGGGTGGGGGGTGCGTGGGGTTCCGGTGCGGTGTCTACCGTGGCCAAGGGTCACTCCCGAAGCGCGAGGTGGAGGCAACCCGTGCGGAGAGAACACGGGTGGGGGTGTACGCCGCCCGCGGGGCCGGGCCCCGCATGGGGTTCCGGACTCTAACCGCCTGCCACCGCATGCAGACGGTCTGCCGGGGAAACTTCCCTCCCCCGAGGGAACCGGTGCTTTTCGTTACCGCTCACCGGCTCCCCCGTGCGTCACCAGTCGCTGCGCGACGAGGAGTTCGACATGAACTTGCGCACGATGTAGATCAGTCCGCCGACCAGGGCGACGAAGATCAGCGCCTTGAAGAGCAGGCCGATCACGAAGCCGACCACGGTCGCTATCAGGCTGCCGAACACGACCAGGGCGATGACCGGCACCGCGACCCACTTCACCCACCACGGCAGCCCCGCGAAGATCTCTCGCATGCCCTCGTCCTTTGCGTTCCGGTGCGTTCACGGCGCACTGCGCGCTGCCGTGGACGCAGTCCTCGATGTCTGCCTTCGATGCTAGGGCCGCCAGGGGCGCCGCGGGGGCCTCGCATCCCTTGCTGTCCCCTGACCCGCCCCCTAGGGAACCCCGAGACCGGGATCAGGCCTCAGGCGGAGAGAAGACGACCAGAACCCGCAGATCCTCGGTGATGTGGTGGAACTTGTGGGCAACGCCGGCCGGTACGTACACCACGCTGCCCCGCGCCACCTGGGTGGTCTCCAGACCGACCGTGATCGAGGCACGACCGCTGACGACGAAGTACACCTCGTCCTGGTTGTGCGGCTTCTGCGGGTCGTGCTCGCCCGCGTTCAGGGCGTACAGGCCGACCGACATATTCCGCTCCCGCAGGAACTGCAGGTAGGCCCCCTCATTGGCGGCGCGCTCCGCCTCCAGTTCATCCAGCCGGAATGCCTTCATCGCCGTTGTTCGCCCTCGCCCCACTGCTCGCCGTCGATCTGGTCTGCCACGATCAGACACATGAAGAATTTCGTAGTCAAGACGATCGCCAACGCGGGCGCCCTGGCCGTCGCCGTGTGGCTGCTCGACAAGATCACCCTCACGGGTGACAACACGGCCAAGAAGGCCGGCACGCTGATCGTGGTCGCGCTGATCTTCGGCCTGGTGAACTTCCTGGTCAAGCCGGTCGTGAAGGTGCTCACCTTTCCGTTGTTCATTCTGACCCTCGGACTGATCACCCTGGTCGTCAACGCGCTGATGCTGCTGCTGACCTCCTGGGTGTGCGGAAAGCTCGACCTGAGCTTCCACGTGGAGGGATTCTGGACCGCCGTCCTCGGCGGCTTGATCATCTCCATCGTCTCGTGGGCGCTGCACCTCGTGCTGCCCGACGAGGACTGAGCCCCCATGACCTATCGCGTCTGTTTCGTCTGCACCGGCAACATCTGCCGCTCCCCGATGGCCGCATCCGTCTTCCGCGCACGCCTCGAGGAGGCCGGTCTCGAGGGCCTGGTGGAGGTCGACAGCGCCGGCACCGGCGGCTGGCACGAGGGGGATGCCGCCGACCCGCGCGCCGTCTCGGTCCTCGATGAACACGGCTACGGCACCGAGCACATCGCTCGCCAGTTCCAGCCCTCATGGTTCGCCCGCCTCGATCTGGTGATCGCCCTCGACAGCGGCCACCTCAAGGCCCTGCGCCGGCTCGCGCCCACCGAGGAGGACGCCCGGAAGGTGCGCCTGCTGCGTGCGTACGCCCGCCCGTCGCCCGACCACCACCCCTCAACGAATGCTTCGCACGCCCCTTCTGAATGGGCCGACGACGACCTCGACGTACCGGACCCGTACTACGGGGGACGGGACGGCTTCGAGGAGTGCCTTGCGATGGTGGAGGCGGCGAGCACCGGCCTGCTCGCCGCCGTGCGGGAACAACTGGAGGGACGGGCCGCATGAGCGACGCCGGCAAGGACGCGGATCACATCGGTGACGGCACGCGCGCGGTACGGGCCGGACTGCCCGAGCCCGTCAAGAACGAACCGACCCTGCCCGGGCCGGTGTTCGCCGCCCACTACCACCTGCCGGGCGAGGTGTCGGGTCCGTATGCCTACGGCCGTGACGACAACCCGACCTGGACCCTGTTGCAGCGCGCGATCGCCGAGCTGGAGGCGCCCGGGCAGGACGATGTCGAGACGCTGGTGTTCCCCTCCGGGATGGCGGCGATCTCCGCGGTGCTGTTCTCCCAGCTGCGCGCGGGCGACGCGGTCGTCCTGCCCTCCGACGGCTACCAGGTGCTGCCCCTGGTCCGCGCCCAGCTGGAGGCGTACGGCATCGAGGTGCGCACCGCGCCCACCGGCGGCGACGCCCAGCTGGAGGTCCTCGACGGCGCCCGGCTGCTGTGGATCGAGTCGCCGTCGAACCCGGGGCTCGACGTGTGCGACATCCGGCGGCTGGCGGAGGCGGCCCACGCGCGCGGTGCGCTGGTGGCCGTCGACAACACCCTCGCCACCCCGCTCGGGCAGCGCCCGCTGGAGCTGGGCGCCGACTTCTCCGTGGCCAGTGGCACCAAGCAGCTGACCGGGCACGGTGATGTCCTGCTGGGCTATGTCACCGGTCGTGATGCCGAGGCGATGGCCGCCGTGCGTCGCTGGCGCAAGATCGTCGGCGCGATCTCGGGGCCCATGGAGGCCTGGCTCGCGCACCGCTCCCTCGCCACGCTCCAGTTGCGCATCGACCGGCAGAACGCGACGGCCCTGGCGGTCGCCGAAGCCCTGCGGCAGCGGCCCGAGGTCTCGGGGCTGCGCTATCCGGGGCTGCCCGACGACCCGGCGCACAAGATCGCCTCGCAGCAGATGCGCCGCTACGGCTGTGTGGTCTCCTTCACGCTGCCCACGCGCGCGCGTGCCGAGCGATTCCTCCAGGCACTGCACCTGGTCGAGGATGCGACGAGCTTCGGCGGGGTGCGCTCCACGGCCGAACGCCGCGGCCGCTGGGGCGGAGACCCGGTCCCGGAGGGCTTCATCCGCATGTCCGTGGGCGCCGAGGATCCCGCAGACCTGGTGGCGGATGTGGTGCGGGCTCTGGACGAGTCGGCACAGTGACTGGTTCGAACGTTGCCCTCCCGCCCTGCCGGCGGTCCGAGCCTCCCCCCTCGTGGCTCGGACCGCCCCCGGTTCCGCGCGCGAAGAACCGCGCGAACAAGGCTAGTTGACTCTCTGTCAGTGTCCAATCACGGTAGCGACAGAGACCTATCGACTTATTTATAGTTGGTGCCTGCCGGGGGCCGGAGGAGGGCAGGGAAAGGGGAGGGCGTGCCATGGATCTGGCCTTGCTGCGCACCTTCGTCACCGTGCACCGGGCCGGTTCCTTCACCCGCGCCGCCGCCCTGCTGGGCCTCTCCCAGCCGGCCGTCACCTCCCAGATCCGCACTCTGGAGCGCCAGCTGGGCCGCCCCCTCTTCCTACGGCAGGCCCGCGGTGTGACGCCCACGACCATCGGCGACGAACTCGCCCACAAGGCCGCGCCGCATCTCGACGCCTTGGTCGAAATAGCCGAGACCGGCCTGGACGACGAGTCCTCGTTACGGACGCTGCATCTCGCCGGCCCGCCGGAGTTCACCGCCGAACGCGCGCTTCCCGCCCTGACGGAGCTGACCGGCGACGACGGCCAGGGCTTCGCGCTGCGCGCCTCGTTCGGCACCGCGGAGGAGACGCTCGAGGGGCTGGCCGCCGGACACCATGACCTGGCCATCAGCACCGCCAGGCCCCGCGGCGCCCTGCTGACCGCCACCCCGCTGTGCGACGAGGAGCACATGCTGGTCGCCGCCCCGCGCTGGGCCGAGCGGATCGGCCCCGGAGCGCTGCGCCGCAAAGGGGCACCCGCGCTGGAGAACCTGCCGGTCGTCGAGGTCCATGAGTCGCTGCCCTTCGTCTCGCGCTACTGGGCCTCCGTCTTCGACTCGCGCCCGGCGGCCTCGGGCACGGTCATCGTCCCTGATCTGCGCGCGGTGCTCGCCTGTGCGATCGCGGGCGCCGGACTGGCGGTGCTGCCCCGTTATCTGTGCGCCTCAGGTCTCGAGCGCGGCGAGATCGTCACACTGCACGACCCCGCGGTGCCGCCGCTGCGCACGTACTTCCTGGCAGTGCGTACGGGAACGCTCGCCATGCCGCACATCGCGCGGGCGCATGAGTGGCTCCAGCAGTCGGCCGCGAGCTGGTGCTGAGCCGTTCACTCCGGGCTTCACGCGGTGCGTTCGGGTAGTGGCGCTATGCGATGTTTCACGTGGAACCAGCCGGGCCACATTTCTCCCATGACCGTCCGACCCGTGGTCAAGCGCACCGCCCGTGCTGTTCTTCTGGACGGTGACGACCTGATCCTGATCAAGCGCACCAAGCCCGGGGTCGATCCCTACTGGGTCACGCCCGGTGGCGGGGTCGAACCCGCGGACCCGACCGTCGTCGACGCCCTGCACCGCGAGGTGTACGAGGAACTCGGCGCCAAGATCACCGACGTCGTGCCCTGCTTCGTGGACACCGTGGAGCACATCGGCGAGGACGGCGGCGCGACCGGCGTGAAGGTACAGCACTTCTTCGTCTGCCGGCTGGAGTCCATGGACCCCTCGCTGCGCCACGGCCCCGAAGTGGATGAGCCGGCGGGCGAGTACGAGATCGTCCGGGTCCCGTTCACCCGGGTCGGCATCGCCTCCGTCCACCTCGTGCCGCTGTCGCTGCGCCACTACCTGGACGGCAACATCGAGGGCGTCCGCGCCATGCACGCCCCCGACCTCGGATAGCGGAAGAGCCGGCCGCTCAGTTCCCTACGACGATCAGCTCCTCGACCGAGTCGTGCCGTATGCGATCCGAGGGGATGCCGATGTCCCGCAGGGCGTCGACCCCGTTGCGGATCATCCCTGGCGGACCCGAGAGGTAGGCGTCGAACTCGTTCCAGGGCCCGTACTCCCTTATGGCGTCGGGAAGCTGGAGATGGGCCTGCTGGTCGATGACGGCCCGGACGGAGAGCCACGGATGGCTCTGCTGGAGCCTGAGCATGGTGTCGATGTCGTACAGGTCGTGGCCGGTGCGGGCGCCGTAGAAGACCTCGACCGTACGGCGGCGGCCGTGCTCCGCGACATCCTCGACCAGGGCCTTGATGGGCGCTATGCCGGTGCCGCCGCCCAGGCAGAGCAGTCCGCTGTCGGCGGTGTGGTCGACGGTCATCGAGCCGGTCGGCGGACCCAGGCGTATGACGTCTCCGGGCCGGGCGCGGTGCACCAGCGCGTTGGAGACCCAGCCGGCCGGGACGGCCTTCACGTGAAACGTCAGCAGACCGTCCGAACGGGGCGCCGAGGCGAACGAGTAGTGCCGCCAGACCCGGGGCCACCAGGGCGTCTCCATGCTGGCGTACTGCCCAGCGAGGAAGGGATAGGGCTGGTCCGGGCGGACGGTGACGACCGCGACGTCGGAGGTCCTGAGGTCATGCGCGACGACCTCGGCGTGCCACCAGGCCGGGGCGCGTAGCTCGTCCGCCGCCGCGGCGTCGATCATCACCTGGGAGATCGTCGTGTAGGCCCGTACCCAGGCCGCCTCGATCTCCGGATTCCAGAGTGCGGCGGCGTACTTGCTCAACGCACCGATGAGGCATTCGCCCACGGCCGGGTAGTGCTCGGCGCGCGTGCCGTACTTCCGGTGTCC
Source organism: Streptomyces sp. NPDC031100 (assembly GCF_055570785.1). Lineage (NCBI taxonomy): Bacteria > Bacillati > Actinomycetota > Actinomycetes > Kitasatosporales > Streptomycetaceae > Streptomyces > Streptomyces sp. NPDC031100. The sequence goes on from NZ_JBVIGN010000010.1 coordinate 245,932, forward strand.
ACGGCCCAGGTTCTGCAGATAGTCGACGAGGACGGGCTTGTTGTCGATGTGCTCGGCGGCGGTGAGGAGAGCCTTCAGCAGCCGGTCCCGCTGGGTGTCCATCGCGGGCGGGAACATCGGGCGCAGGTCGGGGTGGCGGACGAAGAGGAGCGCGTAGAAGTAGGAGGTGACCTTGTCGGCGATGGGAGCGATCTCGGCCATGGTGCGGCGGATGACGACCGCGTCCGGTGAGGCCTCCTCGGCGGGCGGGGCGGAGCGTTGAGCGGGTACACGCTCTGATTCGGTGGTCCCGGGGGCCACCGGGCGAGAAGGCTCGGGAGCCTCGGCCGGCCATGGGCGCGGAGCACCGGGCGGGACCGGCGCGGGAGGCCCGGTGGGTTGCGCTGCGGGAGCATCGGGGGCGGGGTGTGCGAGGGGAGTGTTCGACGAAGGAGGGGCGGCGGGAGCGCCCGGAGTGGGCCCCACAGCAGGGGCGTCGGCCACGGGGTGAGCGGCGGGTGCCTCCGGCGCGGGGTCGGCGGTGCCCTCCCAGTTCGGCCGACCCACCGGGCGTATCACCGCGGGCCTGCGCCCCTCAGGCGTCTCCTGATCACCGTCGGGCGGGGTCGAAGGCGTCTTCCGCGGCGTGAACCAGCCGCCGCCGCCCGTTATGCCGTTCTCCCCCGACGTGGTGGTCGGAGCGTCCATGGTGCCCTCGCCTCGAACATCTATCGGTCGGTCTGCACACCTCCTCCCTGGGAGGTGCCTGCTTTCCCCCGGCGGGCGGCCAGCCGTAGCACTATCTCCGCAGCATCCCATCCTGAGCGGATGCCGCGACCGTGTACGCGGAAACGCGGGTCTTCGATCTCTTCGTCCCGTTAGGCTGACTGCCCTGCTCTCGGCCCGCACGGGATGCGTGCACTCCATCCCGGACGTGAACCGGAGTCGACCCTACCGGCCGTCGCCATGGGCACAAGTCCCCCCTTGCATCCCCATGACATGAGCAACGGGCGAACCATGATCTCTTTCAACTACCGGACGCGTGTCACCAATTCATAGGCATCCCACAGATCCCGCCCGGTGTAGGAATAGGTGGCCAGTCCGGACAGGTGGCCGTCCGCATTGACCGCGACGGAAACCGGTACAGCAGCAAACAACTCCTTGTCCGACAGTGAATCGCCGTACGCGACACAGTCCGCCCGACTCACACCGAACTCCTGGCAGAGCCGGTCCGCGATGGTCACCTTCGCCGCGGCGCTGAGCACCCCGGCCGGGTCCACGGGCTCGGTGAACGGCACGGCGGGAAAGCGTGAACCACAGGCCGCGTGTGCACCCCAGCCGAGGAGACGTTCCACGAAGAAGGACGGTGAGAGCGACACCACCGCGCAGTAGTCGCCCACACCTCTGATCTCCGCCCATACCTCACGAATCCGGGCCAGCCAGGGAGCCGCTTCGAAGGCCGCGCTCACCTGCGCCTCAGTCAACTCGACCCAAAGGTCGTACACCCGGGTTGCATACTCCGGCGGGCCTATCCTCCCCTCCGTGAGCGCCCGGTCCAGCGCCACGGTCTCCGTCTCCCTGCCCAACTGGCGGGAGATCTCCAAAGGAGCGGTGGAGCCGTGCAGCAATGTGCCATCGAGGTCGAAGAGATGGAGTCTCGCCATGGCCCGAGGCTAATGACCCTCCCGATGTTTCACGTGAAACACCCCCACCTTTCCGGGACCTGTGCGATTGGCCACGGCATGGCCAAAAGCACCTGCGTCTGCCGCGAAACAGGTGGACGTCAGGGGTGCCGGTCGGACAGCCTGACCTGCGTGCCAACTCCTTCCCTCGCCGCACTGCCCATCCGTCGACTGACGCTCCGCGATCTCACCGCCTGCGCCGACTTGTCCGAGGATCGGGGGTGGCCACGCGAGGAACACAAGTGGGGCTTCCTCCTCACAGCCGGGAAGGGCTATGGCATCGACGACCCCGAGGGCGGGCTCGTCGCCGCGTGCGTCGTGACGGAGTACGGTTCCTGGGAACGGTCCGCCCTCGGCGCCATCGGCATGGTCCTGGTGGCCGAGCGTCACTCCCGCCAGGGTGTCGGACGCCGTCTGATGCAGCATGTCGTAGCCGCCATGGGCACCACACCGCTGACCCTGCACGCCACGCCCAACGGACGTCCCCTCTACGAAGAACTGGGCTTCAAGGTCACGGGCCGGGCGGAGATGCTGACGGGGTACTTCACCCCCGGCGGGCCGGAACTCGCGGTGTCAACGCGTGCTGCCACCGCGGAGGACCTGCCCTCGATCGTCCGTCTCGACGAGGAGGTGTTCGGCGCCGACCGCACTCCCCTCATCACGCGTCTGCCCGCCTTCGCCGACCAGCTGCGTGTGGCCGAGGAGGACGGCCGGATCATCGGCTACACAGCCGCATGGCCCAACATGGACACCCATGTCGTCGGCCCGCTGATCGCCCGGGACACCGAGACGGCCCAGGCCCTCATCACCTCGCTCGCGGCCCACACGGACCGCCCGCTGCGCACCGACATCGACGTGCGCCACGAGGAGCTGCTGGCCTGGGCCAAGGCGCGGGGGCTGGCGTCCGTGGCCTTCAACGCCGTCATGGCCTACGGCATCACGGATCTGCCGGGGGACTGGACGCGCCGTTTCGCGCCGCTGACGGTGGCCGCGGGCTGAGCAGTCGTACGGCACAACGCCGGCCCGCCGCTCAAGGGCGGTAGCCGGCGTTGTCACGTCTCTGGGGAGTGCGGTCAGACAAGCGCCTGAACGGCTGCCGAAGCGAAGCCGTGGTCCTGGTCCGGCGTACCGCCGCCGACGCCGACCGCACCGATCAGACGGCCGTCCCGGTGGACGGGGAGACCGCCCGCGATGAAGAGCAGGGGCCGGTCCAGGGCCGTGGGCAGCGTGTGGAAGAGGCCGCCGGGCTGGACGGTGTCGACGAGGTCGGCTGTGGCTGCGTTCAACTGGAGCGCGGTGTAAGCCTTACGGGTGCTGGTCTCGCCGGAGATCAGTACGGCCCGGTCGTCCCGGCGGAAGGCGAGCAGGTGGCCGCCGGCGTCCAGGACGGTGATGCTGACGGTGGCTCCGGCCTCCTCGGCCGTACGACGGGCCGTGGCGACGAGCAGTTCGGCGTCCTCGGTGGTGAGCGGGGCGACGGTGGTGGTGCTCATGGAGCGGTCTCCTTGGTGCAGTAGTGCGTGAGGTGGTGCCGCACGGGCCGGCGCGGAGTAGGTACCGGCGGCCCGGGCGGCGGTCGGGTAGGGGCGGGCTCAGTGGTGGACGGCGGTGCCCTGCGCGGCGGGCGTCCCGGAGACGATCACGGCGCTCCGTACGCTCTCGCGGCGCTCCAGGGCGCCCGAGAGGACGGCGAGGACCAGGGCGGCTGCGGCGAGGGCGGCGCCGACCCAGTTGGGGGCGGTGTAGCCGAAGCCGGCCGCGATCACCATGCCGCCGAGCCAGGCGGAGAGGGCGTTGCCCAGGTTGAAGGCGCCGATGTTCACGGCCGACGCGAGCGTCGGGGCGCCGTGGGCCTGGTCGAGGACGCGTTTCTGCAGCGGCGGGACGGTCGCGAAGCCGAGGGCGCCGATCAGGGTGATGGTCACGGCGGCCGCGATCTTGTGGTGCGCAGTGATCGTGAACAGTGCGAGGACGACGGCCAGCGCGCCCAGGGAGACGTACAACATCGGCATCAGCGCGCGGTCGGCGAACCTGCCACCGATGAGGTTGCCGCCGACCATACCGAGGCCGAAGAGGACCAGCAGCCAGGTGACCGACCCGTCGGCAAAGCCTGCGATGTGGGTCATCATGGGCGCGATGTAGGTGATGGCCGCGAAGACGCCGCCGAAGCCGAGCACGGTCATCGCCATGGCGAGCAGGACCTGGGCGTTCTTGAAGGCGGCCAGTTCATGGCGCAGGTGCACACCCTCCTGCCTGGGCATCTCGGGCACCAGCTTGGCGACGCCGGCCAGGCCGATGACGCCGAGGGCGGCGACGATGCCGAAGGTGACGCGCCAGCCGACGTGCTGCCCGATGAGCGTGCCAAGCGGGACGCCGACGACATTGGCGACGGTCAGGCCGGTGAACATCATCGCGATCGCGCCGGCCCTCTTGTCGGGAGCCACCAGCTCGGCCGCGACGACCGAGCCGATGCCGAAGAAGGCACCATGGGCGAGGGAGGCGATCACCCGGCCGATCAGCATGACGGCGAAGGCAGGGGCCACTGCGGAGAGCAGGTTTCCGACGATGAACAGGCCCATCAGCAGCATCAGCATCCGCTTGCGGGAGACCTTGGTGCCGAGCACGGTCATCAGCGGGGCGCCGATCACTACACCGAGGGCGTAGCCGCTCACGAGCAGGCCCGCCGTGGGGATGGAGACGCCGAAATCTCCCGCAACCTCGGGCAGCAGACCCATGATCACGAACTCGGTCGTTCCGATTCCGAAGGCCCCGATCGCGAGGGCCAGAAGCGCGAGAGGCATGGGGGGGTACACCTTCCCAGATGATTGCAGGAGCACTTTGCGTGCGTTCACAATAGTTGCATACGCGGGCTATATGCAAGCGCGGACTATTGCGATGGTGCTCTACTCTGGACCCAGCCGCTCCGGGACGGAGGAAAACGCCAATGACAGCGACGGACCCCGCGCTCACCGCCCTCGCCCAGGGCTGGTGCGCCCTCTCTCTGCTGCACGGGAGGATCGAGGCGCACATCGAGCGCGCTCTGCAGGCCCAGCACGACCTGAGCGTGCGCGAGTACTCCCTGCTCGACGTGCTCAGCCGACAGCACGACGGCGAGGGCGGCCATCTGCAGATGAAGCAGGTCGCCGATGCCGTCGTGCTCAGCCAGAGCGCCACCACGCGGCTGGTGACCCGCCTGGAGGACCGTGGCCTGCTGGAGCGCTATCTGTGCCCCACCGACCGTCGCGGCATCTACACCAACGTCACGGAAGCAGGTCTGCGGTTGCTGGAGGAGGCACGGCCCACCAATGACACCGCCCTGCGCGAGGCTCTGGACGAAGCGGCCAGGAACCCCGAGCTGGCACCGCTGGTGCGTGTCGTGGAGTCCCTGAACGTGCCCGCATAGGGTGCGGCCATGGGAGATCTCGACATACGCCGTGCGACCGCGGACGACCTGCCCGCGATCGTCGCCCTGCTCGCCGACGACCCGCTGGGCGCCCAGCGTGAGTCACTCGACGACCTGACGCCTTATCTGGCAGCACTGGAGCGGCTGAACGCGGACCCGAATCAGCACCTCGTCGTGGCCGTCCGCGAAGGCCGTGTCATCGGCACCCTCCAGCTGACCATCATCCCCGGACTCTCCCGCAAGGGGGCGACCCGCTCGATCATCGAGGCCGTCCGCATCCACGCCGACGAGCGCGGCAGCGGCCTGGGCACACAGTTCATCGAGTGGGCTGTCGAGGAATCCCGCCGCCAGGGCTGCCAGTTGGTGCAACTGACCTCCGACACCAGCCGCACCGATGCCCACCGCTTCTACGAGCGGCTCGGCTTCACCGCCTCGCACGTCGGTTTCAAGCTCCAGATCTGAAACGGCGAGGGGCGGGTGTTTCACGTGAAACACCCGCCCCCAGCTCATGAGTCGGCTAGTCCGCGATCCCTCGCCAGCCCTTGGGGTCCACCCCACCGGGAACCTCGGCCCCCTCTTCGTACGGTTGCCGCGTGAACACGAACGACCCGAGGTCCAGATGGTCCACGGACCCGTCCGGGCGGCGTACGGCCCGCAGCGGCTCTCCGGCGTAGTAACCCTCCAGGCCCGTCCATGTTCCGTCTCCGTTCGAACGGAAGCGGGCCCGGCGGCCGCCGCCGGTCAGCGGTCCCAGCGCGAGCAGCCCGTCCGCCGTGACCCGCAGGCCGAAGGCGTGCGTCCCCCAGTACCACTGCCCGGCCAACTCCAGGACCTCCCGGTCCACTTCACGCAGCGGACGCCACGGCTCCGGGATACGTGGTTCCGCCTCGGCGACGATACGGACGAGATCAGCACCCACCGCCCCTAGCAACGGGCCGCTGGTGCAGTTGGCCAGCACCACCGCCGCCACGTCGTCCTCCACACTGACAGTGAGGTTCGCGAGAAAGCCCGGAAGCGAGCCGGAGTGCCCGACGAGGAGCCTGCCGTCGCGCTGCTGGATCTGCAGGCCGAGGCCGTAGGTCGCCCCTTCCACGACGTCGGCGACCTCGGCAGGCGCCGCGGGCGCCCGCATCTCCCGCACCGACTCCGCACTCAGCACCCGGTCGTCTCCCCCGGCCAGGAAGGCTGCGAACCGCGCAAGATCCCCGGTGGTGGACCACAGCTGGCCGGCCGGGGCCATCCGGCCGAGATCCTCCAGCGGTTCGGGCAGCAGTGCATCGGCCCAGGGATGCACCGCCCATCCGCCCGCGTGCGGCGCCTGGGGCTGGGCGCTGGTGCGGTGGAGGCCGAGCGGCTCGAGCACCTCGCTGCGCAGCACCTCCTCCCAGGGGGCGCCCCGGAGTTCCTCCACCAGTGCGCCGAGCAGCGTGTAGCCGGGATTGGAGTAGTGGTGGCGGCGGCCCACGGGGTGCAGAAGGGGCTGCTCGCCGAGGACATCGCTCAGTTCGGGGCGCAGCGAGCCCGGGGTCCGCTCCCACCAGGGGGCGGGCGACTCGGCCGCCAACCCGGCCGTGTGGGCGAGCAGTTCGGCGATCGTCGCCTCGCCCGCGCCGGTGCCCGGCAGATGCTTCTCCAGCGGATCACCGAGATCGAGGAGGCCCTCGTCACGCAGCCGCAGCACCAGGACGGCGGTGAACGTCTTGGTGATCGACCCGATCCGGTACTGCACATTCTCGTCCGGTCCGTGTCCGTCCACGGAGGACCTCGCCCCGTGCCATACGGCCCGCCCGTCCCGCACAACCGCGGCGACCAGTGAGGGCGCCCGGCCTTCGGCCTGAGCGACAGCAATCCGGTGCAGCAACGCCCGCCGGGTTCCCGGGAGCAGTTCTTCCTGAGATGACATGGGCCCAGTCCATCCGCTGGGGCGCGATCCGTCGAGTGCAATTCCCCCGCAGCCGGATGTAGGGTCTCGCCGCGTCCGACATGTCGATCTTTTGCGACCTGGGCTTTCTTGGTTGTCTCACGGCCGTGTCACCATGATCAGTCTCAAGTCCGTGGCATTTCCTCGTCCGACACCGGGCAGGTGAGCGGTCGTCCAGCCCACCACCGCTGTCGGCCCATTCCAGGGCGCTCAGGGGCGCACGCGAATGACGGTCTTGCCCTTGCGCCGCTCGGTCGGGTTGAGCGCGGGGACGGCGTCGTCGAGGGTCGCGACGGTTCCGATGTGCGTGCGAAGGCGCCCGTCCCGCACCCGGTCGACGATCTCCACCAGCTGACTCGGAACGGACTCGACGACGAAGTCGACCGCCAAGCCGTCGACAGGGCGAGCCTCAACAGGCCCGACAACCGTCACCAGCGTCCCGCCAGGCCGGATGATTCTCGCCGAGCGCCTTTGGATGTCAGCGCCGATGACATCGAAGACCACGTCGACCCCGCCGATGTCGTCGAGATCCTCGGTGGCGAGGTCGAGGAACTCGTTCGCGCCGAAGTCGAGCGCCGCCTGGCGGTCCGCCGCCCGCCCGGTACCGATGACGTAGGCGCCGAACTCCCGGGCAAGCTGCGTAACCACAGACCCGACTGCGCCGGCGGCGCCGTGTGCGAGGACGCTCTGCCCCGCCTGAAGACGACCGTGCTGGAACAGACCTTGCCACGCGGTCAGGCCGGAGATCGGCAGGCTCGCACCCACCGTGAAGTCGACGTTCCCCGGCAGCGGCGCCAGGTTGCGTGCCTCCACGGCCGCGTACTCGGCCAGGGTTCCATCGCGGTGCCAGTCCGTGATCCCGAACACCCGCTGTCCCAGCGAGAGCCCCGTCGTGCCGTAGCCGAGGGAGGTGACCACTCCGGCGAACTCGTGGCCGATGATCGCCGGGGCTCGATCGCGACCGGCGCGATCGACCCACGTCGAGGGCCACTCCCACTCCGCGGGGACGAAGCCCGACGCATGGACTTCAACGACGACGTCGTTGATCGCCGGCGTCGGCTCAGGCCGCTCCGCGAGTGTGATCCCGGCTGCTTCCGCGCCCGGATCCGTCGCGACGATTGCCTTCACTGGTACCTCCGTATATCTCGTGCTCGCCGGCTCTGTGCGCCGCCCAAGCCATGGAGTGGTGCTGATTAGCCCACAGAGGAACGGCAACAAGATCCGTCACCACAGACGGATGGACCACTGAAACGCGTCGAGTCCAACCGGAGCTCGACGAGCACCACACACCCAGGGCAGCAACACCCACCCACGCGCTAGTCTCACGGCGATGTCGCATACGACATCGATACGACACGGCTCGTGCGATTACGACATCAGCCGTAAGACCCAACAGCAGGTTGATGTAGGTTCTCACTTTCGGTGTCATGCGCCGACGCTGTGACCTGGATGTTCGTCTCCAGTTTCACGACATGCCGGCCGGCGAGTCTCACAACGACGGCATAGGTGCCATCGATGTGCCATCGGAGATGAGATTGTGCCGCGCGAAATTTGAGACCCCGCAGTCGGACCGGGTCAGATCTGGGCCATGTCCACAAAGCGCGAGTAGTGGCCCTGGAAGGCGACGGTGATCGTCGCTGTCGGGCCGTTACGGTGCTTGCCCACGATGATGTCCGCCTCGCCCGCCCGCGGCGACTCCTTCTCGTAGGCGTCCTCGCGATGCAGCAGGATCACCATGTCGGCGTCCTGCTCGATGGAGCCGGACTCACGCAGGTCGGACACCATGGGTTTCTTGTCCGTGCGCTGCTCGGGACCACGGTTGAGCTGCGAGAGCGCGATCACCGGGACCTCCAGCTCCTTGGCCAGGAGCTTGAGGTTCCGGGACATGTCCGAGACCTCCTGCTGACGGCTCTCGGAGCGCTTGGAACCACCGGACTGCATCAGCTGCAGATAGTCGATGATCACGAGCTTGATGTCGTTGCGCTGCTTCAGCCGCCGGCACTTCGCGCGGATCTCCATCATCGACAGGTTCGGGGAGTCGTCGATGTAGAGCGGCGCGGAGGAGACCTCGGGCATCCGGCGCGCCAGGCGCGTCCAGTCCTCGTCCGTCATCGTGCCCGAGCGCATGTGGTGCAGGGCCACGCGCGCCTCGGCCGACAGCAGACGCATCGCGATTTCGTTGCGCCCCATTTCGAGGGAGAAGATGACGCTGGCCAGGTTGTGCTTGATCGATGCCGCGCGGGCGAAGTCCAGCGCGAGCGTGGACTTACCCATGGCGGGACGGGCCGCGATGACGATCATCTGACCCGGGTGCAGACCGTTGGTCAGCGAGTCGAGGTCGGTGAAGCCGGTGGGCACACCGGTCATCTCGCCGCTGCGCGAGCCGATCGCCTCGATCTCGTCGAGGGCGCCTTCCATGATGTCGCCGAGCGGGAGGTAGTCCTCGCTGGTGCGCTGCTCGGTGACCGCGTAGATCTCGGCCTGGGCGCGGTTGACGATCTCGTCGACGTCGTCCTCGGCCGCGTATCCCATCTGCGTGATACGGGTGCCGGCCTCGACCAGACGGCGCAGGACCGCGCGCTCGTGGACGATTTCCGCGTAGTACTCGGCGTTGGCCGCCGTCGGCACGGTCTGGACGAGGGTGTGCAGATACGACGCCCCGCCGACCTTGTTGATCTCGCCGCGCTTGGTGAGTTCCGCGGCGATGGTGATGGGGTCGGCCGGCTCACCCTTCGCGTAGACGTCGAGGATCGCCTGGTAGATCGTCTCGTGCGCGGGCTTGTAGAAGTCGTGGCCCTTGAGGATCTCGACGACGTCGGCGATGGCGTCCTTGGACAGCAGCATGCCGCCCAGGACGGACTGCTCGGCGTCCAGGTCCTGCGGCGGCACCCGTTCGAAGGAGGAGCCCCCGCCGTCCCAGCCACCGCTGTCTCTGCCCCGGTCGTGCTGTTCGTCACGACCCCGGCCGCCGTCGCTTCGGCGACGGGAGGCGGGCAGACGATCGCTGGGTCCGCTGTCGGCCCACGGATCGTCCAAGGGCTCGGAAATGCTCACCGAGCCACCTCCTCCCGTCCGCACGGCGGACCTCGCCGTGCCCTCTGTTGTACGGCACGACACTGACAAATGAGAGGCCCAACTCCGGTTCTGGCGCGTCGGTTTTGTGACGTTTCCCGGGCCGAGGGAAGGAGCAGGCGCCGGACAACGGTAGGCCTGTCGGCACCGTCAGCCAATCTGGTTATCCACAGGTCATGTGGACGACGGCCCCGATGCTGTGGAGAACCCACCGAAACCTGTGCACGACCCGGTGGACAGCCCTGTGAACAAGCCCTCGATCTCGCCGAGCGCACCGCTTTGACGTGCACCTTTACCGTCCACCGGCTGTGCAGAAGAAAAACTTCCCCAGTCGGGCCAAGATCGCCTCGAACGGTGCGCGCATGTGCACGGGTCGGGACAAGTGGTAAGGGACACAAGTCCTTTGCATCTCTTACCTGTGGACGATTAGATTAGTGCTCATGACACAGGCTCCAGCGCTCCCCCAGGCCACCCGACGCCGGCACGACCGAGAGATCATCGCGCTGGCCGTCCCGGCCTTCGGTGCGCTGGTCGCCGAGCCCCTGTTCGTCATGGTGGACAGCGCGATCGTCGGCCACCTCGGCACCGCCCAACTCGCCGGTCTGGGCGTGGCCTCGGCCCTCCTCATGACCGCCGTGAGCGTCTTCGTCTTCCTGGCCTACGCCACCACGGCCGCCGTGGCTCGCCGCGTCGGTGCCGGTGATCTCCGGGCGGCCATCCGCCAGGGCATGGACGGCATCTGGCTCGCGCTGCTGCTCGGTGTGGCGGTCATCGCCCTTGTCCTTCCTCTGGGTCGGAGCATCGTGGACGTCTTCGGCGCCTCCGCCACCGCGGCCCCCTACGCCACGACGTACCTGCGCATCTCCGCCGTCGGCATCCCTGCCATGCTGATCGTCCTCGCCGCCACCGGTGTGCTGCGTGGCCTCCACGACACCAAGACCCCGTTGTATGTCGCCGTCGGGGGCTTCATCGCCAACGCCGGACTCAACGCGGGACTCGTCTACGGAGCGGGACTCAGCATCGCAGGATCCGCTTGGGGCACCGTCATCGCACAGTGCGGCATGGCAGCGGTCTATCTGACCGTGGTCGTGCGTGGGGCCCGCCGGCACGGAGCCTCCCTGCGCCCGGACGCCGCCGGCATCCGGGCCTCGGCCCAGGCCGGAGTGCCCCTGCTGGTCCGCACGCTGTCCCTGCGGGCGATCCTCATGATCGCCACGGCCGTTGCCGCACGCCTCGGTGACGCCGACATCGCCGCCCACCAGATCATCCTGTCCCTGTGGAGCCTGCTGGCCTTCGCCCTCGACGCGATCGCGATCGCCGGGCAGGCCATCATCGGCCGCTACCTCGGCGCGAACGACGCCCAGGGCGCCCGCGAGGCCTGCCGCCGCATGGTCCGGTGGGGCATCACCACCGGTGTCGTACTCGGCGTACTCGTGGTGGCCGCGCGGCCGCTGTTCCTGCCGCTGTTCACCAGCGACTCCGTGGTCAAGGGAGCGGCATTGCCCGCGCTGCTGCTGGTTGCGCTCTCCCAGCCCGTCTGCGGGATCGTCTTCGTCCTGGACGGTGTCCTGATGGGCGCCGGCGATGGACCGTACCTCGCCTGGGCCATGGTGCTGACCTTGGCAGTGTTCGCCCCGGTGGGCCTACTCGTCCCCACGCTGGGCGGCGGCCTCACCGCACTCTGGGCGGCCATGACGCTCATGATGACGGTCAGGATGCTGACCCTCTGGCTGCGCGCCCGGTCGGGCCGCTGGATCGTGACGGGTGCGACGCGCTGACCGTTTCAGACGCACTGACCGTTTCACGTGAAACATGAGCGCGCTGTAGCCACCCACGGCATGGGAAAGGGGCCGCACCCCGTCAAGGATGCGGCCCCTTTCACCGGCTCAAGCGAGCACAGCGATCACGCGGCGATCAGGCCGCGACGACCTCGATGTTGACCTTGGCGGCAACCTCGGGGTGCAGACGCACGGACGTCTCGTGGGCGCCCAGGGTCTTGATCGGAGCGGACAGCTCGATGCGGCGCTTGTCGACCTCGGGGCCACCGGAAGCCTTGATCGCGGAAGCGATGTCGGCCGGGGTGACGGAACCGAAGAGTCGACCGGCGTCGCCGGAGCGGACGGCCAGGCGGACCTTGACACCTTCGAGCTGGGCCTTCACAGCGTTGGCCTGCTCGATGGTCTGGATCTCGTGGATCTTGCGGGCGCGGCGGATCTGCGCCACGTCCTGCTCGCCACCCTTGGTCCAGCGGATAGCGAACTTCCGCGGGATGAGGTAGTTGCGAGCGTAACCGTCCTTGACGTCGACGACGTCGCCGGCGGCACCGAGGCCGGAGACCTCGTGGGTGAGGATGATCTTCATGTGTCGGTCACCCTTCCCTTATCGCGCGGTGGACGTGTAGGGCAGCAGCGCCATCTCACGGCTGTTCTTGACGGCCGTGGCGACGTCACGCTGGTGCTGCGTGCAGTTGCCGGTCACGCGGCGGGCACGGATCTTGCCGCGGTCGGAAATGAACTTCCGCAGCATGTTCGTGTCCTTGTAGTCCACGTACGTGACCTTGTCCTTGCAGAAAGCGCAGACCTTCTTCTTCGGCTTGCGCACAGGCGGCTTCGCCATGGTGTTTCTCCTGTGTGATCAAGAAGTTTGGGTACGACCCGCCCTCGGTCCGAAGACCTAGAAGGGGGGCTCGTCCGAGTAGCCGCCACCGCCGCCGGAGCCGCCGCCCCAGCCGCCGCCACCCTGGTTGCCACCGGCGGGAGCGCCGGTCGCCCACGGGTCGTCGGCAGGAGCGCCGCCCTGCTGGCCGCCGCCGGAGCCGCCGCCCCAGCCGCCGCCCTGCTGGCCGCCACCGCCGCCATAACCGCCCTGGCCACCGCGAGCGCCACCGGCGGTCTTGGTGACCTTGGCCGTGGCGTTGCGCAGGCTGGCGCCGACTTCCTCGACGTCCAGCTCGTAGACCGTGCGCTTGACGCCCTCACGGTCCTCGTAGGACCGCTGCTTCAGCCGGCCCTGCACGATGACGCGCATGCCTCGCTGGAGCGACTCGGCGACGTTCTCCGCCGCCTGACGCCAGACCGAGCAGGTCAGGAAGAGGCTCTCGCCGTCCTTCCACTCGTTCGTCTGGCGGTCGAAGGTGCGGGGAGTGGACGCGACGCGGAACTTCGCGACCGCCGCACCGGACGGGGTGAAGCGCAGCTCGGGGTCATCGACAAGATTGCCGACGACCGTGATGACGGTCTCGCCTGCCATGGGGGAACCTCTCGGCGGGTTTGCTGCTGGCTGCTTGCTGCTACTCGAATTCCGAGATCAGCTGAGCGGGAGAGCTCAGTGGGTCTCGGGGCGGAGGACCTTGGTCCGGAGGACCGACTCGTTCAGGTTCATCTGGCGGTCGAGCTCCTTCACGACCGCAGGCTCGGCCTGCAGGTCGATGACCGAGTAGATGCCCTCGGGCTTCTTCTTGATCTCGTACGCGAGACGACGACGGCCCCAGGTGTCGACCTTCTCCACCTTGCCGTTGCCCTCACGGACGACGGAGAGGAAGTTCTCGATCAGGGGGGCGACAGCGCGCTCCTCCAGATCGGGGTCGAGGATGACCATCACCTCGTAGTGACGCATGTGGAACCCACCTCCTTTGGACTCAGCGGCCACGGTCGTTCCGTGGCAGGAGGGTTGTGATGCGTACGCAACGGTATCGGCCGCCACTGACAATCGGGGGTTCCCGCGGGATCCCCCGCAGTGGCCTGGGCAGAACCGGTGCAGACGTTACAGGCTACCCGCAACGCGCTTCCGGTTGAAATCCGGCGGCGGGGGCCCTTCAATCTGTACACATCGGGTGTGTATGGCGCTACAGTGCGCCGCGATCCGCAGGAGGTGCCTCATGACTCAGGCATTGCGACCCAACACCGCCGGATCCCTGTTCGCCACCGACGGAAAGATCCGTCCACTCCAGGACACCTTGATGGCGGTGACGCTGGTCCTGGGCCTGGTCTCCTTCATCACGTCCTTCTTCCACGGCCTGCACCTGCTCACGTCCTGGACCGGCCTGCTCGGCATCCTCATCGGCGCGTACGGACAGTGGATCTCGGAGACCACGCGTGAGCGGACCGGTCTGATCCTGGGTCTCGGTGCCTCCGGAGTCGGCTTCCTGATCGGCATGGCACACGGCGGGCTGTTCGGCGGGCTCATCGGCGGCTGATCCTCCCGACCGTCGGTCCGACGCCCTCCCGGACTCCGTAGAGACGCCCCGGTGGCCCCAAGCCGGGGCGAAGGTGTCGTACGCCCCAGTCGGGGCGCTCGCAAGGCGCAGTAGGCTTCGGCGCGAGAGCCGGAGCCCCTGTACCCATGGGGACACACCAGCCCGAGGAGCGCCCCGACATGAGCCTGACCCTGAGGACCATCAGCCGCGAGCAACATCTGGCCTATATCCAGAGCCTGCCGGCGGCTAGCCACATGCAGGTCCCGGCCTGGGCCGATGTGAAGGCAGAGTGGCGCTCGGAGAACCTCGGCTGGTTCGACGAGCGCACCGGCGAGATGGTCGGTGCGGGCCTGGTCCTCTACCGCCAGCTGCCCAAGATCAAGCGCTACCTCGCCTACCTCCCCGAAGGTCCGGTCATCAACTGGTTCGCGCCGAATCTGGACGACTGGATCCAGCCGATGCTGGCGCACCTCAAGCAGCAGGGTGCCTTCTCCGTGAAGATGGGCCCGCCGGTGATCATCCGCCGCTGGAACGCGGAGACCATCAAGAAGGGCATCCAGGACCAGGACGTCAAGCGCCTGCGCGACATGGAGGCCGACTTCATCGAGCCGCGCGCCTTCGAGGTGGCCGACAAGCTGCGCCGCATGGGCTGGCAGCAGGGCGAGGACGGCGGCGCCGGCTTCGGCGACGTACAGCCCCGCTATGTCTTCCAGGTGCCGCTGGCCAACCGCTCCCTGGAAGAGGTCCACAAGAACTTCAACCAGCTGTGGCGCCGCAACATCAAGAAGGCCGAGAAGGCCGGCGTCGAGGTCGTCCAGGGCGGCTACCAGGACCTGGCCGAGTGGCAGCGGCTGTACGAGATCACGGCCGTACGCGACCACTTCCGGCCCCGCCCGCTGTCGTACTTCCAGCGCATGTGGACGGCCCTCAACACCGAGGACCCCAACCGCATGCGGCTGTACTTCGCCCGCCACAACGGCGTGAACCTGTCCGCCGCGACCATGCTGATCGTCGGCGGCCACGTCTGGTACTCCTACGGCGCCTCCGACAACATCGGCCGTGAGGTCCGGCCCTCCAACGCGATGCAGTGGCGGATGCTGCGCGACGCCTACGCGCTCGGCGGCACCGTCTACGACCTGCGCGGGATCTCCGACTCGCTGGACGAAACGGATCACCTCTTCGGCCTGATCCAGTTCAAGGTCGGCACCGGTGGCCAGGCCGCCGAGTACCTGGGCGAGTGGGACTTCCCGCTGAACAAGCTGCTCCACAAGGCGCTCGACATCTACATGTCGCGCCGCTGAGCCCCGGGCATTTGATTCCATAGCCTTCGCAGCTCTCACACCTCTGACACACCGCAGCCCACGAGAAAGGTTCCGGGTCCGGCCATGGCGCTCACGCTCTACGTCGACACCGCGCGCTGGCGGGCGCACCACAAGCACGTGCACGAGCAGTTCCCGGGCCTCGTCCCGGTCTGCAAGGGCAACGGCTACGGCTTCGGGCACGACCGGCTGGCGGAGGAGGCCACGCGCCTGGGCGCGGACGTCCTCGCCGTCGGCACCACGTACGAGGCCGCGCGCATAAAGGACTTCTTCAGCGGTGACCTGCTGGTGCTGACGCCGTACCGGCGCGGTGAGGAACCCGTCCCGCTGCCGGACCGCGTGATCCGCTCGGTGTCGTCCATCGACGGTGTGTACGGCCTCGTGGGCGCCCGTGTCGTCATCGAGGTGATGTCCTCGATGAAGCGGCACGGCATCAGCGAGCAGGACCTGCCGCAGCTGCACGCCGCCATCGAGAACGTCCGGCTGGAGGGCTTCGCCATCCATCTGCCGCTGGACCGCACCGACGGCTCGGACGCCGTCGAGGAGGTCATCGGCTGGATGGACCGGCTGCGCGCGGCCCGGCTGCCGCTGCACACCATGTTCGTCAGCCACCTCAAGGCCGAGGAACTCGTCCGGCTCCAGCAGCAGTTCCCGCAGACCCGGTTCCGCGCCCGCATCGGCACCCGGCTGTGGCTGGGGGACCACGAGGCCACCGAGTACCGCGGCGCCGTCCTGGACGTCACACGTGTGGCGAAGGGCGACCGCTTCGGCTACCGGCAGCAGAAGGCGGCCTCGGACGGCTTCCTGGTGGTCGTGGCGGGCGGTACGTCGCACGGGGTGGGCCTGGAGGCCCCGAAGGCCCTGCACGGCGTCATGCCGCGCGCCAAGGGCGTCGCACGGGCCGGCCTCGCCACGGTCAACCGGAACCTTTCTCCGTTCGTCTGGGGCGGCAAGCAGCGCTGGTTCGCCGAGCCGCCGCACATGCAGGTGTCGATCCTGTTCGTCCCCTCCGACGCTCCCGAGCCGAAGGTCGGTGACGAGCTGGTGGCCCATCTGCGGCACACCACCACGCAGTTCGACCGGATCGTCGACCGCTAGGCCGGACCACCGAAGCGAAAGGGCCGTACACGAGGCGCTCGTGTACGGCCTTCTTCATGCCCGCCTTCATGCCCGCCGAAGGGCCACCGAGGGCCCACCCAGGCGGTGTTCGCTCAGAGCGAACGGTCCTCGCGAGGCGGTGGCATCGGCCTGCCCCAGTCGACCTGAGGCGCATCGAAGTGGGCGGCGTGCCGCGGGGGATGGGCCGCCGCGCCCAGGACGAAGACGTCCTCCGCGCCGTCGAGGACCCCGCCCGAGGGATCGTCGTCGCCGGAGCGGCGCACCACGTCCCGCTCGGGCATGAGGATGTCACGTACGACGACGGCGCACAGGTACAGGGTGCCCAGCAGGTGCACCGCGATCGCCCAGTGGTAGCCCTGCGTCGGCAGACCCTTGTGGGCATCCCCGCTGGTCGTGTAGGCGAGGTACATCCAGATGCCCAGGAAGTACGCCACCTCGCACGCCTGCCAGATCAGGAAGTCCCGCCACTTGGGCCGGGCGAGGACCGCCAGCGGCACCAGCCAGAGGACGTACTGCGGGGAGTAGACCTTGTTGGTGAGGATGAAGGCCGCCACCATCAGGAAGACGAGCTGGGCGAAGCGCGGCCGGCGCGGGGCGGTGAACGTCAGTGCCGCGATACCGAGGAAGCACAGCACCACCAGTCCGGTGGCGGTGGTGTTCACGAAGTCGGTGGTAGGTGGGTGGCTGGTGTTCTGGGCCCAGATCAGCCAGAAGGAGCCGAAGTCGACGCCCCGCTCCTGGCTGAACCTGTAGAACTTCGACCAGCCCTGGAAGGCGAAGATCATCACCGGCAGGTTCACGACGAGCCAGGCGACGACGGCTCCGGCCACAGCCTGGAAGAACTCCCGCCACTTGCCGGCCCGCCAGCACAGGACGAGCAGCGGGCCGAGCAGAAAGACCGGATAGAGCTTGGCGGCCGTGGCAAGCCCCAGGAGGACTCCGAAGGCGACGGCGCGGCCCCGTGACCACATCAGCATCGCGGCGGCCGTCAGGGCCACTGCGAGCAGGTCCCAGTTGATGGTGGCCGTGAGGGCGGCGGCAGGCGCCAGAGCGACCAGCAGGCCGTCCCAAGGGCGACGGTGGTGGGTGCGGGTCACACAGACCGCGATGACGGCCGCACAGACCATCAGCATCCCGGCGTTGGCGAACCAGTACCACTGCTCCTGGTGCTGGATGCTGCCGCTGCCGGGCGTGAGCCAGGCGGCCACCTCCATGAACACGCCGGTCAGCACCGGGTATTCGAGGTAGTCCATGTCACCCGGGAGCTTGTCGAAGTACGGCACCAGCCCGTCGGCGAAACCACGCCCCTGGTAGAGGTGAGGGATGTCCGAGTAGCAGGCGTGCGTGTACTGCGAGCTGGCGCCGAAGAACCAGCCGCTGTGGTAGCAGGGCGCCTTCTGGACGAGGCCGAGCGCGAACATGCCGATCGCGACGATCGTGATGACCCGCAGGGGTGTCCACCAGGACGTCCCGAGCAGGGCACGGCGCCCGATGGGGCCCCCGATCAGCTCACTTCCGGCCGCGGCGACCTCGTCCTCCCTGGTCGGCCGCACCGGTTCCGCACCGGCGGGTCGCACAGGCTCCGGCTCGTGCATGCTCGCGGGCGTCATCTCTGCACTGGGCATGGGCCACATCCTGCCGTACCTGGCTAGGAATACGCCGAGGGCCGCCGCACCTCGTGGGTGCGGCGGCCCTCGTTTCACGTGAAACACCCGTGGCGGACGATGTGGCCGCCAACCGGTCAGACTGCCTGGCTAGCCGTTCTGACCTGCGAAGATGCCTCCGTTTCCGTTACCTCTGCTGTTGCCGGTGCCGGTGGTGTCGGTGACTGTCGGCGTGGGAGTCGTGCCTCCGTCCGTGCCACCGTTCCCGTTCCCGCCGTTGCTGCCGTTGCAGTTGTTGCCCCAGCCGAACTGGCAGGAATCGCTCGGCGACGGAGACGGGGACGTGGCCGTGTCGCTCGGCGTCGGGCTCGGTGAGTCGCTGGGCGTCTCGCTCGGCGTGATGGTGGCCGACGGGGTCGGGGAAGGCGCCCCCGCCTCGTCCTGGATCTCGCCGATCTTCTCGGCCTCCGGGAAGCCGAGGTCGTTCTGGTTCTTCAGCGCGGCCTTCATGTACTCGGTCCACACCAGCGTCGGGATGTCACCACCGTGGATGGAGTCCTTGCCCGCCGTGCCGTTCATGGAGAGCAGCTCGTGGTCCTTGGGGTTCTCCCGGAACATCGCCACGGAGGTCGACAGCTGCTGGGTGTAGCCGACGAACCAGGCCGACTTGTTCTTGTCGGTGGTACCGGTCTTGCCCGCCGCCGTACGACCCAGGGCCTTGGCGTTCGTTCCCGTACCGTTCTGGATGACGTTCTCCAGGACGTCGGTGACGTTGTTGGCGATCTTCGCTTCCATGGCCTGCTTGACCTTGGGCTTGTGGAAGCCCTCCTGGTCCTCGCCGTCCTTCTTCACGGCCGTCACCGAGTACGGATCCACCTGCTTGCCGGACGCCGCGAAGGTCGCGTAGGCATCAGCCATGCGGATCGCGCTCGGAGTGGACGTACCGATGGCGAACGACGGGTTGAGGTCCTGGGACATGCTCTGGTCGAGGATGCCGGCCGATCGGGCCACGTCCCGGACCTTCGACATGCCGACATCGACGCCCAGCTGCACGAAGGGCGTGTTGATGGACTGCTCCATCGCCTTGCGCAGGGTGATGTAGCCCCACTTGTGAGGGCTCTCGTTGTTCTGGAAGAAGGTCGAGTTGTCCTTGTTGAGGTAGTACGACCCGTCCGGCCTCATGACCTTGAGATGGTCGTTGCCGTTGTACTTGCTCAGCGGCGAGACCGGCGTGCCGGGACGTTTGAACGTGCCGTACTCCATGGCCGCGGCCAGCACGAACGGCTTCCAGGTCGAACCGACGGGGACACCCGAGGTGTCGGCGTTGTTGGTGAAGTGGCCGTTCTCGTAGCCGTCACCGCCGTAGAGAGCGACGATCGCTCCGTCGTTCGGCTTCACGGACGCCGCGCCGAACTGGACGTACTTGTCCAGGCTGCGGTGCTTCGGGTCGAGGCGGTCCTTCTGGACCTTCTTCACGGCCGCGCTCAGCGCGTTGACCTTGTCCTTCTTGAAGGTCGTGTAGATCTGGTAGCCGCCCCTGTCGAAGTCCGCCTCCGTGATGTCGGAGTGGGCGAGGACGTACTTCTTGGCCGTGTCGACGAGGTAGCTGATCTGGCCGGTCATGCCCTTGGTCGCCTTGCGGCCCTGGGGCGTGGGGTACTTACTGAGGGCCGTCTTGTATTCGGCGTCGGAGAGGTGCTTGTCCTTGTGCATCTCGCCGAGGATCCAGGCCCAGCGCTCCTGCGAACGCCTGGTGTTGGCTGCCTGCGTCGCCGACTTGTCGAGGTCGGGGTTGCCCGCCGGGTCGTAGTACGTCGCGCCCTTCAACAGAGCCGCGAGGACGGCGCACTCGCTGGGTGTGAGCTTGACCGCGTCCTTGCCGTAGTAGGTCTGGGCGGCGGCCTGGATGCCATAGGCACCGCGGCCGTAGTACGAGGTGTTCAGATAGCCCTGGAGGATCTGCGGCTTCGAGAGCTTGGCACCCACCTTTATGGAGATGAACATCTCGCGGAACTTGCGGGTGACGGTC
Source organism: Streptomyces sp. NPDC031100 (assembly GCF_055570785.1). Lineage (NCBI taxonomy): Bacteria > Bacillati > Actinomycetota > Actinomycetes > Kitasatosporales > Streptomycetaceae > Streptomyces > Streptomyces sp. NPDC031100. The sequence goes on from NZ_JBVIGN010000010.1 coordinate 266,255, forward strand.
TGGTCCTGGCTGAGGTACGTGTTCTTGACGAACTGCTGGGTGATGGTCGAACCACCCTGCGTCTGACCGCCTCGCGCCATGTTGGCCAGGGCTCGGGCGATACCCATGGGGTCGACACCCGAGTCCTGGTAGAAGCTCTTGTTCTCCGCCGAGATCACGGCCCACTGCATGGCCTCGGGGATCTTGTCGATGGTGACGTTCTGACGGTTCACGCCGGTGCCCGTTGCCACCATCTGAGTCTTGTCGGCCCAGTAGTAGACGTTGTTCTGCGACTGTGCGGCGATGTTCTCGCTGGGGATCTGCACCATCGCGAACCCGATACCCACGGCGGCGACCAGGCAGCCGACGAAGCCGATGAACAGTCCCGAGACAAGCTTCCAGGACGGCACCCAGCGCTGCCAGCCGTACTTGCCCGCCCGGGGGTAGTCGATGAACCGCTTCTTGCCGGGTGCTGTCGCCGCGCGGCCTCTGCCGCGCCCAGGGCCGGTCCCGCCGGGACCGCCGCGCCGGCCGCCCGGACCTGCGTTGTCGGCGGCGCGGCGTCGGCCGCCGGCTCTCTGCGCCGCCCGGCGGGCCTCGGCACGGCCGCCGTAGGGACGCTCTTCACCTCCCGAGCCGTACGAGTCCGACCCATGGGAACTGGAACCATAGGAGTCGGCAGAAGACCCGGTGGCGCCTCGCGGTGCCGCACGGCGGCCGGAGGACGAGCCGGACTGGCCGCGTCGGGCCGCGGCACGTCCGCCTCCCTGCGGCTGCGGCGGTTTGCGACGGTGCTCGCTCATCGAACGATTACTCCTCGGGCAGGCGCACCCGTGCGCGCCTGGAAACGGCGGCTGGTTTCCGGTCCCCCCGAAGTACGGATGTGGTCGGTTCCGCATTCACCCGTACTGCACCGGGGACGAGGACGCCCCCCGGCGTCACGTGGTTCCCGGTGGTGTGCATGCCGCACAGACTACGCACCGCCAAAACCCTCCGAGGCCCGAAGTTCACCCCAAAACAGGCAACTCGCCTCCTACGAATCGGTGATGTGATCCCGTTCACCGTCTTCCCTCTTGTCGCATACGGAAGGCCGTTCTATCGTCGTGATGTATCGAGTCGATACATCAGCGCGAGATAAGACGTGGCGGACCGAGAGGAGGCGCTCATGAGCCGGCGTTCCGGCATCCTCGAGTTCGCCGTACTCGGGCTGCTGCGCGAGTCCCCGATGCACGGCTATGAGCTGCGCAAACGACTCAACACGTCGCTGGGTGTGTTCCGGGCGTTCAGCTACGGGACCCTGTACCCCTGTCTCAAGACGCTGGTCGCCAACGGCTGGTTGATCGAGGAACCGGGCAGCAGCACCCATGAGGACGCCCTCGCCGCTCCCCTCGCCGGACGCCGCGCGAAGATCGTGTACCGGTTGACGGCAGAAGGTAAGGAGCACTTCGAGGAGCTTCTTTCACAGACCGGTCCCGACGCGTACGAGGACGAGCACTTCGCCGCACGGTTCGCCTTCTTCGGGCAGACCTCGCGCGATGTGCGCATGCGCGTGCTGGAGGGCCGGCGCAGCCGCCTGGAGGAGCGCCTTGAGAAGATGCGCGCTTCTCTGGCGCGCACCCGGGAGCGCCTCGACGACTACACGCTTGAGCTCCAGCGCCACGGGATGGAGTCCGTGGAGCGCGAAGTGCGCTGGCTGAACGAGCTCATCGAGAGCGAGCGGGCCGGGCGGGACCTGAAGGGTTCCGTATCCGGGGGGTCCGCTCAGCAGGACACCACACATGGATCGACGGGCGGCCTGCCCCGGCCCGGGAAGACCTCCCGGCCGGATACGCCCGACGACACCGCCACGTGAGTCCCACTCAGGGCCTCACTCGTACACACAGGGAGCAACCGGAATGGGTTCGGTTCGCGTAGCCATCGTCGGCGTGGGCAACTGCGCCGCGTCGCTGGTGCAGGGAGTCGAGTACTACAAGGACGCCGACCCGGCGTCGAAGGTCCCCGGCCTGATGCACGTGCAGTTCGGCGACTACCACGTCGGTGACGTCGAGTTCGTCGCTGCCTTCGACGTCGACGCCAAGAAGGTCGGCCTCGACCTCGCGGACGCGATCGGCGCCTCCGAGAACAACACCATCAAGATCGCGGACGTTCCGACCACCGGCGTCACGGTCCAGCGCGGCCACACCCTCGACGGCCTCGGCAAGTACTACCGCCTCACCATCGAGGAGTCCGCCGAGGAGCCGGTCGACGTCGTCCAGGTCCTCAAGGACAAGCAGGTCGACGTGCTCGTCTGCTACCTGCCCGTCGGCTCCGAGGACGCGGCGAAGTTCTACGCCCAGTGCGCCATCGACGCCAAGGTCGCCTTCGTCAACGCCCTCCCGGTCTTCATCGCCGGCACCAAGGAGTGGGCGGACAAGTTCACCGAGGCGGGCGTCCCGATCGTCGGTGACGACATCAAGTCCCAGGTCGGCGCCACCATCACGCACCGCGTCATGGCGAAGCTGTTCGAGGACCGTGGCGTGCGCCTGGAGCGCACGATGCAGCTGAACGTCGGCGGCAACATGGACTTCAAGAACATGCTCGAGCGTGACCGCCTCGAGTCCAAGAAGATCTCCAAGACGCAGGCCGTCACCTCCCAGATCCCCGACCGGGACCTCGGTGACAAGAACGTCCACATCGGCCCGTCCGACTACGTCGCCTGGCTGGACGACCGCAAGTGGGCGTACGTCCGCCTCGAGGGCCGCGCCTTCGGCGACGTCCCGCTGAACCTGGAGTACAAGCTCGAGGTCTGGGACTCCCCGAACTCCGCCGGCATCATCATCGACGCCCTGCGCGCCGCGAAGATCGCCAAGGACCGCGGCATCGGCGGCCCGATCCTGTCGGCGTCCTCGTACTTCATGAAGTCCCCGCCGGTCCAGTACTTCGACGACGAGGCCCGCGAGAACGTCGAGAAGTTCATCCGCGGCGAGGTCGAGCGCTGAGTCCGTCGCTCGTCTGAGAACGCTCCTGCCAGGGCTGTGAGGGTCCCCGGGTTTCCACACCCGGGGACCCTCTCGCATGTGTGAGGCTGTGCCCTATGCCCGTCGTTCGCGACCTGCGCGTCCTGCTCCGCTTCCGGAACTTCCGGCGCCTGCTCGCCGTACGCCTGCTCTCCCAGGGCGCCGACGGTGTCTATCAGGTCGCACTTGCCGCGTACGTCGTCTTCTCCCCGGAGAAACAGGCCTCGGCCACGGCCATCGCCTCGGCGATGGCGGTCCTGCTGCTGCCCTACTCACTGGTCGGCCCTTTCGCCGGCGTCCTGCTGGACCGGTGGCGGCGCCGACAGGTTTTCGTCTACGGCAACCTGCTGCGCGCGCTGCTGGCGGCGGCCACCGCCGTGCTGATGGTCAGCCATGTGCCGGACTGGCTGTTCTATGTCTCCGCGCTGTGCGTCACGGCCGTCAACCGCTTCGTCCTCGCCGGCCTGTCCGCCTCTTTGCCGCGCGTGGTCGACGCCGAGCGCCTGGTGATCGCCAACTCGCTGTCCCCGACGGCCGGCACGCTCGCAGCGACTGCCGGCGGCAGCCTCGCCTTCGTCGTACGCCTCGTGGCATCGGGCTCCGATGCCGCAGTGGTCCTGCTCGGCGCCTTCCTCTATCTGTGCGCCGCTCTGACCTCGCTGACCATGCCTCCTGCGCTCCTCGGCCCCGACCGGACGCTTGCCCGCCCCTATCTGGGGACCGCACTCGCCGAGACGGCACGCGATCTCCTTGCCGCCGTCCGGCATCTGGTCGAGCCCCGGCGCCGGGAAGCGGCCTGGGCGCTCGTCGCGATGACGCTGATGCGCTTCTGTTACGGCGCGCTCCTCGTTCTGCTGCTCATGCTGTGCCGGTACGCCCTCTCCTCGACCCCCGACGAAGGGCTCCGCCTGCTCGGGCTCGCGCTGGCGGTGTCCGGCGCGGGCTTCTTCGCGGCCGCCGTGGTGACACCGGGGGCAGCGGGGCGCCTCGGACCCGGTCGCTGGATCGTGGTCTGCTCCGGCGCGGCCGCGGTTCTGGAACCCGCACTCGGCCTGCCGTTCGCCACCGGCCCGCTGCTCGTCGCGACCTTCATCCTGGGTCTGATCACCCAGGGTGCCAAGATCTCCACGGACACGATCGTCCAGTCGTCGGTCGAGGACGGCTTCCGCGGCCGGATCTTCTCCGTGTACGACGTCCTCTTCAACGTCGCTTTCGTGGGTGCTGCCGGAGTGGCCTCCGTGATGCTGCCACCGGACGGCCGGTCAGTGGTCCTGGTCGTGTTCGTTGCCCTGATCTATGCCGGGGTCGCTGCGGCGATGGCTCGGTTCGGACAACACCGGGACAGCAACGGGGGCGATGTTTCACGTGAAACATCGCCCCCTCGATAAGACCCCGGGTCATGTTTCACGTGAAACACAACCTCGCCGACGGCCTCAGCCCTGCTCGGCCCACCACTCCTTGAGAGCCGCCACCGCAGCGTCGTGCTCCATCGGGCCGTTCTCCAGGCGCAGCTCCAGCATGTGCTTGTACGCCTTGCCCACGACGGGGCCGGGACCGACGCCCAGGATCTCCATGATCTGGTTGCCGTCGAGGTCCGGACGGATCGCGTCCAGCTCCTCCTGCTCCTGGAGCTGGGCGATGCGCTCCTCCAGGCCGTCGTAGGCCCGCGACAGCGCGGCCGCCTTCCGCTTGTTCCGCGTGGTGCAGTCGGAGCGGGTCAGCTTGTGCAGGCGGTCCAGGAGCGGACCCCCGTCACGGACGTAGCGGCGTACCGCGGAGTCCGTCCACTCGCCTGTGCCGTAGCCGTGGAAGCGCAGGTGGAGTTCGACCAGACGTGAGACGTCCTTCACCAGATCGTTCGAGTACTTCAGGGCGGTCATGCGCTTCTTGGTCATCTTCGCGCCGACCACCTCGTGGTGATGGAACGAGACCCGGCCGTCCGACTCGAAGCGGCGCGTGCGCGGCTTGCCGATGTCGTGCAGCAGCGCCGCCAGACGCAGCGTGAGGTCGGGACCGTCCTCCTCCAGCGCGATCGCCTGCTCCAGCACGATCAGCGTGTGCTCGTACACGTCCTTGTGCCGATGGTGCTCGTCACTCTCCAGACGCAGGGCCGGCAGCTCGGGCAGGACGTGGTCGGCAAGGCCGGTGTCGACGAGCAGGGCCAGGCCCTTGCGCGGGCAGGCGGAGAGGATCAGCTTGTTCAGCTCGTCCCGGACCCGCTCGGCGGAGACGATCTCGATCCGCCCGGCCATGTCCGTCATCGCGGTGACGACCTCGGGGGCGACCTCGAAGTCCAGCTGGGCGGCGAACCGGGCGGCCCGCATCATCCGCAGCGGATCGTCCGAGAACGACTCCTCAGGCGTGCCGGGGGTGCGCAGCACCTGGGACGCGAGGTCGTCGAGACCCCCGTGCGGGTCGATGAACTCCTTCTCCGGCAGCGCCACGGCCATCGCGTTGACCGTGAAGTCTCGGCGGACCAGGTCCTCCTCGATGGAGTCGCCGTACGACACCTCGGGCTTGCGCGAGGTGCGGTCGTACGCCTCCGACCGGTAGGTGGTGATCTCGATCTGAAAGCGCCAATCCGTGTCTCCGACACGGGCGTCCTTCTGCGCGCCGACGGTGCCGAAGGCGATCCCGACCTCCCAGACGGCGTCCGCCCACGGCCGCACGATCTTCAGTACGTCCTCGGGGCGCGCGTCCGTGGTGAAGTCCAGGTCGTTCCCGAGCCGGCCGAGCAGCGCGTCGCGGACCGAGCCTCCCACGAGGGCGAGCGAGAAGCCGGCCTCCTGGAAACGGCGGGCGAGGTCGTCGGCGACGGGGGCCACCCGTAGCAGCTCGCTCACAGCGCGTTGCTGCGCCTGGCTCAGGGCAGAGGGATTGTCATCGTGGGAGTTCGGCACAACAGAAGAGGGTACGTGGCCCCGGCGCCCCCGGGCGCCCCGATTAGACGGCAGGGACTCCTCCCGGCATACGTGCACAAGGGCTGCGGTTACGGCGTACCTCTGCTCTCCCCTCGATACTGGATATAGGGGACGTGGCGCCGCTCTCCCCCGATCTTGTGGAGCGGACCGCGGCACTTCCCCTCAGCGCGCCTCGTTACCATGCGTGGACGCACATTCCGACGACCACTGACGACGACGAGGGACGGACGAGCGCGTGGCCGAGGCGGCTCACTTCCAGGGGACCAGTGCCTCACCTGCCCGCCGCTGGATGCGGCGCACCGGAGCACTGCTCGCCGGGGCGCCCCTGCTGGCGGGACTCCTCCAGCTGCACGCCGCGGGGCCGGCCCAGGCCGCCTCCTCGGACAGCGTCTCGGTCTCCTTGGACACGCTCAGCCCGAGCGCCCCCACGGACGGGGACACGCTGACCGTGTCGGGCACGGTGACCAACAACGGCAAGCAGGCCGTCACCGGCGCCCACGTGGGCCTGCGGGTGGGTCCCCTGCTGAACACGCGCTCGGCGATCGACGGCATCTCCCGGCACTCCGACGACATCCCGAGCGGCACCGGCAGCGAGGTCGGCGGAAAGTACGAGCAGAAGTTCTCGAAGCTCGCTCCGGGCGTCGCCGAGCACTTCAGCATCTCGGTCCCGGTGGACAAGCTGGACCTCGGCGAGGACGGTGTCTACGAGTTCGGGGTCTCCCTCTCCGGCCAGACCTCCGCACAGCCCTATGAGCAGATGCTCGGCATCCAGCGGACGTTCCTGCCGTGGCAGCCCTCCGAGGCCGACACGAAGACGAAGACGACGTTCCTGTGGCCGCTGATCTCCTCGGTCCACATGACGGCCAGGACGGGCGCAGGCGAGCTGCAGACGCCGGTCTTCCTCAACGACGACCTGGCCAAGGAGATCGCCCCGGGCGGTCGGCTGGACCAGATGCTGGAGCTGGGCAAGGACCTGGACGTCACCTGGGTGATCGACCCGGACCTGCTGGCGTCGGTGGACGCGATGGCAGGCAACTACCGGATCCAGGGCGACGGCGCCACCACCACGGCCGGCACCCACCAGGCGGTCGCCAAGCAGTGGCTGGCCAACCTGCAGAAGGCCGTGGTGGGCAAGGAGGTCGTCGCGCTGCCCTTCGCCGACCCGGACCTCGCCTCCCTCGCGCACAACGGCACCCGCGTCACCGGCTCCCTCAGCCACCTCAAGGACGCCACCGACGTCGCCGGCACCACCGTGAAGACCGTGCTCCACGTCACGCCGACCACCGACTTCGCCTGGCCCGTGGAAGGCGCCGTCGACCCGTCGATCATGAAGGTCGCCACGTCCGCCGGTGCCGACCGCGTGATCGCCCGCAGCGACAGCCTCCAGGAGACCGCCGGGCTGACCTACACCCCCTCGGCCGCCCGCCCGGTCGGCGGAGGTACGACCGCGGTGGTGGCCGACGCACGGCTGTCCACGGCCTTCGAGGGCGATCTGACCAAGGCGGATTCGGCGACGCTCTCGGTGCAGGAGTTCCTGGCCCAGAGCCTGGAAGTGAACGCGCAGACGGACGAGCAGCGCAGCATCGTCGTCGCCCCGCAGCGGATGCCGTCGGCGAGCCAGGCGCAGGCGATGGCGGCGGCGGTGCAGGCGCTCCAGGGCGGGAACTGGTCCCAGTCGCAGAACCTCACCGCGGCGGCCAAGGCCAAGCCCGACGCGAGCGCCACCACGCGCATCCCCTCCACGTCCGTCTACCCCTCCTCGCTGCGCAAGCAGGAACCGCCGAGGACGGCCTTCGAGCAGATCGCGCGCACGCAGGACAAGCTCGACAACTTCAAGGTGATCCTCAGCGACCAGTCCCGCGTGGTCACCCCGTTCGGGCGGGCCATAAACCGTGAGATGTCCACCTCGTGGCGAGGCCGCAGCACGGAGGCGGACAGCTTCCGGGGCGATGTGGAGAACTGGCTCGACGACCTCGCCGAACAGGTCAAGCTGATCGACAAGTCCGAGACCAAGCTCTCCGGACGCAGCGCCACCATCCCGGTGACCGTCCAGAACAACCTCGTCCAGCCCGTGAGCCACCTGGTCCTGCGGCTCACCTCGACGCAGCCGACCCGGCTGAAGATCGGCGGCCAGGCCTACTACGAGCAGCCCGTCGACGTCTCCGGCGGCCACAGCCAGTCCGTGAAGTTCACCACCTCGGCCAACGCCAACGGCCGGGTCACGGTCATCGCCCAGATGTACACCGAGGACGGCCAGGAGTACGGCGACCCGGTCAGCTTCGATGTGAAGGTCACCGAGGTCACGCCCACCGTCATGCTGGTCATCGGCGGCGGTGTGCTCCTCCTGGTCCTCGCCGGCTTCCGGATGTACACCCAGCGCAAGCGCGCGGCCGCCCGTCAGGCCGACGACAACGGCCCCGACGGTGCGGGGGAGGACCCCGACGACGAACCGGGGAACCCCGGCGCCCCCGGCGATCGTCTCCCGGAGGAGTCGGACGCCCGTTCGGGGGCAGACGACCGGGAGCAGCCGAGTGACCCTGCGCCGGACACCGCACCGGAAAGCGCCGACCCGTCCGGGACGGGTGAGAGAGTGGACCGTTGAGCGATGTCGTGGCCGGTGTGGCCCGGGACGATGAGGTGGGGTAACCATGAACGCGCCGTACGACGGTGACCGCGGCCAGGGCGCCGCCGGCTCGGGCTACCCCGAGCCGCCGCCCGAGCCCGGCCAGGTGCCCCCGCAGCCCCCAGCGGACATGTACCTCCAGGACGCCTACGACCAGGACCCCTACCGGGCGCAGGACCTCGCCGCCCAGGACCCGGTCGCCGAGGCGCTCTACGACCGTGCCGCGCACCCGCCGCCGCCCCCGGGCTCGTACGAGCCGCAGCAGCCGCTGTACGCCACGCCGGCCCAGTCGCCCTACGCCCCGGACCCGCGCGTGTGGGCCCAGACCCCGGCGCCGGAGCCGGAGAGCGCGAGCCCCTACCTGCCGTACGGCGACAACCCCCGCACGACCCAGTTCGTGGGCGTCGACGACCTGGTCACGCACTCCGGCGAGGAGTACCACGAGCCGGACGCCTTCGCTCACCTCTTCCGGGACCAGCAGCAGGGCGCCGGCCCCGCGCCGATGGACCCGCCGGTCCCCGGCCCGGCTGCCGCGCAGGGCGCCGGGCAGGGCCCTTCGGCTCCCTACCCGGGGCCGCCGCACGCCCAGAGCCCGCAGTACGCGAACCAGCACGTCGAGCCCCCCTACCAGTCCGGTCCCCCTGCCGCCGGAAACCCGGTCCAGCCGCCCGTGCCGGCACCGGCCGCGGCGCCCGAGCCCGCCGGTCCGGCTCAGGCCTCCGCTCCGGCCGCTCCGGCCGCTCCCGCCGCGAAGAAGGGCGGACGCGCGTCCGGGCTGCTGAAGTCCAGCGCCGTCATGGCGGCGGGCACGATGGTCTCCCGGCTCACCGGATTCATCCGCTCCGCGCTGATCGCCGCCGCGCTGGGTCTCGGCTTCCTCGCCGACTCGTTCCAGGTGGCGTACCAGCTGCCGACGATGATCTACATCCTCACCGTCGGCGGCGGCCTCAACTCCGTCTTCGTGCCCCAGCTGGTGCGCTCCATGAAGGAGGACGAGGACGGCGGCGAGGCCTTCGCCAACCGGCTGCTGACCCTCGTGATGGTGGCCCTGGCCGCACTGACCGGTCTCGCGATGTTCGCGGCGCCACTCCTGGTCCGGATGCTGTCGAACCCGATCGCGACCAACCCGGCGGCCAACGACGTGGCGGTCACCTTCACCCGCTACTTCCTGCCCTCGATCTTCTTCATGGGCATCCACGTGGTGATGGGCCAGATCCTCAACGCGCGCGGCAAGTTCGGCGCGATGATGTGGACCCCGGTCCTGAACAACATCGTCATCATCGTGACGCTCGGCATGTTCATCTGGGTCTACGGCACCGCCGCGAACTCCCACATGACCGTCACCAGCATCCCGCCGGAGGGCCAGCGGCTGCTCGGCGTCGGTGTGCTGCTCGGTCTGGTCGTGCAGGCCCTCGCCATGATCCCGTACCTGCGCGAGACCGGCTTCCGGATCAGACTGCGCTTCGACTGGAAGGGCCACGGCCTGGGCAAGGCCGCGATGCTCGCCAAGTGGACGGTTCTGTTCGTCCTCGCCAACCAGGCCGGCGCGATGATCGTGACCCAGCTGTCCACCGCGGCCGGCAAGGACTCCGGCATCGCGGGCACCGGCTTCGCCGCCTACGCCAATGCGCAGCTGATCTGGGGGCTGCCGCAGGCCATCATCACGGTGTCCCTGATGGCCGCACTGCTGCCGCGCATCTCCCGCTCGGCCGCCGAGGGTGACGGCGGCGCCGTCCGCGACGACATCTCCCAGGGCCTGCGGACGACCGCGGTCGCCATCGTCCCCATCTCCTTCGGCTTCGTCGCCCTCGGCATCCCGATGTGCACGCTGATCTTCGGCTCCGCGTCCACCAACGCGGCCGTCAACACCGGTTACATGCTGATGGCCTTCGGCCTCGGCCTGATCCCGTACTCCGTGCAGTACGTCGTCCTGCGGGCCTTCTACGCCTACGAGGACACCCGCACGCCCTTCTACAACACCGTGATCGTGGCGGCGGTCAACGCGGGCGCCTCCGTGCTCTGCTACTTCGCACTGCCGTCCCGCTGGGCGGTGGCGGGCATGGCGGCCGTGTACGGCCTCGCCTACGCGATCGGTGTGGGCGTCGCCTGGCAGCGGCTGCGCAAGCGGCTCGGCGGCGACCTGGACGGCAGCCGGGTGCTGCGCACCTATGCGCGGCTCGGCATCGCCTCGGTGCCGGCGGCCCTGCTCAGCGGCGCGGCCTGTTACGGCGTCGGGCACACCCTCGGACAGGGCGTCGTCGGCTCCCTCGCCGCGCTGCTCGTCGGCAGCGCCGTGCTGCTCGGTGTCTTCTTCGTGGCGGCTCGCCGGATGCGGATCGAGGAACTGAACTCTCTCGTGGGAATGGTGCGCGGGCGACTGGGTCGCTGAGGCGGGGGTAGGCGCACAACCTTCGTCCGCTGCTGTGTGTCGTGCATAGCGGCAGACTGTGGGCACAATTGGATTCGGCGTCGGACAGCGTGCAACGGATGGGGAGGCAGGGACGACGGTGGCGGAACGGAGCACGGCTGCCGTCGACGTGGCAGACAACAGCGGCGAACAGCCGCTGACCGCCAAGGCGGACCAGTCCACGGCCGACGGGGTGGCCCAGAACCCGGAGCTGGACACGGACAGCGACCAGGCACAGGGGAGCGGTGGAGCGGAGGGTCCCGCGCAGAAGACCTCGCCTCCAGAACTGCACAGCGGTCACAAGCTCGCCAGACGCTACCGTCTCGAGGAGTGCGTCACCCGTCTGGACGGATTCAGCAGTTGGCGTGCGGTCGACGAGAAGCTCCGCCGTGCCGTCGGCGTCCACATCCTCCCCGCGGACCATGCGCGGGCCCGGTCCGTGCTGGCCGCAGCCCGTTCCTCCGCACTGCTCGGCGACCCACGTTTCGTTCAGGTCCTCGACGCCGTCGAGGAGAACGACCTCGTCTATGTCGTGCACGAGTGGCTGCCCGACGCCACCGAGCTGACCACGCTGCTGACGGCCGGCCCGCTGGAGCCGCACGACGCCTACCAGATGGTCAGTCAGATCGCCTCGGCCATGGCCGCAGCCCACCGCGAGGGCCTCGCCCATCTGCGGCTGAACCCGAACGCCGTCCTGCGCACCTCCACCGGTCAGTGGCGCATCCGCGGCCTCGCCGTGAACGCGGCGCTGCGTGGCATCAGCTCCGAAACGCCGCAGCGCACCGACACCGAGTCGATCGGCGCCCTGCTGTACGCCGCGCTGACCCAGCGCTGGCCGTACGAGAACGACGCCTACGGCCTGTCCGGGCTGCCCAAGGCCATCGGCCTCATCGCACCGGACCAGGTGCGTGCCGGTGTCCACCGCGGCCTCTCCGAACTCGCCATGCGGGCCCTCGCCAACGACGGTGCCACCGCCTCGCGTCACGAGGCTCCGTGCACCACGCCGGAGGAACTGGTCAAGGCGATCGGCGAGATGCCCCGCATCCGCCCGCCGGAGCCGGCGTTCACTGCCCCGCCGGAATACCAGCGCACGACGTACCAGCAGGGCACGTACGGCCGCCCCGCACCGCGCCCCGGTGCCACGCAGCCGATCGCGACCCCGCCGCCCCCGCTGCAGAGCCGCACCGGCAAGGCCCTGAAGTGGGCGGTCTCAGCGCTCCTCATCGCCGCGCTGGGCCTGGGCAGCTGGCAGCTGGCGGACGCGCTGATGGACCAGGTCGACAAGTCCAACGACAACAACACGCAGACGCAGGACGGCGGCGACAAGAGCGGCCAGAGGCCGAAGCAGGCGCCGATAGCGATCCAGAACGCTCAGGAGTTCGTCGCCAAGGGAGACGCCCAGCACCCCAACGACGTCGACAAGACCTACGACCACAACACGTCCACGTTCTGGCGGACCAAGTCCTTCAACGAAGGCCCCCCGATCGCACCGCTCAAGCCCGGTGTCGGCATCGTCTACGACCTCGGCTCGGTGAAGAAGCTCGGCGCCGCCACCATCGGGCTTCGCTACGCCGGTGATCACACGACGGTCGAGCTTTACACGGCCGACTCCCTGACGCCTGGGTCGCTGGACTCGATGACGAAGGTCGGCTATGTCACGACCACCGGTACCACCGCTACGGTGAAGCTCACCAAGTCCGTGAAGACGCAGTACGTCCTCGTGTGGCTGACGGCCGTGCCGAAGTCGGGATACGACGCCGAGACGTACTCTGACGCCGGCTACAAGCAGGCCATCAGCGAAGTCCAGTTCACGGGCTGACGTCTCACCCGACCCGGAGGGGGCAGATGGCAGAGGGCAGCGCCGGATACGACGGAGTGAGCGACCAGGATCTGCTCGCCCGCCATGTGGATGGCGACCCCGAGGCCTTCGGTGAGATCGTGCGGCGGCATCGGGATCGGCTCTGGGCGGTGGCGCTGCGGACGCTGGGGGACCGGGAGGAAGCCGCTGACGCCGTCCAGGATGCGCTGGTGTCCGCCTACCGGGCCGCGCACACCTTCCGAGGGCAGTCGGCCGTCACGACCTGGCTGCATCGCATCACCGTGAACGCCTGCCTGGACCGGGCCCGCAAGGCAGCCTCCAGGAAGACCGCTCCGGTTGACGACACCGAGCGGCTGGAGCAGCTGCTGGAGCCACACGAGTCGGCCTCCGCTCCTGCTGAGCGGAACGATGTGCACCGTCAGCTCCTTGAGGCGCTCGGCACGCTTCCGTATGAGCAGCGTGCGGCTCTGGTCCTCGTGGACATGCAGGGTTACCCCGTGGCCGAGGCCGCCCGGATCCTCGATGTGCCCACAGGGACGGTGAAGAGCCGGTGCGCGCGGGGCAGAGCCAGACTTCTGCCCCTGCTGACACATCTGGGGCCCGGAAGCGCGGATGACCACCCTGCGGATGACCAAAAAGAACCCGGGCCGGGACGGAACCGGGTGCACGGGACATCCGTCCCACCTGCGACGGGGCCTCATGACCGAGGTTCCGGAGGTACAGGGCCGAGCGATCCAGCCGTAGCGAAGGGCGGAGGTGGGCGAGCGTGACTTCCTCGACAGACACGACCGGGCACCCGGACGTCGCCGAGATCTCCGACCTCACCGAAGGCCTCCTCCCGCCGGGCCGAAGCACGGACGTACGACGCCATCTGGAGGACTGCGAGCTGTGCGCGGACGTCCATGCCTCGCTGGAGGAGATCCGAGGGCTGCTGGGCGCCGTGCCGGGTCCGCCGCGCATGCCGGCGGACGTTGTGGGCCGGATCGACGCGGCCCTCGCCGCCGAGGCCCTGCTGGCTTCCACCGCACCTGAAGCCCTGGACGCACCCGTCCTGGTGTCCGGGTTCGAGGAGCCGGACACCGTAGAGACCCATGCTCGTGTTTCACGTGAAACATCGATCCCGGCGGACCGCCCCGCCGGGCGCCCGAGCGCGTCGTCGGGACCGGGACGGAAGGGGCGCGAGCGCGGACGGCGCCGCAGGACCGTCGTCCTGGGTGCGGTTCTGACTGCCGCTGTCCTGGGGGCCGGCACTCTCGTTCTGCAGTCGCTCGGCAGTGGTGGCTCCCCGACAGTGACTCACCCCCCGCTGTCGGCGTCCGCCAGCGCGTTCTCCGGCCAGAGTGTGGAGAGCCAGGTGAAGGATCTGCTCGCCACGAAGAAGGGCACTCAGCCGGGCTCCGACAGTCAGCGGCCACGCTCGGGCGTCGGGTCCGAGCCGAACAGCCCCGCGTCGACCCAGAGCGCGAACACCCTCATCCAGAACGAGCCCTCGGTTCCCGACTGTGTCCGGCAGGCGATCAGCCACGGCGACGATGTCCTCGGCGCCAAGGTCGGCACCTACGACGGTAAGAGTGCCTATCTCGTCGTGCTGCCCGACGCCGACGACAGCACTCGGGTCACTGTCTATGTCGTGGACGCGGCCTGCGCCTCTCAGCAGTCCGCCTCTGCCGGCAAGGTTCTCCTCAAGGAATCCCTGGCTCGACCTCGCCCCTGAGTCCCCGGACGAACTCGTCTCCGTCTGTGCGGTCAACGTCTACCGCGTGCGATCCCCGTGTGCCCGGACACACCGGGAATGCGGGCCCCTTAGGATCCGTTGGGTGGGGTGAGAGCTCCGAAAGGGGCTCCACCGGTCGACTGACGCAGACCAGAGACGAGGAATCAAGCCGTGAGCGACGTTCGTAACGTGATCATCATCGGCTCCGGGCCCGCCGGCTACACGGCGGCGCTCTACACCGCGCGCGCGTCGCTGAAGCCCCTGGTGTTCGAGGGTGCCGTCACTGCTGGTGGCGCGCTGATGAACACCACTGACGTGGAGAACTTCCCGGGCTTCCGCGAAGGCATCATGGGCCCCGAGCTCATGGACAACATGCGGGCGCAGGCCGAGCGCTTCGGCGCCGAGCTGATCCCGGACGACATCGTCTCCGTCGATCTGGCCGGTGAGATCAAGACCGTCACCGACACCGCGGGCACGGTCCACCGCGCGAAGGCCGTCATCGTCGCCACCGGCTCCCAGCACCGCAAGCTGGGCCTGCCGAACGAGGACGCCCTGTCCGGTCGCGGTGTCTCGTGGTGCGCCACCTGTGACGGGTTCTTCTTCAAGGACCAGGACATCGCCGTGATCGGCGGTGGTGACACCGCGATGGAGGAGGCTACCTTCCTCTCGCGGTTCGCCAAGTCCGTGACGGTCGTCCACCGCCGTGACACCCTGCGTGCCTCCAAGGCGATGCAGGAGCGCGCCTTCAGCGACCCGAAGATCAAGTTCGTCTGGGACAGCGAGGTCGCCGAGGTCCAGGGTGACCAGAAGCTGTCCGGTCTGAAGCTGCGCAACGTCAAGACCGGCGAGCTGTCGGACCTGCCCGTGACGGGTCTGTTCATCGCGATCGGCCACGACCCGCGGACCGAGCTGTTCAAGGGCCAGCTCGACCTGGACGAGGAGGGCTACCTGAAGGTCGCCGCACCCTCCACCCGCACCAACCTCACCGGTGTCTTCGCCGCCGGTGACGTGGTCGACCACACCTACCGCCAGGCGATCACCGCCGCCGGTACCGGCTGCTCCGCCGCCCTCGACGCCGAGCGCTTCCTCGCCGCCCTCGCGGACGAGGCCAAGGCCGAAGCCACCGCCGTCTGACCTTCCCCTTCCTCCGCCCCGCCGTACGATCAAGTTAAGGAGCCCTCCGTGGCCGGCACCCTGAAGAAAGTGACCGACGACTCCTTCGAGCAGGACGTCCTCAAGAGCGACAAGCCCGTCCTGGTGGACTTCTGGGCCGAGTGGTGCGGTCCCTGCCGCCAGATCGCTCCGTCCCTCGAGGCCATTGCCGCCGAGCACGGCGACAAGATCGAGATCGTCAAGCTCAACATCGACGAGAACCCGGGCACGGCCGCCAAGTACGGCGTCATGTCCATCCCGACCCTCAACGTCTACCAGGGCGGCGAGGTCGTCAAGACGATCGTCGGTGCGAAGCCGAAGGCGGCGCTGGTGCGCGACCTCGACGAGTTCATCGCCGAGTGACGTTTCACGTGAAACACGAATGGGCCAACCCGACCGGGTTGGCCCATTCGCTTTAGAGCGGTCGAAGCGCCGGTTCCTTCTGCACGGCTCCCAGCAGCCGGTCCAGGGCATGCTCCACGTCTTCCTTCCAGGAGAGCGTCGAGCGCAGCTCCAGGCGCAGACGGGGATGCTTGGGATGCTGCCGGACCGTCTTGAAGCCCACGGCCAGGAGATGATCGGCGGGCAGCAGACAGGCGGGTTCCTTCCAGCGGGCGTCACCGAACGCCTCGATCGCTTTGAAGCCACGGCGCAGCAGGTCCTTGGCGACTGTCTGGACCATCACCCGGCCCAGTCCCTGCCCTTGGTAGCCAGGCAGGATGAACGCCGTCATGAGCTGGACGGCATCCGGCGAGAGCGGGCTCGTGGGGAACGCCGAGGAGCGCGGGACGTAGGCCGGCGGCGCGTAGAGGACAAAGCCCACGGGGACGTCGTCGACGTAGACCACGCGGCCGCACGATCCCCAGTCAAGGAGGACGGCGGAGATCCAGGACTCCTTTTCCAGCGCGGAGGTGCCCGCCGTTACCGCGGCTTCCCCGCTGACAGGGTCCAGCTCCCAGAAGACACACGAGCGACAGCGCTGGGGAAGGTCCTGAACGTTGTCCAACGTGAGCGGTACGAGCCGACGCCCCATGAAGGCTGTTCCTCGCTTCCTTCGCCCGCTGCGTCGCGAGCGGCTGTCAGAGCACTCCGTTCCCTGAGCAGGCTGCCGACGAATCCGCCGACGGCCCCCAGCCCCAGGCCCGCGCTCACCAGTCCGGTGCGGCTCATCGATCGCATGGCCCCTGTCTCCCCACTCAGAGATCTGCCAGGTGGATGCGCCATACCCCATTCGCATCGTATCCACGATGGGATCCACTCGATAGCGGCTCAAAGCAAAGAGCGGACAAGCAAAGAGCGGACCGTCTTCCGGTACACACCGGACACGATCCGCTCCCCTCACCATCCAGCGGGGCCGCCGGAGGATCAGTCGTCCTGCTCCTCGGAGTCGCTGTCGTGGAGACCGTTCTGCAGCACCGGTCCCTCGCCCGGGGCGAGGGAGCTGAGGATCCGCTCAAGGTCCTCCATGGAGGCGAACTCGACGGTGATCTTGCCCTTCTTCTGACCGAGGTCGACCTTCACCCGGGTCTCGAAGCGGTCCGACAGCCGGGAGGCCAGCTCGCTCAGCGCCGGGGAGACCCGGGCACCGGCCCGCGGCCCCTTGGCGCGCTGGGGCGCCTGGGGCCGCGATCCCATCAGGGTCACGATCTCCTCGACGGCTCGCACCGAGAGTCCCTCGGCCACGATGCGATGAGCCAGCCGGTCCTGCTCCTCCGAGTCCTCCACGGACAGCAGGGCACGGGCGTGCCCGGCGGAGAGAACCCCGGCGGCAACCCTGCGCTGCACCGCCGGCGACAGCTTCAGCAGCCGCAGGGTGTTGGAGACCTGCGGACGGGAGCGTCCGATGCGGTCCGCCAGCTGGTCGTGCGTGCAGTTGAAGTCCTTCAGCAGCTGGTCGTAGGCAGCTGCCTCTTCCAGCGGGTTCAGCTGAGCCCGGTGGAGGTTCTCCAGCAGGGCGTCGAGGAGGAGCTTCTCGTCGTCGGTGGCCCGGACGATCGCCGGGATGGCCTCGAGACCCGCCTCTCGGCAGGCCCGCCAGCGCCGCTCACCCATGATCAGCTCGTAGCGGGCGGGACCCAGCTGTCGTACGACGACGGGCTGGAGGAGACCGACCTCTTGGATGGAGGTGACCAGTTCCTGGAGCGCGTCCTCGTCGAAGACCTCTCGCGGCTGGCGCGGGTTCGGCGTGATGGCGTCGAGAGGGATCTCCGCGAAGTGGGCGCCCACCGGGGCGGCAGGCACCTCCGCGACAGGGCTCACCGAGAGCTCATCGGTCTCCTGGGAAGCAGGCGGCAGCGTGGCCACCTTGGCCGCGGCCACCCCGCGGTCGGTCGTCAGCACCGGGACCGCTACCGGGGACGTGGACGCTCCGCCCCCCATCGCGGCCGGAGCCGGGCTCTTCTCGGTCGGGGCAGCAGGGATCAGCGCGCCGAGTCCACGGCCCAGCCCCCTCCGTCGCTCGCTCACTGGATCCCCTCCACCATGCTCGGGTCGTTCTGGGCGCCGATGTGGGCCTGGCTGTCGTCGTAGCTGATGCCGATGCCCTTCAGCGCGATTTCTCGGGCCGCCTCAAGATAGGAGAGGGCACCGCTCGATCCTGGATCGTAAGTCAGCACCGTCTGCCCGTAGCTCGGCGCTTCGGAGATACGGACCGAGCGGGGGATGCTCGTCCGCAGCACCTCGTCACCGAAGTGGGTGCGCACCTCTTCCGCGACCTGCGAGGCGAGTCGCGTCCGGCCGTCGTACATGGTGAGCAGGATGGTCGACACATGCAGGTCGGGGTTGAGGTGGCCCCGCACCAGGTCGACATTGCGCAGCAGCTGGCCCAGGCCCTCCAGCGCGTAGTACTCGCACTGGATGGGGATGAGGACTTCCTGGCCCGCGACGAGCGCGTTGACCGTCAGCAGTCCCAGCGACGGCGGGCAGTCGATGAGAATGTAGTCCAACGGCTGCTCGTACGCCTGGATCGCGCGCTGGAGCCGGCTCTCCCGGGCCACCAGAGACACCAACTCGATCTCCGCACCGGCGAGATCGATGGTGGCGGGGGCGCAGAAGAGGCCTTCGACATCCGGGACGGGCTGGACGACCTCGGCGAGCGGTTTGCTCTCCACCAACACGTCATAGATGGAAGGAACTTCGGCGTGATGGTCGATCCCCAGTGCCGTGGAGGCATTGCCCTGCGGGTCGAGGTCAATCACCAGGACACGGCCGCCGTGCAGAGCCAGCGAAGCAGCAAGATTGACGGTCGTCGTCGTCTTGCCCACGCCGCCCTTCTGGTTGGCGACCACGATGACTCGGGTCTGCTCCGGGCGTGGCAGACCTTCGCCGGCGCGGCCCAGAGCCTCCACTGCCAGTTGGGCAGCACGACCGATGGGAGTGTCGTCCATCGGGGACGGTGTTTCACGTGAAACATCCGCCCCCATTGACTCGGTACGGGGACCGGGGACCGGATCGGTCATCGGTCCCGCGATGTTGGCGTCGGACCGCAAGGATTCACTCTCCTCGACTTCAGGCTCGCAATGAACAGAGCCTCCCATGTCTTCGGGGTCGTGAACCAGTGAGGCCTGGTGTTCTGTGGAGAAATCCACCTCTGTGGACAACTCCGGCGCCTCTGCGAGTGAACCGAGAGGCTTTCGGTCGCGCGGTTCGGCCGCAGCGCGGCCGCGACTGATGATGCCGTGCAGCAGTGAGCGACGTTTCACGTGAAACACGATGCACAGCGACGGCGACCGAATCTTCGCGACACTCCGTCTCGCGTAGGTTTGGCAGCTTGTGTGGAGTACGTCTCGTCGTCAGGACGGATCAGAGACGTTCATCACACATCTCAACGACGCCGCCGGGCCCGCCCCGCACGGGCCGCTTTTGCCCGCTTGGCCGCGAAGCGCACACCGCCCGGGCTCTCTCCCACCTCGACGCGCACGACCGTGGAGGGGGGATCCACCACGCCCTCGCCCACATGCAGGATGGACGTCGACACCGCGCCGAGCTTGGCGAGCGCGGTGGCCGCCGCCTTCAGCTCCTCCTCGGCGGTGTCCCCCTTGAGCGCGAGCATCTCGCCGTAGGGGCGCAGCAGCGGAATGCCCCAGGTGGCCAGGCGGTCCAGCGGAGCCACGGCACGCGCGGTCACCACATGGACCGGCGGCAGCTTGCCCATGACCTCCTCGGCCCGGCCGCGCACCACGGTGACGTGGTCCAGGCCCAGCAGCTCGACGACCTCGGTGAGGAAGTTCGTGCGCCGCAGCAAGGGCTCCAGCAGGGTGATGTTCAGGTCCTCCCGGACCAGGGCCAGCGGAATGCCCGGCAGGCCGGCGCCCGAGCCCACGTCGCACACCGTCACCCCCTCCGGGACCGCCTCGGAGAGGACCGCGCAGTTCAGCAGGTGCCGCTCCCATAGACGCGGCACCTCACGCGGGCCGATCAGGCCACGCTGCACGCCCGCCTCGGCGAGCAGCTCCGCATAGCGGACCGCATCGGCGAAGCGATCACCAAACACTTCCCGCGCCTGTTCGGGCGCGGGGGGAAGCTCCGCTGCCTCCGTCACGGGGACCGTCCTTCCGTACAGCGCCGGGGCTTCGCGCACCGGCCACCAGAACTACCAGGCTGACAAAGTTCGGCCCCGTCTGCGGGCAGACGGGGCCGGTGAAACGTGAGGGGTCCGATCAGGCGGGAAGCACGACGACGAACCGCTGCGGCTCCTCGCCCTCGGACTCACTGCGCAGTCCGGCGGCCTTGACCGCGTCGTGCACGACCTTGCGCTCGAAGGGGGTCATGGGCTTGAGCTTCACGGGCTCGCCGGTGTTCTTGACCTCGGCGGCGGCCTTGGCGCCCAGCTCGGACAGCTCGGTGCGCTTCTTGGACCGGTAGCCCGCGATGTCCAGCATCAGCCGACTGCGGTCGCCGGTCTCCCGGTGCACGGCCAGACGTGTCAGCTCCTGAAGTGCCTCCAGCACCTCGCCGTCCCGGCCGACCAGCTTCTGCAGGTCCCGGCTGCCGGTGTCGCTGATGATCGACACGGAGGCCCGGTCGGCCTCGACGTCCATGTCGATGTCGCCGTCGAGGTCGGCGATGTCGAGCAGACCCTCCAGGTAGTCCGCCGCGATCTCACCCTCCTGCTCCAGGCGGGTGAGGGTGTCTGCACCCTCGGCAGCGGCGGAGGTGGTGCCTTCCGTCACGGGATGGGCTCCTTCTTACTTCTTGGACGGGGACTTGGGCCGCTGCGGGCCACCCTTGCGCTGGCCGGACTGGGCCTTGCTGCGGGTGCCGGAGCCGGGCTTCTGGGGCTGCTTGGCGGCGGCAGGCCTGTCGTCCTGCGGCTCGTCCGACTTCTCCAGGGAGGTGGTCGACGTGGCGTCGCCCGCCTGCTTGGGCCCGGACTGGCGCTGGGCCTTGGTCTGACGCTTGGGCTGCTGACGCCGCGCGGCGGTGGCGGTGGCGGTGGTCGTACCGTCCTCGGTCTGCGCCACGGCCTGGGCCTCGCTCTTCACCACGGTGCCGTCGGCCTGGGCCGCGAGGCCCGCCTTGTTCAGTCCGTTGATGAACTTGCGCTCGAACTCGTTGCGGTCACGGCCCTTGGCGACGATCGCCTTGACGATGGTCTTCTCGCTCCGGCGACGGATCTTGCCGTGGTGCGTGACGTGCTTGGTGAGGCGCTCCAGGTAGGCGGCCTGAGCCTTGGAACCCGGGGTCGGGTTGTTGTGGATGACGTACATCTGCTGGCCCATGGTCCACACGTTGGTGGTCAGCCAGTAGACGAGGACACCGACCGGGAAGTTGATACCGAAGACGGCGAACATGACGGGGAAGACGTACATCAGCATCTTCTGCTGCTGCATGAACGGCGTCTTCACCGTGGTGTCGACGTTCTTCGTCATCAGCTGGCGCTGCGTATAGAACTGCGACGCCGACATCAGGACGATCATGACGGCGGTGACGACCCGCACGTCGGTGACCGTGGCACCCAGGGCGTGGACGGTGGCGGAGCCGTCCTTGAACTTCGCCGCGAGCGGCGCCCCGAAGATGTGCGCCTTACGGGCGCTGGCCAGCAGCGAGTCGTTGATGACGCCGATGGTCTTGCCCGACGCGATGCCGTTGAGCACGTGGTACAGGGCGAAGAAGAACGGGGACTGCGCCAAGATGGGAAGGCACGAGGAGAGCGGGTTGGTGCCCGACTCCTTGTACAGCTTCATCATCTCTTCGGACTGACGCTGCTTGTCGTTCTTGTAGCGCTCCTGGATCTTCTTCATCTCGGGCTGGAGCGTCTGCATGGCCCGGGTCGCCTTGATCTGCTTCACGAAGAGCGGGATCAGGCAGATACGGATCAGGATCACGAGGGACACGATCGACAGGCCCCAGGCCCACCCGGTGTCGGGGCCGAAGATGGCGCCGTACACCGTATGGAACTGGACGATGACCCAGGAGACAGGTGTCGTGATGAAGCTGAAGAGGCTGGCAATCGTGTCCACTAATCATGCTCCTTGGGCATGGGACGAGGTCTCTGCGGCCGGGCTCGGGGGAAGCTCGGAACGAGGCTTCTCCCCGGTGGCCGGTTCGGCGGCGTAGGTCCCGCCCTTGCGTGCGCGCCAAGCGTTGCGCAGCATTTCGTGCCACCGCGGGCGCTTGCGCGGCGGAACATGGTCCACACCGCCGAGCGACCACGGATTGCACCGGAGGATGCGCCAGGCGGTCAGAGCCGTTCCCTTGATCGCACCGTGCCGGTCGATGGCCGTGTAGCCGTAGTGGGAGCACGACGGGTAGTACTTGCACACCGGCCCCAGCAATGGACTGATCGTCCACTGGTACAGCTTGATCAGAGCCAGCAGCGGGTACTTCATCGCGCGCCCCCTCCCAGCAGCCGCTCCAGGGCGGCATCCAGGTCTCGGGCCAGCTGTGCGTGGTCTGCGTCGCCCGCTCCGGGCAGCGCTCGTACGACTACCAGGCTACCGGGGGGAAACAGGGCGACTCGCTCACGCATCAGGTGGCGCAGTCTGCGCTTCACTGTGTTGCGCACGACCGCTCCACCCACGGCCTTGCTCACGACGAAACCCGCACGCGTCGGGGGAGCGCTCTCCCCTGGCGCGTGCGGGTCCGTGGCACCGCTACGAAGGTGGACGACGAGAGTCGGGCGGCCTGCCCGACGACCCCGTCGTACCGCGGTCGCGAAGTCCTCGCGCCGCCTCAGCCGATGCTCGGTAGGCAGCACGACGTCATGACCTGATCGGGATCAGGCGGACAGGCTGGCGCGACCCTTGGCACGACGGTTCGCGAGAATCGCGCGGCCGGCACGGGTGCGCATCCGCAGGCGGAAGCCGTGGGTCTTCGCGCGACGACGGTTGTTCGGCTGGAAGGTGCGCTTGCTCACTCGGGGGCTCCAGAAAGAATCGGTAGTTGGCGGGGTGCCGTCCTGGCTGTCACCGTGCGCCCACGAGTAGCTCGCGTCACGCCCGAGTGCACCGCTTCCCGATCACCTGAAGTGACCTGTGCCCATCGGAGGCAGGCGGCAGCAGCCATCGACAACTCGACCTGGTTACGGTACGCGCGGCTACGCCATCCGGTCAAACCAGGGGTCACCGGGAGACACTATCCACAGGCTGGGGACAACAACTTGAACCGTACCCGCCGGGCTGACTACCGTGGCTGGACTCCGATTCGTTCCCTTATCCCCTCCCGAGCGGGATTGCCCCCGCCGACCCATCCCGGATTCCATCCCGACCCGTCCCACAACCACACGTTCGTGGGACCTGTGAGAGAGCGTGCCCTGTGGCTGACGTACCTGCCGATCTTGCCGCAGTGTGGCCACGAGTACTCGAACAGCTCCTGGGCGAGGGCCGCGGACAGGGTGTCGAGGTGAAGGACGAGCACTGGATCCGGCGCTGCCAGCCCCTCGCGCTGGTCGCGGACACCGCTCTGCTCGCCGTACCGAACGAATTCGCGAAAGGCGTACTGGAGGGCCGTCTCGCGCCGATCGTCAGCGAGACCCTGAGCCGCGAGTGCGGCCGCCCCATCCGCATCGCGATCACCGTGGACGACTCCGCGGGCGAGCCGTCGGCCCCGCAGGCCCCCGCCTCCCCGCCGCAGCCTCGCTACGAGGAGCCGGAGCTGCCCTCCGCGCCGTACGAGGGCTACGGCCGGCATCGTGGCGCCGACCAGCTCCCGGGCGGCGAGCCCGCAGCCCGCGGGGACCAGCCGCCGACCTCCCGGGCAGACCAGCTCCCCACCGCCCGCCCCGCGTATCCCTCCGAGTACCAGCGGCCCGAGCCCGGCGCCTGGCCGCGGCCCGGACAGGACGAGTACAGCTGGCAACAGCCGCGCCTCGGCTTCCCCGAGCGCGACCCGTACGCCTCGCCGTCGCAGGACGGCTACGGCTCCTCGGGGCAGGACACCTACCGCCCGCCGTCCCAGGACTACCGCTCGCAGGGCATGGAGCGCCCGTCGTACGACCAGAAGCGCGGCGAGTACGACGCCCCGCGCGCGGACTACGACCGCTCCGACTACGACCGGCCGGAGCGTTCCGACTACGACCGCCCGGATTACGACGCTCCGCGCGCCGAGTACGACCAGCGCGACCCCGTCCGCCGTGAGCTGTCCGAGCAGCCGCCCGGCGCCGGCCCGGTGCACCGCGGCGGCCCCGCCCGCCCGGACCTGCCCTCGCCCGGCGGGAGCGGCGGGCCCGGTCCGATGGGTGCCAAGCCCGCGCCGGCGAGCGGTCACGGTGAGCCGACCGCGCGGCTGAACCCGAAGTACCTCTTCGACACGTTCGTCATCGGCGCCTCCAACCGGTTCGCGCACGCGGCCGCGGTGGCTGTCGCCGAGGCGCCGGCGAAGGCGTACAACCCCCTGTTCATCTACGGGGAGTCGGGGCTCGGCAAGACGCACCTGCTGCACGCGATCGGGCACTACGCGCGAAGCCTCTACCCGGGCACGCGCGTGCGGTACGTCAGCTCGGAGGAGTTCACCAACGAGTTCATCAACTCCATCCGCGACGGCAAGGGCGACAGCTTCCGCAAGCGGTACCGCGAGATGGACATCCTTCTTGTGGACGACATCCAGTTCCTCGCGGACAAGGAGTCGACGCAGGAGGAGTTCTTCCACACCTTCAACACGCTCCACAACGCCAACAAGCAGATCGTGCTCTCCAGCGACCGGCCGCCCAAGCAGCTGGTCACGCTGGAGGACCGGCTGCGGAACCGTTTCGAGTGGGGTCTGATCACCGACGTCCAGCCGCCCGAGCTGGAGACGCGCATCGCGATCCTGCGCAAGAAGGCGGTGCAGGAGCAGCTCAACGCCCCGCCGGAGGTACTGGAGTTCATCGCCTCCCGTATCTCGCGGAACATCCGTGAGCTGGAGGGCGCGCTGATCCGGGTGACGGCGTTCGCCTCGCTCAACCGGCAGCCGGTGGACCTGGGCCTGACCGAGATCGTCCTGAAGGACCTGATCCCCGGCGGCGAGGACGCGGCGCCGGAGATCACGGCGAGCGCGATCATGGCCGAGACCGCCCAGTACTTCGGGCTGACGGTGGAGGACCTGTGCGGCACCTCGCGCGGCCGCGCGCTGGTCACGGCCCGCCAGATCGCCATGTACCTGTGCCGGGAGCTGACCGACCTGTCGCTGCCCAAGATCGGCGCGCAGTTCGGCAACCGCGACCACACCACCGTCATGCACGCCGACCGCAAGATCCGCGCGCTGATGGCCGAGCGGCGCTCGATCTACAACCAGGTGACCGAGCTGACGAACCGCATCAAGAACGGCTGACAGCGGCCGCTGGACGGCACTGAGGGCGCCCCTGGGAGATCCCAGGGGCGCCTTTTTCGCGTCCCTGACGGCCGCCGGCAGCCTTCATCGCGACCTGGAGACGGCCCGTCGCCGCCCCTCCCCGGTCACCCGGTGTTCGATTAAGTGCCTGGTTACGGCCACTCTCCACAGATTCGATGACTTTCTTCCGTCCACATCCTGGGGACTGCGGAGTTGTCCCGAACTGCATCCACAGGGAGCCTGGGGAAGCGGCGTCCGCCCAGCTCAGCTGCCTGTGGAATCGTGGACGAACGATCTCCACAGACTGTGGACAAAGCGGAGATCCACAGGCTGTGCACGAAGTTGTCCACGGGCAGCCCACAGGCTGGGGCCGGTTGTCCCCAGCGATCGGCGGCTTCTCCACATGGCTGTCCACTGTTCGGCAACGCGACGCACCTCCTCACCGTGTCGAGTGAAAGGCGTCACACGAAGCTGCCGGGTTGGGGTGTGGGAAACGTGGGTAAACCTGGGGACGCAGCTGGGGAGAACTGCCCTCGAGCTGTGGGCGGTGTGTGCAGAACTTTCCGTTCTCCACAGAGACCCCTGGTTGTCCACCGCCTCCACCCACAGGGCCAGTGGACAAAATTCCCGCTCTGAGCTGGGCAAACGTGGTTATCCACGGTATCCACAGGCCCTACTACTACTCCCGACTAGAGAGAGCTGGGAATCCGTTTCGAAGCGGGACCTGTGCACAACTCGCTCTCTCGAGCCCGGCCGCCCCTCGGAGCGACTTGACCCCGACAGGCACCTACTGTCAGTGCGGTGCGTCAGACTGGTCCCCGGTGTCCTTCCCTTCGCAGTGGGCGGTGACACCGAGTCGGAGGACTCAGAAGCAACAGCAGGAGGCGGCTTACGGTGAAGATCCGGGTGGAACGCGACGTACTCGCGGAGGCAGTGGCGTGGGCTGCACGCAGCCTCCCGGCCCGTCCGCCGGCGCCTGTCCTCGCCGGCCTCCTGCTGAAGGCCGAGGACGGCCAGCTGAGCCTGTCGAGCTTCGACTACGAGGTCTCCGCGAAGGTGAGCGTCGAGGCCGAGGTCGATGAGGAGGGCACGGTCCTCGTCTCCGGCCGCCTGCTCGCCGACATCTCCCGCGCTCTCCCCAACCGCCCGGTGGAGATTTCCACAGACGGTGTACGGGCGACCGTGGTCTGCGGCTCCTCGCGATTCACCCTCCACACCCTGCCTGTGGAGGAGTACCCGTCGCTGCCGCAGATGCCGAACGCCACGGGCACCGTCCCCGGCGAGGTCTTCGCGGCCGCCGTGTCCCAGGTGGCCATCGCCGCCGGCCGCGACGACACGCTGCCCGTCCTCACCGGTGTGCGCATCGAGATCGAGGGCGACACGGTCACCCTCGCCTCCACCGACCGCTACCGGTTCGCGGTCCGCGAGTTCCTGTGGAAGCCGGAGAACCCGGACGCCTCCGCGGTCGCCCTGGTCCCGGCGAAGACGCTGCTGGACACCGCCAAGTCGCTCGGCGCGGGTGACAGCGTCACGCTGGCGCTGTCCGGTTCGGGCGCGGGCGAGGGCCTGATCGGTTTCGAGGGCGCGGGCCGGCGTACGACCACGCGGCTGCTCGAGGGCGACCTGCCGAAGTACCGCACGCTGTTCCCGACCGAGTTCAACTCCGTGGCCGTGATCGAGACCGCCCCCTTCGTGGAGGCCGTCAAGCGTGTGGCCCTGGTCGCGGAGCGGAACACCCCGGTGCGGCTCAGCTTCGAGCAGGGCGTGCTGATCCTGGAGGCCGGCTCCAGTGACGATGCACAGGCTGTGGAAAGGGTTGACGCCCAGCTGGAGGGCGACGACATCTCGATCGCCTTCAACCCGACGTTCCTGCTGGACGGTCTGAGCGCGATCGACTCTCCGGTGGCTCAGCTGTCGTTCACGACGTCCACGAAGCCGGCGCTGCTCAGCGGGAAGCCGGCGGTGGATGCGGAGGCGGACGAGGCGTACAAGTACCTGATCATGCCGGTGCGGCTGAGCGGCTGAGCGGCCGTCGGTCATCCACAGGGCGGTGGAGAAACGCACCGGCCTGTGGAAGGAACCGCAGGTGAGGGGCTACGCATGAGCGCGTATGCCCACAGCTGTGCATGAGGGGCCGCGGCTAGGCTCGGACCGGGTACGCAGGTGCCCCTCATGCCACACAGCAACCTAAGGAACCAACTGATGGAGCTCGGTCTCGTCGGCCTCGGCAAGATGGGCGGCAACATGCGCGAGCGGATCCGCCGCGCGGGCCACACCGTCATCGGATACGACCGCAACGCGGACCTCGCGGACGTCCACAGCCTGGAAGAGCTTGTGGGCAAGCTCAACGGCCCGCGCGTGGTCTGGGTCATGGTCCCGGCCGGCGAGCCCACCCAGACGACGATCGACCAGCTGGCCGAGCTGCTGGAGCCCGGTGACGTGGTCGTGGACGGCGGCAACTCCCGCTGGACGGACGACGAGAAGCACGCCGAGGAGCTGGCCGCCAAGGGCATAGGCTTCGTCGACTGCGGTGTCTCGGGCGGCGTCTGGGGCCTGGAGAACGGGTACGCGCTGATGTACGGCGGCGACGCCGAGAACGTCGCCAAGGTGCAGCCGATCTTCGACGCGCTGAAGCCGGAGGGCGACTTCGGCTCGGTGCACGCCGGCAGGGTCGGCGCGGGCCACTTCGCGAAGATGGTCCACAACGGCATCGAGTACGCGATGATGCAGGCCTACGCCGAGGGCTGGGAGCTGCTGGAGAAGGTCGACTCCGTGGAGAACGTCCGCGAGGTCTTCCGCTCCTGGCAGGAGGGCACGGTCATCCGTTCCTGGCTGCTCGACCTCGCGGTGAACGCGCTGGACGAGGACGAGCACCTCGACGAGCTGCGCGGTTATGCACAGGACTCCGGTGAGGGACGCTGGACTGTGGAAGCCGCCATCGACAACGCGGTGCCGCTTCCCGCGATCACCGCGTCGCTGTTCGCGCGGTTCGCCTCCCGCCAGGAGGACTCGCCGCAGATGAAGATGATCGCCGCGCTGCGCAACCAGTTCGGCGGCCACGCCGTAGAGAAGAAGTAATCCACGGATCCACGGATCCACCGGGTCGCCTCGCGATCCACAGCCCATCAGCACTCTGGGGAAGGCCGGCGAAACGACCATGCACGTCACGCATCTTTCGCTGGCCGACTTCCGCTCGTACGCCCGGGTCGAGGTCCCGCTCGACCCGGGCGTCACCGCCTTCGTCGGCCCCAACGGGCAGGGCAAGACGAATCTGGTCGAGGCGGTCGGCTATCTGGCCACCCTCGGCAGCCACCGCGTCGCCTCCGACGCCCCCCTGGTCCGCATGGGCGCCGACCGGGCCGTCATCCGGGCGCAGGTCAGGCAGGGCGAACGGCAGCAGCTGGTCGAGCTGGAGCTCAACCCCGGCAAGGCCAACCGCGCCCGCATCAACAGATCCTCGCAGGCCAGGCCGAGGGACATCCTCGGCATCGTACGGACCGTGCTGTTCGCGCCCGAGGATCTTGCGCTGGTCAAGGGCGATCCCGGTGAGCGGCGCCGGTTCCTGGACGAGCTGATCACCGCGCGCTCCCCGCGCATGGCGGGTGTGCGCTCCGACTACGAGCGGGTGCTCAAGCAGCGCAACACGCTCCTCAAGACGGCCGCGCTGGCCCGCAGGCACGGCGGCCGGTCCATGGACCTGTCCACCCTCGACGTGTGGGACCAGCACCTCGCGCGCGCGGGCGCCGAGCTGCTCGCCCAGCGCCTGGACCTGATCGCGGCGCTGCAGCCGCTGGCCGACAAGGCCTACGAGCAGCTGGCCCCGGGCGGCGGTCCGATCACGCTGGAGTACAAGCCGTCCGCGCCGGGTGAGGCGCACACGCGCGAGGATCTCTACGCCCAGCTGATGGCGGCCCTGACGGAGGCGCGCAAGCAGGAGATCGAGCGGGGCGTGACCCTCGTAGGCCCTCATCGGGACGATGTGATTCTCAAACTCGGTCAGCTGCCCGCCAAGGGCTACGCCTCCCACGGCGAGTCCTGGTCCTACGCCCTCGCCCTGCGCCTGGCCTCGTACGACCTGCTGCGCGCGGAGGGCAACGAGCCGGTGCTGGTCCTGGACGACGTGTTCGCCGAGCTGGACGCCCGCCGCCGGGAGCGGCTGGCCGAGCTGGTCGCGCCCGGCGAGCAGGTGCTGGTCACCGCCGCTGTGGACGACGACGTACCGGACGTGCTGACCGGCGCGCGCTATGCGGTGGCCGACGGGACGGTGGAGCGCGTATGAGCACCGACGAACCCACCCCCAGGAAGCCGCAGAACGCACAGAACCCGCAGGGCCCGGAGAAGTCTCCGGAGCCCTCCGGTGTCGACCTCGCGCGCGTGGCGTTGCGCGCCGCGAAGGAGCAGGCACGCGCGCGCGGGGACGCGGCACGGCAGAAGAAGCAGGCCCGGCGGGGCGGCGGCCTGCGCTCCGGCGCGCGTGCCGACGGCCGCGACCCGATGGCGCTCGGTTCCGCGATCAACCGGCTGATCAACGAGCGCGGCTGGGAGACCCCGGCCGCGGTGGGCGGCGTCATGGGCCGCTGGCCGCAGATCGTCGGCGAGGACCTGGCCAAGCACTGCGTGCCGCAGCGCTACGACGAGGACGAGCGGGTGCTGTCCGTGCAGTGCGACTCGACGGCGTGGGCGACCCAGCTGCGGCTGCTGGCCCCGACGCTGGTGGCGCGGCTCAACGAGGACCTCGGTCATGGCACGGTCCGGCTGATCAAGGTCAACGGCCCCGGTGGCCCGGCCCGGCGCTACGGCCCGCTGCGCGCTCCGGGGAGCGCAGGTCCCGGCGACACCTACGGGTGACGTACCTCACGTCCTGGGGGTGATACGGCGTGCCGTCGTACCCCCGTGTCCCGGTGTCGATCACCAGCTGACCCCCCAGTAGCCAAGGGTTGACGGCCCGAAGCGCTGAGTGGCGCTGTGAGCCGCTTGGAGCCCCCTTCCGTATATCGGGACCCGGCCGAGACCGGTTGAGGGCGGCACATGGGGACTCAGGTACCGGCAAACCCCCATGACTGTCGGCGCTACCGGTAGACTGGAGCCCAATCCCGCCCCAATCGTGGGGACCGTCCGGGAAAAGCTGAGCAACGCTGATCAAGGCTTACCAACGCAACATGCCGCAGCCGCTCCGGCAACCCGCCGACGAGCCCGGCTCGTGCTGTGCCAGAAAGGGCGCTTCGTGGCCGATTCCGGCAACCCCAACGAGAACATCCCGTCCACCGACGCCGGCGTGAGCGGCGAGGCCGCGGCCTCCGCTTCCTACGACGCCAGCGCCATCACCGTGCTCGAAGGGCTGGACGCGGTCCGCAAGCGGCCCGGCATGTACATCGGCTCCACCGGTGAGCGCGGTCTGCACCACCTGGTGTACGAGGTCGTCGACAACTCGGTCGACGAGGCGCTGGCCGGCTACGCGGACACCATCGACGTGACGATCCTCGCCGACGGCGGCGTGCGCGTCGTCGACAACGGCCGAGGCATCCCGGTGGGCATCGTGCCCTCCGAGGGCAAGCCGGCCGTCGAGGTCGTGCTGACCGTGCTGCACGCGGGCGGCAAGTTCGGCGGCGGCGGCTACGCCGTCTCCGGCGGTCTGCACGGTGTGGGTGTGTCCGTCGTGAACGCGCTGTCCACGAAGGTCGCCGTCGAGATCAGGACCGACGGCCACCGCTGGACGCAGGACTACAAGCTCGGCGTCCCGACGGCCCCGCTCGACCAGCACGAGGCGACGGACGAGACCGGTACCTCGGTCACCTTCTGGGCCGACCCGGACATCTTCGAGACGACCGAGTACTCCTTCGAGACGCTGTCGCGGCGCTTCCAGGAGATGGCGTTCCTCAACAAGGGTTTGACGATCAAACTCACCGACGAGCGCGAGTCGGCGAAGGCCACCGCCGGGGCGGACGAGGCGGGTGCGGACGAGAAGGACGAGGTCAAGACCGTCACGTACCACTACGAGGGCGGCATCGTCGACTTCGTGAAGTACCTCAACTCCCGCAAGGGAGACGCGGTGCACGCCACCGTCATCGACCTGGAGGCCGAGGACAAGGACAAGAGCCTGTCCCTCGAGGTCGCGATGCAGTGGAACAGCGGCTACAGCGAGGGTGTGTACTCGTTCGCCAACATCATCCACACCCATGAGGGCGGTACGCACGAGGAGGGCTTCCGCGCGGCCCTCACGAGCCTGATCAACAAGTACGCGCGCGACAAGAAGCTGCTGCGCGAGAAGGACGACAACCTCACCGGTGACGACATCCGTGAGGGTCTGACCGCGATCATCTCGGTCAAGCTGAGCGAGCCGCAGTTCGAGGGCCAGACGAAGACCAAGCTGGGCAACACGGAGGCCAAGACCTTCGTGCAGAAGGCGGTCTACGAGCACCTGAACGACTGGCTGGACCGCAACCCGGTCGAGGCCGCGGACATCGTCCGCAAGGGCATCCAGGCGGCCACCGCGCGCGTGGCGGCCCGCAAGGCCCGCGACCTCACCCGCCGCAAGG
Source organism: Streptomyces sp. NPDC031100 (assembly GCF_055570785.1). NCBI lineage: Bacteria > Bacillati > Actinomycetota > Actinomycetes > Kitasatosporales > Streptomycetaceae > Streptomyces > Streptomyces sp. NPDC031100. The sequence goes on from NZ_JBVIGN010000010.1 coordinate 298,149, forward strand.
GCCTGCTGGAGACGGCGTCCCTGCCCGGCAAGCTGTCGGACTGCCAGTCCAACGACCCCATCAAGTGCGAGATCTTCATCGTCGAGGGTGACTCCGCCGGCGGCTCGGCCAAGTCCGGCCGCAACCCGCAGTACCAGGCGATCCTCCCGATCCGCGGCAAGATCCTCAACGTGGAGAAGGCCCGGATCGACAAGATCCTGCAGAACCAGGAGATCCAGGCGCTGATCTCCGCGTTCGGCACGGGTGTGCACGAGGACTTCGACATCGAGAAGCTCCGCTATCACAAGATCATCTTGATGGCGGACGCCGACGTCGACGGCCAGCACATCAACACCCTGCTGCTGACCTTCCTGTTCCGCTTCATGCGGCCGCTGGTCGAGGCCGGGCACGTGTTCCTCTCCCGCCCCCCGCTCTACAAGATCAAGTGGGGCCGGGACGAGGTCGAGTACGCGTACTCCGACCGCGAGCGCGACGCGCTGCTGGAGATGGGCCGTCAGCGCGGCAAGCGCGTCAAGGAGGACTCGATCCAGCGCTTCAAGGGCCTCGGCGAGATGAACGCCGAGGAGCTGCGCGTGACGACCATGGACCAGGAGCACCGTGTCCTCGGCCAGGTCACCCTGGACGACGCCGCCCAGGCCGACGACCTGTTCTCGGTCCTGATGGGCGAGGACGTCGAGGCCCGCCGCCAGTTCATCCAGCGAAACGCCAAGGACGTCCGCTTCCTCGACATCTGAGTCGGTCTCAGCTGACCGCACAGGGAAGGATCTTCACCAGCAATGGCCGACGAGAACACTCCGCAGACTCCTGAGACCGAAGGCGGCGAGACCGTCCTGCGCGTCGAGCCCGTCGGGCTCGAGACGGAGATGCAGCGCTCGTACCTGGACTACGCGATGTCCGTCATCGTGTCCCGTGCGCTGCCCGACGTCCGGGACGGCCTCAAGCCCGTCCACCGCCGCGTGCTGTACGCGATGTACGACGGCGGCTACCGCCCCGAGCGCGGCTTCTACAAGTGCGCCCGTGTCGTCGGCGACGTCATGGGCAACTACCACCCGCACGGCGACTCCTCGATCTACGACGCGCTGGTGCGCCTCGCCCAGCCGTGGTCGATGCGGATGCCGCTGGTGGACTCCAACGGCAACTTCGGCTCTCCGGGCAACGACCCGGCGGCGGCCATGCGCTACACCGAGTGCAAGATGGCGCCGCTGTCGATGGAGATGGTCCGCGACATCGACGAGGAGACCGTCGACTTCACGGACAACTACGACGGCCGCTCCCAGGAGCCGACCGTCCTGCCCTCCCGTTTCCCGAACCTGCTGATCAACGGCTCGGCCGGTATCGCGGTCGGCATGGCGACCAACATCCCGCCGCACAACCTGCGCGAGGTCGCGGCCGGCGCCCAGTGGTACCTGGAGAACCCGGAGGCCTCGCACGAGGAGCTCCTGGACGCCCTGATCGAGCGCATCAAGGGCCCGGACTTCCCGACCGGCGCCCTGGTGGTGGGCCGCAAGGGCATCGAGGAGGCCTACCGCACCGGCCGCGGCTCCATCACGATGCGCGCGGTGGTCGAGGTCGAGGAGATCCAGAACCGCCAGTGCCTGGTGGTCACCGAGCTGCCGTACCAGGTGAACCCGGACAACCTGGCGCAGAAGATCGCCGACCTGGTGAAGGACGGCAAGATCGGCGGCATCGCGGACGTCCGCGACGAGACGTCGTCCCGTACGGGTCAGCGCCTGGTGATCGTCCTCAAGCGGGACGCGGTCGCCAAGGTCGTCCTGAACAACCTGTACAAGCACACCGACCTGCAGACGAACTTCGGCGCCAACATGCTGGCGCTGGTCGACGGCGTGCCGCGCACCCTCTCCCTGGACGCGTTCATCCGCCACTGGGTGACGCACCAGATCGAGGTCATCGTCCGCCGTACGCGCTTCCGCCTGCGCAAGGCGGAGGAGCGCGCGCACATCCTCCGGGGTCTCCTCAAGGCCCTGGACGCGATCGACGAGGTCATCGCACTGATCCGGCGCAGTGACACCGTCGAGATCGCGCGCAGCGGCCTGATGGACCTCCTGGAGATCGACGAGATCCAGGCCAACGCGATCCTCGAGATGCAGCTGCGGCGCCTGGCGGCCCTGGAGCGGCAGAAGATCGTCCAGGAGCACGACGAACTCCAGGCGAAGATCACCGAGTACAACGCGATCCTCGCCTCCCCGGTCCGCCAGCGCGGGATCGTCAGCGAGGAGCTGGCCGCGATCGTCGAGAAGTACGGCGACGACCGCGCGACCAAGCTGATCCCGTACGAGGGCGACATGTCCATCGAGGACCTGATCGCCGAGGAGGACATCGTCGTCACCGTCACGCGCGGCGGCTACGTCAAGCGGACGAAGACGGACGACTACCGGGCGCAGAAGCGCGGCGGCAAGGGCGTGCGTGGTACGAAGCTGAAGGAAGACGACATCGTCGACCACTTCTTCGTCTCCACCACGCACCACTGGCTGCTGTTCTTCACCAACAAGGGCCGGGTGTACCGGGCGAAGGCGTACGAGCTTCCGGACGCCGGCCGGGACGCGCGCGGGCAGCACGTGGCGAACCTGCTCGCCTTCCAGCCGGACGAGGCGATCGCCGAGATCCTCGCGATCCGCGACTACGAGGCGGCGCCGTACCTGGTCCTGGCCACGAAGGCCGGTCTGGTCAAGAAGACGCCTCTGAAGGATTACGATTCGCCCCGTTCCGGCGGTGTGATCGCGATCAACCTGCGCGAGCGCGAGGACGGCTCGGACGACGAGCTGATCGGCGCCGAGCTGGTCTCGGCCGATGACGATCTGCTTCTGATCAGCAAGAAGGCCCAGTCGATCAGGTTCACCGCTTCGGACGACACCCTGCGCCCGATGGGCCGAGCCACCTCCGGCGTCAAGGGGATGAGCTTCCGCGAGAGCGACGAGCTCCTCTCGATGAATGTTGTTCGACCCGGTACGTTCGTGTTCACTGCGACGGACGGCGGGTACGCGAAGCGGACCGCTGTCGACGAGTACCGCGTCCAGGGTCGCGGCGGCCTCGGCATCAAGGCCGCCAAGATCGTGGAGGACCGCGGTTCTCTCGTCGGCGCGCTGATTGTCGAGGAGAACGACGAGATCCTCGCGATCACGCTCGGCGGCGGTGTGATTCGTACGCGAGTCAACGAGGTCAGGGAGACGGGCCGTGACACCATGGGCGTCCAACTGATCAACCTGGGCAAGCGCGATGCCGTGGTCGGTATCGCACGCAACGCCGAGGCGGGACGCGAGGCGGAGGAAGTCGACGGCGACGTGGCCGTGGACGAGACCGCCGAGGGTGCCGCGACCACCGGCACGGACGAGGGTGAGGCGCCCTCGGCCGAGTAGCACGAGGAGTGAGTCATCGTGAGCGGAGCCACGGGCGCCGGATCGGCCGGTACCTCTACGGGTACGGGAGCGGACGGCGGCGGCCGTGGCTCCGCCGCGCATGCGGCGGACCCGCACACGACCCAGCTGCGCAAGATCGAGGCGGGCCCGGCCGCCTCGCCTTCGCCCGACACGCATGGATCCCAGGGGGGAACTGTGACGGACACCCGAGGCCCGCAGACCCAGCAGGGCCCGGCCGAGGGGCAGCCGGCGTCCCCGCTGCCCGGCGAGCGGCGCTCCGAACAGCCCGCCGGGCCCTACCACCCGCCGCAGGCCTATCCGGCGCAGCCCCCGACCGGCGCCGTACGCCGGCCGCGCACGGGCGCGAAGACCGCCCCGCGCACCCGCAAGGCCCGGCTGCGCGTCGCCAAGGCCGATCCGTGGTCGGTCATGAAGGTCAGCTTCCTGCTCTCCATCGCGCTCGGCATCTGCACGATCGTCGCCTCGGCGGTGCTGTGGATGGTCATGGACGCGATGGGCGTGTTCTCGACGGTCGGCGGCACGATCTCGGAGGCGACCGGCTCCAACGAGGCGAACGGCTTCGACCTCCAGGCCTTCCTCTCGCTCCCGCACGTGCTGATGTTCACGACGATCATCGCGGTGATCGACGTCGTCCTCGCGACGGCGCTGGCCACCCTCGGCGCGTTCATCTACAACCTCTCCGCGGGCTTCGTCGGCGGCGTCGAGCTGACGCTGGCGGAGGACGAGTGACCCCACCTGCCGGGCTCTCCTGACAGTCCCCCGACAACCGATTTTGGGACTGCCCCCCTCGTGCGCTAATCTTCAGGAGTCAGCGCGCGGGACACACACCGCAGAGCGCGGCGGGGCTATAGCTCAGTTGGTTAGAGCGCATCCCTGATAAGGATGAGGCCACAGGTTCAAATCCTGTTAGCCCCACAGTATGAAGACCCCCAGTCCGGATGGATCGGGGGTCTTCGGCATGGGGGGACCGTCACCGTCGGCGCGGGCTCGGCCTCGGCGGCGGACGGGGACTACACCTTCAAGTACTTCGACTACGGTGGCGGCTCGTTCGGTGTCGCGGCCTACCACGACGGCAGCTATGCCGGCCTGGCCCAATGGCAGGCCGACCCCTTCGGCGACGACCCGGGTGACGCCGTGCGGGCGATCGACAGCCTCGCGGACGGCTGGGGGGGCGGAGGCCATCATCCAGAACCCCGACCGCGTCGCGACGACGCGAGGGCACGAGGCCCGGTACACCAGCCCCTGGAAGACCGGCGACCTGAAGGAAGGCACGCCGATCAAGATGCGGCTGTGCATGGTCAAGGGGCTCAATGCGACCTGCTCGCCCTACTACTCCGGCCACGCGTAGGCAGGCTGGGCTCCTCCGGCCCCAAGCGGGGCCGGGGGATTCCGCTTCACGGCACGAAAAAAGGCCCGACCGCTGGCGACGGGGGATGCACCAGCGATCGGGCTATGGCCAAGGGTAACAAGGTTGTGGGGTCTAGGGGAGGCAACAGCCCTGTTCGTTTGGGGAGTTGGCTGATCTTGTTCGGTCAGTCGGCGCACGGGGGGTCGTAGGAGAGGCGGGGGAGGTACTCGTGCCACTTCTGCGGGGTCAGGACGCCCGTGGTCACCGCGCAGATGTGCCGGATGGCCTCGTCCGCGTCGAGGCGCCACAGGCGGACCGTGTCGGAGCCGCTGGACACCCCGAGGACGTGGCTGTTGGGGCTGAAGGACAGGAAGTTGCCCGTCTTGGCGTAGGGGCTCATCGACTGGCCGATGGGCGTGGCCGAGGACGGGTCGGTGACGTTCCACAGGCGGACCGTGTTGTCGTTGCCGCCGCTCGCCAGAGTATGGCCGGATTCGGTGAACGTCAGCGACGTGACCGCCTCGGTGTGGCCGGTGAGCGGGGAGCCCAGCGGGTGCGCCGTGCCGGGGTCGGTGACGTCCCAGAGCCGTACGGTGTCGTCGTCGCTGCCGCTGGCCAGGGTGTGGCCGTCGGGGCTGTAGGCGAGGGCGTTGACGGGGCCGGAGTGCTCGGTGAGGGGATGGCCGATCCCGGTGACGTGGCGGGGGTCGGTCACGTTCCACAGCCGGATGGTGAGGTCCGCGCTGCCGCTGGCGAGCGTGTGCCCGTCCCGGCTGAAGGCGAGCGCGTTGACGTAGCCCCGGTGGCCGGTGAGCGGCTTGCCGAGCGGGACGGCACGGGAGGGATCGCTGACGTTCCACAGCTGGATGGTGCGGTCGTCGTAGGCGGTGGCCAGGATGCGGCCGTCGGGGCTGTAGGCCATGGAGCCGGGGCCCGAGAAGCGGGTGTGCAGGGTGAGGTGCGGCCTGGCCAGGACCGGGCGGGCCGGGTCGGTGACGTTCCACAGGTACAGCTCCCGGTACCTGGTCCGTACGGCGAGGGTGCGGCCGTCGGGGGAGAACACCATCGTGCGCTGGTTGCCGTCCGCGGGCATGAAGGGTGCGCTCAGGGACACGGGCCGGCCGGGCGCCGCCACGTTCCACAGCCGGATCCTGCCGTCGCGCGCGGCCGTGGCGAGCACCTTCCCGTCGGGGCGGAAGGCCCCGTTGCGGCCGATCATGTCCTGCGTCGGTACCGACCACAGGCGGACCTTGCTGTCCCCGCTGCCGGTGGCGAGGGTGCGGCCGTCGGGGCTGAACCCCAGGGCGTACATCTCGCCGCTGCCGCCCACGAGCGGCTCGCCGACCTGCGAGGCGGAGGCCGGATCGCCGACGTTCCACAAACTCGCCGTGCTGTCCGCGCTGGCCGCGGCGAGCCGGGCGCCGTCGGGGCTGAAGGCCACGGACCAGATGGGGCCGGTGTGCCCGGTGAGCGGGGAGCCGATCGGGGCCGCGTGCGCGGGGTCGGACACCTTCCACAGCCGGATGGTGTCGTCGGCGCTGCCGCTGGCGAGCGTGCGCCCGTCGGGGCTGAAGGCCACCGAGTGCACGATGTCCGTGTGGCCGGTCAGCACCGTGGGCAGGGGCTTCGGGTGCCGCGGATCGGCCGTGTTCCACAGCCGGACGGTGGCGTCGTCGCCGCCCGCCGCGAGCGTGTGCCCGTCGGGGCTGAACACCACACAGCGCACCGCCGCCGTGTGGCCGGTGAGCGGTGAGCCGAGCGGTGCCGCGTGCGAGGCGTCGGCGACGTTCCACAGGCGCACCGTGCGGTCCTCGCTCGCGGAGGCCAGCGTGCGGCCGTCCGGGCTGAAGGCGACCAGGTAGATCGTGCCCTTGTGGCCGGTCAGCGGCTTGCCGAGCGGGGACGGGTGGGCGGGGTCGGTCACGTCCCACAGCCGGATCGTGCCGTCGTCGCCGGCGCTGGCCAGGGTGTGCCCGTCCGGGCTGAAGACCGCGCTGCTCACCCAGCTCGTGTGGCCGGTCAGGGGCTTGCCGAGCGGCTTGGGGTGGGCCCGGTCGGCCACGTTCCACAGGCGGACGGTCCGGTCGTAGCTGGCCGTGGCCAGGGTCTTGCCGTCGGGGCTGAAGGAGGTGAGGTAGACGGCGCCGGTGTGGCCGAGCAGCGGGGTGGCCAGCGGCGCGTTCACGATCGAGATCAGCCGGCTGTACGTCCCCTCGTCGTCGGGCCGCAGATGGTGGGCCACCAGGTCGAGCTGGGCGGCCAGCGAGGGATCCGTGTGCTGGACGCGGTCGGCCTCGGCGAGCACCTGCTCGAACACGGCGTCGTCCCGCTGCTGCCACGCGACCACCGCCGAACCGGCGGCGAGCACGGCGAGCACGACGAGCGCGGCCACGGCACCGCGGCTGATCAGGACCGTACGCTTGCGCAGCCGCACCGAGGCGGCCAGGAACTGCACCGCGCTGCGGGTCAGATAGGTGTCCCCGGCGGACTTCGCCCAGCTGCGGGCCTGCTCCAGACGGGAGCCGCGGTACAGCAGCGAGCTGTCCCGGTTCGAGGCCTCCCAGGCGTGGCCGTCCTCCTCCAGCCGCTGGCGCAGCAGATGGTCGCCCCGGTCCTCGTCGATCCAGTGGCGCAGCCGCGGCCAGGCGTGGAGCAGCGCCTCATGGGTGATCTCCACGGTCTCCGCGTCCAGCGTCACCAGCCGGGCGCGCACCAGCGCCTCCAGCGACTCCTCCGTCTTGCCGGGGTCCGCCGACTCCTGCGCCAGCTGGCGTCGCGTCCCGCGCCGGCGGGTGGCCTGGGTGTCCTCGCCCAGCCGGACGAGCCGCAGCAGGAGCAGCCGGGCGGCCGACCGGGCGGCTGGGTCGAGGCTGGACCAGGCGCGCTCGGCGGTCGCCGCGACCGCGCCCTGGATGCCGCCGGCCGCGCGGTAGCCGGCCAGGGTCAGCCGCCCCGACTTGCGGCGCTGCCAGGTGGCGAGCAGGGCGTGGGAGAGGAGCGGGAGCACTCCGGAGTCGTGCGCGCCGCGCGGGCCGTCGGCGCTCACCTCCCGCACGATCAGCTCGGCCAGGCCCGGTTCGAGCTCCAGCCCCACGGCCTTGGCGGGGCCGGTCACGGCCTCGCGCAGCTCGGCGGTGGTCAGCGGTCCCAGCACCATGTGCCGGTGCTGGAGCGCGTCGGCCAGCTCCGGGTAGACCAGGCACTGCTCGTAGAAGTCGGCGCGGATGCCGAGGACCACGAGGACGGGGCCGGACGAGGCCGCGGACGAGGTGCAGGCCGCGTGCAGGAACTGGAGGAAGGTACGGCGGTCGGCCTCGTCGGAGCAGAGCGTGAACGTCTCTTCGAACTGGTCGACGATGATGACCGCGCGAGGAGGGGAGTCACGGACCCGCACGCCGGCCGGGGGCGCGTCCGGCGACGGACCCGAGGAGGCGTCGGAGGACCTTTCCCCGTGTGCCCACGCCGTGACCGCCTCCCGTACCGCGTCGGCGAAATGCGGCGCATCGGAGCCGGGCGCGGCCGGGTTCACGGCCGCCTCCTCCTCGGCCGCGCGGGCCCGGGCGGCGAGGGCGGCGAGTTCCGGCATGCGGCGGGTCAGCTCGCCGAGCGGATCGGCCCCCGGCACGAGCTGGAGCACCGTGCTCGGCCCGTCGCCGCCGTCCCCGAGGGCGCCGCCCTGCAGCGCGGGCACCAGACCGGCGTTCAGCAGGGACGACTTTCCGGCGCCCGAGGCGCCGACGAGCATGATCAGCCCGCCCGTCTTCTCGGCCGCGCGCAGCTGGGTCACGAGCGCCTCGGTGCTCCGCTCGCGGCCGAAGAACCACCGGGCGTCCTCCTGGCGGTAGGGGGCCAGGCCCCGGTAGGGGCACACGCCGCCGGCGACGGGCGGGTCCTGGGCGGGCGGCCGCCGGTCCTCCTCGGCCGACGCGGCGGGGCGGTCGCCGGCCGGGTCGGCCAGCGCGTACTCCCACAGCCGCTGCCACTGGGCGAGGTCGTACAGGCCGGCGGAGACCGGAACGGGCCGTGCGCGCCGCGCCTCCGGGATCAGGATCTGCAGGACGGCGGCGAGGGCGGCGAAGTGGGCCGGTACGTTCTTGGCCCGCCGCCAGTCGCTGATGCGCTGGGCGGACACCCGCACGGGCCGCCCGCGCTCGTCCACCCGCTGGAGCCGTACGACCGCTTCGGACACGCTCTTGAGGGGAGGGTTGCCCGCCTCCTTGTACAGCAGAGCGAGCCGTTCGGCGAAGGCTGTGCGTGCCCCTGAGTCGGAACCCAAGGCCCCACCCCTTACTCCCCCCGTATCTGGACGTCCGGACCGGAAAACTCACCCTATACGGCTGACCTGCGAAAAAGCCCTGGACCCGATGCCGGAACCTCCTCGCCGGGCACGCCACATGGCAGGATCGCGACGCGGTAGCCGGCTCATCACACACCGTCCGGACAGGCCAGCGGCTCAGCGCTCCACGACACGGCCCAAGGCGCCGCACGTTCTCGGTCAAACTTTCCGCCACCTCCATACGCGCCCGTACGCCGACACGGCACGGGTCGACGCCACCCGCTCCGTCCGGCACCGGTCCCCACGAGGGGAGGGACCGGTGCCGGACGGGCCGGTGACGATCGGATGCAAGGGCTCTAGGCGATCCACCCCGCCGCGTCGGCGGCGGCGACCGCGCGCCGTTCGGCCTCCTCGGCCGTGGCGTTCAGCGCCGCGTCCCGGCCCGGCTCCCTTCCGCCCGCCGCGGCTGCCGCGGCCTGGGAGGCGGCCAGCGCGGCGCGCAGGGCCGAGGCGGAGACGGCGCCGGTGTCCTGTGCCGCGGCCACCTGGGCCGCAAGCGCGGCCGCCGCTGCCGCGTTCCGGGCGCAGCGGGCGTCCGCCGCGGGATCCGGCGCGCTCGCGGCCAGGGCCTCGAGCGACCCGGCCGACAGCCGCAGTGCGCCCGCGGCCCTGCCTACGGGGCTCGTCGGCACGGGCTGGGCGGCGTCCTCGGTGATGCCGGCGTGCCGGCAGGTGGCGGCGGCGCGGTCGTACGCGCTGCGCGCGCGGTCGGCATGCATCCTTCTGAGAGCCGCCGCCGACACCGTCGTACCTGCCGCTGCCTCTTCGCGTCCGCTCATCTTCGGTCTCCCTCCGCCGGGACGGCACCGCATGCGCTGCCCGCCGCGGGTCCGGTGGTGTCCGCGGCCGGGCGCGGGCAGGGTGCCACGCCGGCCGCGAAGAGACCAGAAGCGCGCGGGAACCCGGTCGTACGGGCTGCAGGACGGGCCCTGGAAACCTGACGGACCGTCAGCTAAGGTCGGCGCGCCGGCTGTTCCCGAAGGGGTGAGTGCCATGGTGAAGCGTCCCGATTGTCCGCAACCTCCCGGTAGCCCGCGCTGGGTGGCGATGTTCTACCAGCCGTCCCGGGCCGCTTGGCGGGTGGGCGCGGAGTCCCCCGACCGAACTCCCGTGCTGTACGCCGTGGGAGACATGGCCCAGACGGTACGCGCGCGCGGGGACGACGTGACGGTCGCGCTGTGGGGCCCGCAGGACGGTGCCTGGCACCGGTTCGACACCCCGGCCGCCGCCACCCCGTCCGCGCCCGCGCCCGAAGCGTCCCCGCAGCGCTCCGGGGAACCGGTCAAGCTCGCCGAGCGCATGGCGGACCGCCGGCACCAGGTGCTCATGGCCGGCCTGAGCAAGGCGGGCCTGTACGACCTCTCCCCCGAGGACGCGGAGGCGGTGCGGGCAATGGTCGACCGGCTCGACGAACCCACGGTCCGCCGCCTCGCCCACTGGCTCTCCGCCGCAGGCCGGCCGTAGCGCGGCTGGTAAGCACCGGTTCGCCGTGCGGTCCACCGGGCAGTGACGTCCTGAGGTCAACCAAGGCTGGAGGGACGTATGAAGGTCTCCGTCGACCGCAGCGTGTGCTACGGCTCCGCCGAGTGCGCGCACCGGGCCCCGTCCGTGTTCGCGTTCGAGGACGGGTACGGCGTGGTCCGGCCCGGCCGGGAAGCGGCCGGGGACGATCCACAGGTGCGGGAAGCGGCCGAGAAGTGCCCCTCGCAGGCCGTCGTGATCAGCGAGTGACGTAAGGGGCGTCCCCGGCGGGGTAGGTCCACCCGAAGTCCGCCAGTGCTCGTGCCCTGGCCTCCACCACGGCCATGCGCGCCGCTCGCTCGGCCGGATCGATGTGCGCGGCCTGTCCGGTCGCCTGCCCCTCCCACTTGCGGTACAGGAGCCCCACCTCCGCGGAGAACCAGCCGCGGCTGACCGCGTTCAGCGCCAGCAGCAGGCCCGTGTCCTCGGAGGCCGGCAGGGCCATCCAGCCGCCCAGGGCCGTGAGCAGGTCCCGGCGGACGCAGAGCGTCGCCGGATGGACCGGGGCCCGGAACCCGTTCGCCGTCCAGAAGCCGAGGACGGCCCCGCGCTCGATCGGGCCGTCGTCCGGGTCGCCGGGGAAGCCGGCCGTGGAGCCGTCGGGCAGCAGATCCAGGACCCGGGAGGTCGTCCAGCCGATCGTGGGGTCCGCCTCCAGCACCGCCAGGTCGCGGGCGAGCGTGCCGGGCGGGAGCTGGTCGTCGGCGTCCAGGACCTTCACGTACGCCCCGTCGGCGTGGGCCAGCGCGATCGTGCGGGCGATGCCGGGCCCGCCGGAGCGGCCCTGACGGAAGCTCACCCGCTCGTCGTCCGGGACGTACGGGCGGACCTCGTCGGTGCTGCCGTCCTCCTGGATCACCCAGTCCCACTCCCAGCCGTCCGGAAGTCCCTGCTCGCGCAGGGACTTGTAGGCCTCGGGCAGGAAGCGGGCGGAGGGGGCGTGGACAGCGGTGACTACGGTGATGCGCCGGGGCACGGCGGCATTCACCACCTTTCCAGGGGAGTGGTGAAGAGCAGTTCCGTACGGTCGCCGGGCAGCACGACGTCGGAGACCTCCACGACCCGGCCGCGGGTGTCGTACGACGTCTTGCGGACCAGGATCACCGCCGTCCCGGCCGGCAGCTGAAGCTCCCGGGTCTCCTGCGGGGTCGGCAGACGCGCGGTGCAGCGTTCCTCGACGCGGTCGATCTCGATGCCCACGGTGGAGAGCTGGTGGTGGGTGCCGCCGGGCCAGGGCTCCCTGGACACGTCCAGGAGGCCGGGGCCGGCCGCCGCGAGGGCGTGCGGGAGGTAGGAGGTGACGAGGCTGAAGGGGGCCGTCTCCGCCGCGTACCGCGTCCGGTAGCTGCGTTCGAGGAGCGCCGTTCCCTCCCGTACGCCGAAGGCCTCGGCCAGCTCACCGGGCGCCTCGATCGTGCGGTAGTGCGCGGAGAAGACGAGCTCGTCCGGCAGCAGGCCGGTGTCGCGTTCCGTCACGCCGGTCGCGGCCCGGACCGCCGAGGGCTGCCGGGCGCGGTCCTTCTCCCACTGGTGCCGGCCGCTGTCGCGCACCACCCGGGCGCGCGGACGCCGTACGCACGTGTCGCGCCCGTGCTGCCTGCCGTCCGCGATCTCCTCGTAGGCCCTGGGCACCCGTCCAGGCTACGACTCCCGAAGGGGACCTGACGACTCGGTGGCCGAGCGCCCGGCCCCTGAACAGCGCAAGACCCCCGGCCGGGCCCGGCCGGGGGTCTGATTCCGTTCGACTGAGGGGTACGCAAGTCGCCGTCTGCCGAAACGTCTGCGTCCTAGGTGCTGACCAGGGTCAGCATTCGAGAGGTGGCGCGAGGTCGTTCGCCGTGTCCGTCCCGGCTTCCGTTCTCTCGGTGACGGAGCTGTGCCGGCAGCTGGGGGACTTTCCGTGGGCCTCGGCCCTGATGCGCTGCTTCATCGTGGGGGGCAGCAATCTGCCATGGGACCAGGCCCAGTGGCTCATCGCCGGGATCGTCGGCACCGTCTGCTCTTCGGTGGTGCCTCGCGGGCTCTCCGCCTGGGGAGCGGCCGTCGCAGTGGTGGCGGTGACGAGTCCGAGCGCCGTGCACAGCGCGAGGAAGACGGTGACGATGGCGGTCCACAGCTTCATGACCTTGTTCTCGGTCATGGCCCCTCACTTTCGGGTCGGGCGATTTGCGTACTTTGTTCATGATGTGTATGGGGGTCGAGAAGTGGTGGACCGACGCCCGCGGCGCGTCGATGTTCCGATGAACACCACCCGGATGGGCGCAAGCGGGTCGGAAAACCCTCAAAACCAGGTGAGGGTGAGCGAAGAGGGAGCAAAGTAACCGTGCGTGGGGGTGTGATCACCCTCCGATCGCAACGGTGCCGACCTGGTCTATTGCGCTCCCGGGGGCGGGAGTTGGGGCTCGACGCAGGTCACCGATCGATATCGGTCGGTGTGTATAGTCGGGCGCCAGAGGTCCCCTACGTCAAGGAAAGACGAGGTCGCGCGGTGAAGAAGCTGCTCCTGGTCGCACTGGCCGCCATCGGCGGTCTCCTCGTGTACCGCCAGATCCAGGCGGATCGCGCCGAGCAGGACCTGTGGACGGAGGCCACTGACTCCGTGCCCACGGGTTCGTGAGTACCGATCCAGAATCTGATCAGACCCCGGCCGCCTGCGCGGTCGGGGTTTTGTGTTGTCCGGGGTCCCGTTCGGGTGTGCGGCGAGGCCTCGTGTTGCCCGTCCCCGACGGGTGGTGTACGCGTCTCCCCTCGGTGCCGGGCGGATGACTCCGGGCGTTTCGGACGGCCGTACGGATTCCCCGGATGGCGCAGGGACCCTCGGGGCAGGATGGGCCACGGCCGGATGCGCGGGTGCGGAGCGACTGGGGGTGGCAGGTGCGCGGGCGAGGGCGTACGACGTGGTGGCGCCGGGGCGGCCGGCCGGCGGGTGCCGGAGTCCGGGCCACGATCGTGACCGCCGTGCTGTGCACCGTGGCCGCCCTGCCGGGCGGGATCGCGGCCGGCGCCGAGCAGGGGACGTACGGATTCGCGCCGGGCGCCCAGGAGGTCACCGGTGCGGCGGGCACCACGGACGCCCCGCGGCTGGAGCCCGGCCGGACCTACCGCAGCTCCCTCCCCGGGAAGGGCAAGCTCTCCTACCGCCTCGACCTCCCCGCGACGACCACGACGTACATCCCCGTCACCGCCGTACCCCCCGCCGACGCCACCGTCTCCTCCACCGACGGCATCAGCGTCTCGGTCCAGGACGCGAGCGGCAGCTCCTGCTCCTACGCCGCCGCACGCATCGGCGCCGCCCTCAGCCCCCGTCCGGTCACGGCCCTGGGACGGCGCGAAACCGGGCGGACCGTGTGCCAGGGGGCGGGGACGTACTACGTCCAGGTGGAACGCCTCGACTCCGGTACGGCGGAGTCGGCACAGCGCTGGGACCTGGAGATCAAGCCCGTCACGGAACCGCGCCTGGCCGAGGCCGGACCCACCACCGCGCCCCAGACCTGGGACTCCGCCTCCCCCGAGCCCCTCGCCGGCGCCCCACGTGACCGGCCCGGCGGCGCCGGCTTCGCCCAGGCCGGTCCGCTGGGCCAAGGGGTCTGGCGCACCGCCGCCGCACCCGGCCAGACCCTCTTCTACAAGGTCCCGCTCGACTGGGGCCGTCGGCTGCACGCCGTCGCCGAACTGGGCAGCTCCCCGAACGGCCACGGCTTTGTCGGGGGCGCCGTGAACCTCTCGCTCTACAACCCGGTCCGCGGATACGTCGACGACGTCTCCCTCGGGTACACCGGCACCCAGAAGTCCGCCGCCCTCGACCCGCTGCCGCCCGTGGAGTACCGCAACCGGTACGCCGTCCCCACCGCGCAGAACGCGATGCGCTTCGCCGGGAACTACTACCTGGTCGTGCACCTCAGCAAGCAGATGGCCGACTCGTTCGGGCAGGGGCCCTTCGGGGTCACGCTGCGGGTACGGGTCGACGGGCAGGCGCACGGCGGGCCCGGGTACGCCGGGCGGCCCGAACCGGACGACGTCTTCACGGTCACCGCGCAGGACCGGGCGGCGGCGATCACCGGGAGCACCGGGGGCGGCGGTGCCGCCGGGATGAAGGTGCTCGCGGTGGGCGGGATCGGTGCGGGGACCGCGCTGCTGGTGGTGCTGGGCGTGTGGACGGTCGCGGCCCGGCGGGCCCGGACGTAGGCGGGCGCGGGTCGGACGCGGCTCATGTGTCGCTCTGCTCCGTGGCTCAGACGCGGGTCATGTGTCGCTCTGCTCCGTGGCTCAGACGCGGGTCAGCGCCCAGAAGCCCACGGCGTAGCAGGCCAGTGCCAGGAGCAGGACCGGGATCGCCACCTTTGCCGGTGGGCCCGGGCGGCGGGGCGCGCGGCGGGCCCGGCGGCCGTGTGCGCGGGCTGGCTCCCTCGGCCGCGGGGGAGCCGGAACCTGCGGGTCCTGGGCGGTGTACGCAGCGGTGGAGGCATCGATGCGCGGCTGCGCTTCCGGTACCGGGGGCGGAGGAGCTGGTGGGACGGGGTACGCGCTGCGCTGTTCCGGTTGCGGCCGCTGAGGGCTCGGGGTCGGCTGCGGGGGCGGGAGGTGGAAGCTTCCGGTGTCCGACATCGAGGGAAGCGCGGAGTGCTGCGGCCCGCTGCCGGTCAAGCGGGGGTCGAGAGCCGGCCTCGCGCCGCTCCCTGTGCTGTCGGGGTCGGTGTCGGTGTCGGTGGCCGACTGTGTTTCCCGTACCCGTATCCCGGAGGCCCGCTGGAGCGGGCCGTCGGGGCCGAACCCGGGTGGCAGCGGCCCGAGTTGGTCGAAGATCTCGATCAGCTCGTCGTCGGGGCCGGGCTCCGGCAGGAGTTCCGCGGCGGAGGCGAGCGCCTTGCGGGCCCCCGTGGCGGTGCGGAACCGGGCCGCCGGGTCGGGCTGGAGCAGGGTGGCGACGACCTGCCAGAGCGGCTCGGGGACGCCCTTGGGCGGTCCGGGCGTCCCGTGCTCCATGAAGTACTGCACGAGCGCCTTGGCGTCGGGCTTGGCACCCTCGAGCAGATACAGGGCGACCAGGCCCACGGCGAACAGGTCGGCGGGGTAGTCCGGTTCGGCGCCCAGCAGCTGTTCGGGCGCCAGATAACCGGGCGTGCCCACCACGAGGTTGGTCTCCGTCAGACGGGGCTCGCCGAACCGCATGGCGATGCCGAAGTCGGACAGCCTGAGGCGCGGCCGGCCGGTGCCGGTGGCCTCGAGCAGCACGTTCGCGGGCTTGATGTCGCGGTGGACGACACCTTCCGCGTGCACCGCGGCGAGACCCGACAGGAGCTGGTCGAGGAGGGTGCACACGAACGCGGGCGGCAGCGGGCCGTAGTCGCCGACGAGGTGGACCAGCGAACCGCCCCCGACCAGGTCCATGGTGAACAGGACCTTGTCGTCGTCGGCGGCCCAGCTGGCCGGGGCGAGGACATGGGGGTGGTCGATGCGCAGGGCCTGTTCCCGTACGAAGCGCAGCAGCGAGTGGGCGTCGCGCTGCTGGAGCACCTTGGCCGCCACATAGCGTCGCCGCCGGTGGTCCCAGGCACGCCAGACGGCACCCACGCCGCCACGTCCGATCGGGTCGGCCAGCTCGTACCGGCCGGCGAAGACCTCACCCATGACAGTCCGCCGCTCCTCCCCCCTAGCCCCTCGTCTCCCCCGCCGGCGGGTCGCCCCCGTGCCCTGCGCACCTTCCCCGGGCCCGGCCCCGGACCCCCTCCGGGAACCGGGCCCCAGGGGTCAGTTCTGGTGCGCCTGGTAGTGCGCGACGGCGTCGGAGGTGCGGCCGGCGCCGTAGACCCGGAGGAACTCTGCCAGTTCGGGGTGGCTCGGGGCGAGGGAGTCGGCGGCATCGATGATGTCGCCGGCGGCCGCCACCGAGCGCAGCAGCGACTGGATCTCGCGCACCACGCGCTTGACCGTCGGCGCTCCCGAACTGTTCGTCGTCTGCGTGGTGTTGCTGAGCACGGATCCCCCCTGGGACTTCTTGATCTCGTCCATGCGGTCGGTCGCCTCGGCCGCGCTGACGCTGCCGTCCGCGACCTGGGCCGCCAGGTCCTGCAGCAGCTGCACACGCTGGACCACGGCGGGATTGCCGATCTTGGCGCGCTGCCCGCTCATCAGCTGCGACAGCATCGGAGCCGACAGGCCCAGCACCGCCGCGAGCCGGGCCTGGTTGAGCCCGAGATCGTCGATGAGCTTACGGAAGAGCGCCCCCAACGGCTCTCCGTACCAGTTCCGCTGAAGCTCCCGCGCTCTCGCGGTGGCTTCCTGCTGTGCGGCGTCCATTGCGTCTCCCCATCGCTTCCCCAAATAACCGCGGTTCGCTGTAGCGAACCACGTCGAGCATCTTACGGAGAGTGGTCATCCGCGGGGACCCCCAATCTTTTTGCGGGATCGGGGGGGTGACCCGGTACTCTGGTCTGCGGCGCCCGCCGGAACGCGAGATCTCCGGCCGACGCTTCCCTTCCCGGGGCCTTAGCTCAGTTGGTAGAGCGCCGTCTTTGCATGGCGGATGTCAGGGGTTCGACTCCCCTAGGCTCCACCCGTGAAATGCCCTCTGACCTGCGGAAACGCAGTTTCGGAGGGCATTTTTTGTGCCCATCGGTAGGCACAACGGTGCCCGCTGGAGGTGGGGGGAGGTCTTGAATCCCAAGGGGAAAGGGGTGTCGGAGGGGACTTCGGCGAACAGCCTGCTTGCGTGTAGACGTGGCCGTATACTTGCTTCATGTCCGATGCCATGATCCGAGTGCCATCCGAGGTGCGAGACCGTCTCGCGGTCATCGCGGAGTCCCGGGGTACATCGATCCGCTCGCTGGTGCAGGAGTTCGCGGAGACGACGCTCACGGATGAGGAACGGCGTGAGCGTGCGGAGCGGACACGCGCCTACCTGGCGGAGCATTTCGGTGTCGAGGTGAGTGACGAGGAGAGCGCGGCGATGGGCCGCAAGCTGCGCGATGCCTTCGGGGGGCAGCAGGGCGCCACCGCGTGATCCAGCACCACCTCGTCCTGGACGCACCCACGCTGCTTGCCTTGCCGGGGAACCGGCAGGTGTCCGCGCTGGTCCACCGGGCCCACTTCGAGCCGGAGACCCGGCTGTGGGCTCCGGTGCTGTCGATTCTCGAAGCGGACGCGGAGCAGCTGGGGATCGCTGAGCACATCGGTCAGCTCGACGTCATCCACACGGTCGACCTCGACTATCCGGCCATGCTCACCGTCGCGCAACTGCGCCGTGACGGTGTCCCGTCCGGGATCGCTGCTGCCGTCCATGCCGTGCGGCATCTTCCCGAGTGGGGTGCAGACGCGCTGGTCGCCACGGTGGCGCCGAAGGCGTACGAGGGGCGGGGTGTGCCCTTCCTCGACCTCAACCGCTGAGTCGGCGGCGGTGCCTTCGAAGCCGTACCTGATGATTCCGACGATGCCCGGTGGCCGGGAACTCCCGTGCCGCCGGGCATCGTCGTGCCGTGTGTGCCGTGCAAGCCGCCGCGCCAGGCAACCGTCCCCTTCGGGGAGTCGCCGCGCGTGGGACCCGTGTGTCAGGGAGACCGCGGGTTGAGGCGGCTCCGTGTGTCAGCAGGCCCGCGCCCAGAGAAGCCGCCGTCTCGGAAGGCCCGTGGGTCAGGAAACTCGTGTCTCCTGGCGCCCCCGTCTCACGAAGCCCGTGCCGAGCGTGCCGCGCGGGTCACCTCCGGTAGCGGGTCCGCGCGGCGGGCCAAGTCCAGCAGAGCGCGTAGGGACTGTTCCGCCGGGCCCAGGCGGGGGCGCCACTGGGCCACGATGCTGACCGGGCGGATCCGCTCGGCCAGCCGCAGCTCGACCAGTTCGCCCTCCTCCAGCTCCCGCGTGACCGCCAGTTCGGGCAGCAGTGAGACCCCGTGCCCGTGTCCCGTCAGCCGCAGCAGCGCGGACAGCGACCCCTGGATCATGGCCAGTTGGGCCCCCTCCAGCAGATCCCGCCCGAAGCGGTCCATCAGCATCTCCGAGGTGCAGCCCGGCTCGGCCACCAGGAAGTCGTACGCCAGCATCTGCTCGGGCGTCACCAGTTCCTGCCGCGCCAGTGGATGGCTCGGCGCGGCCACCAGGACCGTCCGGTCGTGCCCGACGACCGCGTGCGGCCCGAGCGCCCGCACTCCGTTGTCGTACTGGAAGACAAGGTCCAACTCACCTGCCCCGAAGGACCGTTCGAGCGTGCTCCGGTTGGCCACCGTGAGCTCGACGTCCGCTCCAGCGCCCGCTTCGGTGTCCGCCCCGCCCGCGCCGTGCTCCAGCGCCGCCAGCACATCGGGCATCCACACATGCGCCAGCGACTCCTGCGCCCCGATCCTGAGCCGGGGCCGGTCGCCGCGCGCGGCTCGCCGCATCCGCTCCTCCAGCTCCAACGCCTCGCGCGCGTGCGGCAGCAGCCGCTCCCCGGCCTCCGTCAGCACCGCGCCCGCACTGGAGCGCACCAGGACGGCCACGCCGAGATCCGCCTCCAGCCGTTTCAACTGGGCGCTCACACTGGACTGTGCGTATCCCAGCGCCTGCGCGGCGGCGGAGATCCCACCCTGGTCGGCGACGGCGACGAGGGCACGCAGATAGCGAGAATCCACCTGACCAGCATAACCACCCATCGGACTTTCCGATGGCCTCATCGGACTTACGGCGTCGCAGCCCCTCTTGCCGCTGGGCCACGCTGCCCGCATGACCACTGCTGACAGCCTCTCCCCTGCCACCGGCACGGCCGCTCCCCCCACCCCGGCCCGTTCCCGTCTCACCTTCGCGGGCATCGCGGCCGGAAACCTGCTCGTCCTGCTCGACACCTCGATCCTCAACGTCGCGGTCCCCGACGTCCAGAAGTCCCTCCACCCGGCCGCCGCGGCGCTGCCCTGGGCCGTCGACGCGTACACCGTCGTCTTCGCGGGACTGCTGCTCGCCGGCGGTGTGATCGCCGACCGCTGGGGCGCCCGGCGCGTGTACGCCTCCGCGCTCGGCCTGTTCGCCGTGCTCTCCGCGGTCTGCGCCGCCGCCCCCAACGTCGGCGCGCTGATCGGCGGTCGGGTGCTGCTCGGCGCCGCGGGCGCGGGCCTGGTCCCGGCCTCGCTGGCGCTGCTCATCCACCTCAACCCCGATCCCGCCCGCCGCACCCGGGCCATCGGCGCCTGGACGGCGCTCAGCGGCCTCGGCGCCGCGGCCGGGCCCGTGCTCGGCGGTGTCCTGGTCGAACTGGGCGGCTGGCGGCTGGTGTTCCTGGTGAACCCGCCCATCGCGCTCGCCGCTTTGCTGATCGCGCGCCGTCTGCCGGTTCCTCCGGTACGGGCCACCCGGGCCCTGGACCGCCCGGGACTGCTGCTGTCCACGCTGGGCCTCGGCCTGCTCACCTTCGGCCTGGTCGAGTCCGGCATCGAGGGCCGGGGCTCCCTGCGCGCCGTGGTCCCGATCGTGGCCGCGCTGCTGGCCTTCGCCGTCCTGGCGTTCGTGGAGCGGCGCGTGGCCTCCCCGGTCCTGCCGCCCGCGCTGCTTGCCCTGCCGAAGGTCCGGGCAGCCATGGTCGCGGCCGCGGTGTCGTGCTTCGCCTACTTCGGCGGTATGTACATGTTCGCCGTGTGGATGCAGCACACGTACTCGCTGACCCCGTTCAAGGCGGGCCTTGCCTGCTTTCCCATCGCCTTCCCGGTCTGCGTGATGCCCTTCTTCACCGGCCGCCTGGTGGCCGGTTACGGCCCCCGCCCGATCCTGCTGGCAGGCATGTCCGCCTCCGTCGTCTCCGGCATCCTGCTGGCCTTCTGCGCCGGCAGCCACCCGCCGCTCGCGCTGCTCATCGCCGCCGAGCTGACGCTCGCCGCGACCGGCACGCTCTCCATCCCGGGCGCCGCCGCCGCGATGGCCGTCTCGGCACCGCCGGAGTACGCCGCCACCAGCCAGGGCGCCCTCAACGGCATCCGCCAGGCGGGCTCGGCGCTCGGCGTCGCGGTCCTCGGCACGCTGGGCGCGCTGACGACGTCCGGGTACGTCCTCATCGGTATCGGCCTGCTGGCGGTGCTGCTGGTGGCACGGGCGACGCGGGCCGACGGCTGATGGTTGGCCCGGTCGGCGAGCTGATGCCGGCCATGAGCGCGACACGCATCGGGGGATGAGGGCTGAGGGGTGCGTGAGCGGGCCGACCGGACGCTCGCACAGTGGGCGCATCGAGTCGCGGCAGCCGGATCGAGCGGGATCGAGCGGGATCGAGCGGGACCGAGCGGGATTGGAACGGGTGGGAAAGTCCGAATGCGGTCGACGTCGGTGCGTTCGGCCGGGGGCAGGGGTGCGCCCACGCTGCGCCGGGCCGCGTCGGCCGCGCCGAGCAGCAGGGCCGTGCAGCCGGCGGCGGGCTCCGTGCCGTGCAGGGCTGCCGCGTCGGCCAGCCCCCACAGGGACAGCGCGAGGGCGCGTGGTTCGCCGAGGGCGCGGACCACCTCCAGGCCGCGCAGGTGGTGGGCCGCGGCTCGGTCGGCGTCGCCCCGCAGTTCGGCGACGAAGCCGCGCTCGGCCGGCAGCAGGTGGTCGCCCGCCGGCGAGGACACGTCGGCGTAGCCCCGACGTGCGTCGATGCGCGTACCCCGGGGCCCTCCACGCGTCACACCGCATCGGTGAACAACAGGGGCGTACCGTCCGGGAGTTCGCTCGCCGCGGTCGTCACCTCGTAAGGGTCGTAGTACTCGTGAACTCGGTCGCCGAGGGTGTGTTCCTAGTGGTTGCCCTCTACGCCCTGTGCGTCGCCGTCTCCATGATCTCTTCCCGCTTCGTCGAGACCCCGGTCAACCGCTTCATGAAGCCCGCGATCGCCGCGTACGCCAAGCGGTGACGTCATCCTCCGTCCAGGCGCAGCGCGGTGCGGAAGGCCAGGTCGGTGAGGGCGGTGGGGGCGAGGTGCTTCAGTGTGGCCAGTGCCGCCTCGGCGCCGACGCGGTAGCGGCGACGCGGGGTCCGTGCGGCGAGGGCGCGGCGTACCGTGCGGGCGACGATCTCCGGACCGGGGGGTGACGACCGGGCGATCAGCCGGCGGGTGGCTGCGTAGGCGTGGGAGTACCGCGAGTCGGCCGGAAGCCCTGCCAGTCCCTTGGTGAGCATGGGCGTGTCGATGAGGCCGGGCTCGATCAGACAGGTGTGGACGCCCGTGCCGGCGATCTCCATGCGCAGGCTGTCGGTCAGGGCCTCCAGCGCGTGCTTGCTCGCGCAGTACCAGCCGTTGACCGGGACGGAGACCAGACCTCCGAGTGAACTCATCTGGACGATCCGCCCCGAGCCCCGGCGCCGCATGCCCGGCAGGACCAGGCGGGTCATCCGGGCCGCGCCCAGGAGGTTGACCTCCAGGACGGCCCGGGCGTCCGCCTCGGGCACGTCCTCGAAGGCACCGGCCGGTGCGATACCGGCGTTGTTGACCAGGGCCCAGGGGCCGCCGCCGGTCAGGTCGTCGATCTCGGCGACCGCGTCCCGGCAGGAGCGCGGGTCCGTCACGTCGAGGAGGACGGTGCGCAGGGTCCGGCCGTGTTCGGCCGCGGCGGAGCGGAGTTTCCCGGCCTTGCCCGAGGTGCGGGCGGTGGCGATGACATGGAAGCCGTGGGCGGCCAGGTCCAGGGCGGTGGCCCTGCCGATGCCGCTGGTGGCCCCGGTGACGACGACGGACTTCAAGACGGCGGACTTCGTCCTGTGCCGTGTGCGTGAGGACATGCCGGGCCACCTCTCAGGCTCTTGATCACCCTCTGTGTCACTATGTCGCATGCCGTAGTTGATGCCCGTTCGAGACACGTCTGCGTATTTCATTGGTAGTTGTCGATCGAGTGGATCAACACACGTTTGTCAGCTCTGTGTTGACGCGCTGCACCTCCCGCGCCCCGGACGCCCGCCCGGCACTCACCCCAGAGAGAGATTTTTCGTGACCCCACCACGCCTGCTCCGCAGTGTCGTAGCAACCCTCCTGGCGCTGACGGCCGCCCTCTCCACGGGATCCGCCCAGGCAACCGCCGCGAGCGCGCCGCCCACGTTCCCGAGCGGCCGTACGGCCACCTCGCCCGACCACCCGGTCACGGCCGGCGGCCACCAGCCCGGCGACGCCCTGCTCGGCGGCGGCGCCGGGACGGTG
Organism: Streptomyces sp. NPDC031100; assembly: GCF_055570785.1. NCBI lineage: Bacteria > Bacillati > Actinomycetota > Actinomycetes > Kitasatosporales > Streptomycetaceae > Streptomyces > Streptomyces sp. NPDC031100. Next base: position 320,861 of record NZ_JBVIGN010000010.1, read on the forward strand.
CGGTTCCTGCGGTGAGCCGTACCGCCCCGTACGCGACGATCAGCCAGGTCGCCGTACACGTGCCCGCCGGCCGGCAGACCGGCGGCGAGATCGAGGACGAGGTCCGCGCCCGCAACCCCGGCATCCGTCTGCTGCCCGGACTGCTGCGGCAGATGTACGGCTTCGAGGAGCGCCGCGTCGCCCCCGCCGGAACCTGGCCGTCCGACCTGGCGGCGGCCGCCGCCAGGCAGGCCCTGGACCGGGCCGGGCTCGCCCCCGACGCCGTCGACCTGCTTCTCTTCGCATCCGCCAGCGAAGACTGGGAGGAACCCGCCACCGCGCACGTCGTCGCCCACAAACTCGGCGTGACGGCACCGGTCTTCGACGTGCAGAACGCCTGCAACGGACTCCTCAACGCCCTGGAGACCGCCGACGCGTTCATCCGGAGCGGGCGCTACGAGCGTGTCCTGGTCGTCGCGGGGGAGCGCAGCAGCATCCTCTCCCACCAGCGGGTCCGCGACCGGGGCGAACTCGCCCTGTTCCTGCCCGCCTTGACCCTCGGTGACCTCGGCGCCGCCGTCCTCGTCGAGGCGAGCCACCGGCCCGGCATCCTCGCCGCGCGCTTCCGCGCCAACTCGGCGGGCTGGCCGGCCGCGACCGTCGCGAACCCCTACAACGGGCCGGGCCAGGCCGTCCGCTTCGACTCCCAGGCCCTGGCGGCCTGTTTCCCCGGCCTGGAGACCACCGCGTTCGACACCCTCCGCGAGGCCGGCCACAAGACCGGCGACCTGGACCTCGTCTGCGTGCACCAGGCCTCGACGGGCTTCACCCGCACCATCCTCGACACCCTCGGCGTGCCCGAGCACAAGGCCGTGTCCGTCTTCCCCCGCTACGGCAACGTCGCCACCGCCGGCCTGCCCCTGCAACTCGTGGAGGCCGAGCGGCAGGGCCGCCTGCGTCGGGGCGACCTGGTGGCGCTCTTCGGGCTCGCCAGCGGAGCCTCCGCGGGCGCGGTCCTCATGGAGTGGCAGGGCACCGCAGGGCCGTCGTCATCCGAGACCGGAAGGAACACCGCACCGTGACCACCGCCACCTCCGACGTGATCCGTTCCGTCCTGACCAGAACCTTCCTGGTGCCGCAGGACGAGATCCGCCCCGAGGCGACCCTGGAGCAACTGGAGCTGGACTCCCTCGCCCTGGCCGAGTTCGCGCTCATCCTGCAGGAGCGGCTGGGCGTGGAGATCGACAGCGAGCACGCCACCCGCTCCACCACGCTCGGGCAGATCACCGAGCACCTCGACGCCCTGCGCGCCGGGACCGTGGCGGCCTCGTGAATCCCGCGATCGCAGTCACCGGACTCGGACTGATCACGCCGGGCGGTGACGGAACCGAGGCCACCTGGGACGCGGTGTGCGCGGGGCGCGGCACGGCCGCGGCCGATCCCGCGCTCGCGGGACTGCCCGTGGACTTCTCCTGCCGGGCGCCGGCCGGCGAAGAAGCGCTGAACCGGCGCATCGGGCGCACGTCCTGGCGGATGGGCCGGTTCGCGAAACTCGCCGTCCTCGCCGCGCGGGAGGCGGTGCGCGACGCCGGTCTCGATCCGGCCGGCTGGGACGGCGCCCGGGTCGCCACGGTCCTCGGCTGCGGGATGGGCGGCACGGAGAAGTGGGAGGAGCAGTTCCAGCGCCTCGAACAGCGCGGGCCGGACCGGACCTCCCCGCTCGCCGTCCCCATGATCATCCCGAACCTGGGAGCGGGCGAGGTCTCTATCGACCTGGACGCCCGGGGCATGAGCCTCGCCCCGGCCACCGCCTGCGCCTCCGGCGCCACCGCGATCGCCCTGGCCCGCGACCTGCTGGCGGCGGACCGGTGCGACGTGGCCGTGGCCGGAGGCGTGGAAGCCGCCGTCAGCCGTCTGACCGCCACCGGTTTCTGGCGCATGGGCGCCCTGTCCGAACGCACGGGCGCCCCCGACGCAGCCTCCCGCCCCTTCGCCGCCGACCGTGACGGGTTCGTGCTGGCCGAGGGCGCCGGGGTCCTGGTCCTGGAACGGCCCGCGGACGCGGCCGCGCGCGGTGTCCGCCCCCGCGCCCTGCTCGCCGGTTGCGGCAGCACCTCCGACGCCCACCACCCGACGGCACCGCCCGAGGGGGCGCACGGCGCGGCGGCCGCCCTGCGCGCCGCCCTCGACGAGGCGGGCCTCGCCCCGTACGACGTCGACCACGTCAACGCGCACGGCACCTCCACGCCGCTCAACGACGCCACCGAGGCCGCCCTGATCGCCCGTGTCCTGCCGCACCGCCCGAGCGTCACGGCACCCAAGGGGGTGCTCGGCCACACCCTCGGTGCCGCCGGTGCCATCGAGGCCGCGCTCACGGTCCTGACCCTCCAGCACCGCCGCGTCCCGCCGATCGCGAACCTTGAGGCTCCCGCCCCCGAGTTCGACCTCGACTGCGTCACCAAGCAGCCGCGCGACCAGGACGTCCGCACCGCCGTCAGCCACTCCTTCGGCTTCGGCGGCCACAACGTCGTACTCGCGCTGGTACGTGCGTGATCCCGGCCCCGGCCGGCCCGGGCCATGCCCCCTTTCTTTTCCTTTTCTTTGTGGTGGGTCTCGTGTTCGCTTCGGCGGGGTCGGCGGTGGCCGGTGGCTTCGCTTCGGCGGGGTCGGGGCGGGCCGTGATGGGCTGAGCGTTGGATGGCGGCCGTGGGTTCGGCAGGCTCGGCGTCGGCGGCCGGCCTGCGGCAGTGACGGGGTCAGCGTTGGCTGGCGGGTTTCGCTTCGGCGGGCTGGGCGGTGGCTGGTGGCCGCGCCTTCGGCGGGCTCGGCGGCTGACATGCGGCCGTGATGGGTTGAGCATTGGCCGGCGGCCACGGGTTCGGCAGCCTCAGCGGCTGGCCGCGGTCGTGACGGGCTCGGCGTTGGCCCACGGCCGCGCCTTCGGCGGGCTCGGCGTCGGCTCATGGTCGTGGCGTGGGCATGCTCAGCGGCCAATCCGCGGCCGCGAGGGGCTCGGCGTCGGCTCGTGGTCGTGGGGTTGGCGGGCTCGGCGTCGGCCGGCGGCCGTGATGGGCTGAGCGTCGGCCGGCATTCCGGCGGGTTCAGCGCCGGCTCGCGGCCGTGGTCGCCTCCCCGAGCAGGGCCGTCCCCGCCTCGGTGGCCCGCACCCCCGTACTGCTGCGCACCAGCAGCTTCACCCCGAGCTGCCGCTCAAGACCGCTGATCGTCTGCGACAGCGCCGGCTGGCTCACCTGCAGACGGCGCCGACAGCCCGCCCTCCTCGGCCACCGCCACGAACGCCCGCAGCTCCCTCGACTCCATGTCCCCATACACGCCGAACGAGCCGTGGGGGGGGGGGGGGGGGAAGCCCCCCCCCCCCCCCCCCCCCCCCCCCCCCCCCGCCCCGCCCCCCCCCCCCCCCCCCCCCCCCCCCCCACGTCCACGTGCTCGGCGCAGGAGAGCGCCGACTCCAGCATCCGCCGGGCGTGGCCCGACTCGTCGCCCGCCACGAGCACCGCGGCGAGGACGTCCACCAGGTCGGAGGGGTCCGTCGCCTCGAATGCGTCGGCCGGGACGCCGAGGCGTTCCGCGAGGATGGCGACGGCGCGCTCCGTGGGGGGGCGTGCGCCCGATTCGAGGCGCGACAGGTAGGCGGAGGACATGCCGGGGCCGGTGAGGTCCGACTGGGTCTTTCCGCGCTGCTGCCGGAGTTGCTTCAGTCGGCGGCCGAATGAGGGCTGCGTCAGCATGTTTCGTCCCCAGGCTCGTGTCCGTGTTCCCCCCTCCCTGACCGGCAATGTTGTCAATCAGGTACTTGATATGTCAAACAGTGAGTGAATTCGCGGTGGGCGAGTGCTCTCACGGCCATTCGATGGACGCCTGCTGCGCCGTGTTCCGCGTGGGTTCCCCGCCCTGGGCGACGACGGTCGCGGAGGTGCCCAGGGCGAGTACGGCGAGGGCGGCCAGAAGTATGCGGCTGATGCGTTTCATGGGGTTTCTCTTTCTCTTCGCCGCCTTGGGCCAGGGTCGGGCCGGGCGGCGGCGACGATCGGTCCGGGCGGTGGCCCGAAGTGCCTGACCGGGGGTTACACCCTGAAGGTAGCGAGTTGCCTCGGGTTAGGCAAGAGATTGACAATGTTAGGCAAGTGATCTTACGTTCTCGCCATCAGTACGGTTCCGCCGATCACTTTTCGGTCGAGTGCGGACGTACGTCGCACCCTTCTCGGAAGCGGGGGATCTGAGCATGCCGAACAGCGCTGCCAACCATTCGACCGAAGCGACTCTGGTGAGCGCCTTCCTGGCGACCGTCGAGCGCCATCCGGAACGCGTCGCAGTCAAGTGCGGTACGGACAGGCTGACTTACGAGGAACTCGGCGCCGCGTCGACCGCCCTCGCGGCACGGATCCAGGCGCGGACCGACCAGCCCGCCCGGCCGCTCGCGATCCTCCTGGAGCGCTCCTGCGACATGGTGGTGGCCGCCCTCGCAGTCCTGAAGACCGGTTCGTCCTACGTGCCGCTCGACCCGGGAGCCCCGGCGGCCCGCCTGGCCACGATCCTGGAGGACGCGGCGCCCGCGCTCGTCCTCACCACCGCCCGGCTGGCCTCCGCGCTCCCTGCCGGGCAGGACGTCCTCGTCCTCGACGGCCCCCCGCAGGAGACGGCGGCCGCGCCCCTGCGGCCCGTGACGATCACCCCGGACACCCGGGCGTACATCATCTTCACCTCGGGAACCACCGGCCGCCCCAAGGGTGTCGAGGTGACCCACGGCAACGTCGTGCGGCTGTTCACCGAGACCGAGTCGCTCTTCGGCTTCGGGCCCGACGACGTCTGGTCGATGTTCCACTCCTTCGCCTTCGACTTCTCCGTCTGGGAGATCTGGGGCGCCGTCCTGTACGGCGGCACCGTCGTGATCGTCCCCGGGGACATCGCCAAGGACCCCGCTCGCTTCCGCGCCCTGCTGCGCGACGAGCGGGTCACGATGCTCAGCCAGACCCCCACCGCCTTCGGCCAGCTGATCGCCGAGGAGCGCGGCCATGAGGACCGGCTGTCCGTGCGCTCCGTGGTCTTCGGCGGCGAGGCCCTCAGGTTCTCCGACCTCGCTCCCTGGATCGACAAGTACGGCGACGCCACGCCCGAGCTCGTCAACATGTACGGCATCACCGAGATCACCGTGCACGCCACCCACCGCCGCGTGAAGGCCGCCGACCTGGAGCAGGACCGCAGCCTCATCGGCCGCCCGCTGCCGGACCTCGGCATCGAGCTCCTGAACGAGGACCTCACCCCCGTCGCCGACGGGGAGACCGGCGAGATCGTCGTCACCGGCCCCGGCGTCGCCCTCGGCTACCTCGGCCGGCCCGACCTGACCGCCGAGCGGTTCGTCACCCTCACCGGCGCGGACAGCTCGCCGCTGCGCGGCTACCGCTCCGGCGACCTCGCCCGCCGGCTGCCCGACGGCGACCTCGAGTACCGGGGCCGCCGCGACACCCAGGTCAAGATCCGCGGCTTCCGCATCGAGCTCGGCGACATCGAGACCGCGCTGGCCGCCCACCCGGACGTGCGCCAGGCGGCCGTCGCCGTCAAGGAGTTCGACGGGGAGCGCGAGCTCGCCGGATACGTCGTGCTCGCCGAGGGCGCCGCCCTGGACGTGGCACGGCTGCGCGGCCACCTGCTCGCGCTGCTGCCCTCGTACATGGTGCCCGTCGCCTTCCAGGCGATGAACGAGTTCCCGATGACGGTCAACGGCAAGCTGGACCGCGACAAGCTGCCCACACCGGCCGCCACGGCCGCCGACACCGCCACGGGCGCGGGGGCGGCGTCCGCCCGCTCGCTGCGCGAGGAACTGCTGTGCGAGCTGTTCGCGCAGGTCCTCGGCCGCACCTCGGTCACCCCCGACGACGACTTCTTCGCCCTCGGCGGCCACTCCCTCATGGCGATCCGCCTCGTCAACCGCATCCGTGCCGTCTTGGGCCTGGAGGTCGCCGTCAAGGACCTCTTCGACGCCCGCACCCCGGGCGCGCTCGCGGCACGGGCGCACGCCGGGCGCACCCGCCCGGCCGTGCGGGTGCGCACCCACGAGGGCGACGCCCCGCTCTCGTACGCCCAGCAGCGGCTCTGGTTCCTCCAGCAGGTCCACGAGGGCACGGCCGCGTACCACATCCCGCACGCCCTGCACCTCACCGGCACCATCGACGTCGCCGCGCTGGAGGCGGCCCTGCGCGACGTAGTCGCCCGCCACGAGGTGCTGCGCACCGTCTATCCGCAGCGGGACGGCGTCGCCCACCAGCGCGTTCTCGCCGCCGCCGACGCGCGGCCGGAGCTGAAGGTCGTCGAGAGCACGCCCGAGCTGGTCGACGAGCAGGTGACGGCCGCCGCCCGCGCCCCCTTCGACCTGACCCGCGACCTGCCGCTGCGCGCCCAGCTGCTGCGCACCGGCGACGAGCAGTGGGTCCTGCTCCTCGTCCTGCACCACATCGCGGGCGACGGCTGGTCGCTCGAACCCCTCATCCGTGACCTGGCTCAGGCCTACACCGCGCGCCTGGACGGGGCGGCCCCCGACTGGGAGCCCCTTCCGGTCCAGTACGCCGACTACACCGCCTGGCAGCACGACCTGCTCGCGGGCGAGGACGACCCGGACAGCCTCGTCTCGCGCCAGCTGGACTTCTGGACGAAGACGCTCGCGGAGCTGCCCGACGAGCTCGACCTGCCCACCGACCGGCCCCGCCCCACCGGCGGCGACTTCGCCGGCGACATGGTCGTCGGCGACCTCGACCAGGAGCTGCACACCGCGGTGGCGGCCCTGGCCCGGACCACCGGCACCACCGTCAACATGGTGCTCCAGGCCGCCGTCGCCGCCCTGCTCACCCGGCTCGGCGCGGGCACCGACATCCCGCTCGGCAACGCCGTGGCCGGCCGTACCGACGACGCGCTGACCCCGCTCGTGGGCTTCTTCGTCAACAGCCTGGTCCTGCGCGCCGACACCTCCGGCGACCCCAGCTTCGTCGAGCTCCTCGGGCGCCTGCGCGCCGTGAACCTGTCCGCGTTCGACCACGAGGACCTGCCGTTCGAGCGGCTCGTGGAGGCGCTCAACCCGGTACGCTCGGCCGCCCGCCACCCGCTCTTCCAGGTGATGGTGGCCGCTCAGAACAGCATGCCGGACGACTTCGGCCTGCCCGGCGTCACCGGCACCGCCTTTCCCGTCCTCAGCGGCACCGCCAAGTTCGACCTGTCCTTCAAGTTCGAGGAGCGGCGCGGCGCCGACGGCGAGGCCCTCGGCATCCGGTCCGCCCTGGAGTACAGCACCGCGCTGTTCGACCGCGACACCGTCGAGTCGATCGCTGGCCGTCTCGCCCGGCTGTTGCGCGCCGTCGCCACCGCCCCCGCCACCCGGCTCAGCCAGGTCGAGCTGCTGACCGAGGCGGAGCGGGCGTCACTGGTGCGCTGGAACGACACCTCGACGCGGCCCGCCACCACCGAGCTGACCGCCGAACTGATCGAACGCCAGGTCGACGCGACGCCGGACGCCGTCGCCCTCACCCAGTCCGGCACCACCTGGACCTACCGCGCACTCGACGAGCGCGCCAACCAGTACGCCCACCGGCTGCGCGCCCTCGGCGTCGCCCCGGACAGCCGTGTCGCGCTGTGCCTGCGGCGCGGCCCCGAAGCCGTCGCGGCGATCCTCGGCGTGTGGAAGGCCGGCGGCGCCTACGTCCCCCTGGACGCCGAACACCCGGCGGAGCGGCGCGCGTTCATGCTGGCCGACTGCGGCGCCACCGTCCTGCTCACCGAGGCCGACCTCGGCGACGACCTGCCCCTGCCCGAGCGGGTACGGCTGCTGCGGGCCGACCGCGACGAGGAACTGGCCGCCGCCCCCCCTCCACCGCCCCGCCCCCGTCGCGGGCGCCGGCGACCTGGCGTACATCATCTACACCTCGGGCTCCACCGGCCGGCCCAAGAGCGTCCTGATCGAGCACCGCGGTGTCGCCACCCGCCTCACCGACGTGATCGAGCACTTCCGGCTGACCCCCGCCGACACGAGCCTGCAGATCACCGCGCTGGGCTTCGACCCCTCCGTACGCGAGCTGTTCGCGCCGCTCGCCGTCGGTGCCACGGTGGCGCTGCTGCCCGCCGACAGCGCCCGTGACCCGCGCGTCGTCGTCGACGAACTGCGCGCCGTCCGGCCCACGGTGATCCTGTTCATCGTCCCGTCCCTGCTCGAAGCCGTGCTCTCGTACGACATCCAGCCCGCCGACGTCGCCGCGCTGCGCCTGGTCGGCACCGGCGGCGAGGCGCTGCGCGCCCCGGAGGCGGGCACGCTCCTGAACGAGTGGGGCTGCGAGGTCGTCAACCAGTACGGCCCCACCGAGAACACCATGATGTCGTGCGTCCACCCGGTCGCCGCGGCGGACCTCGACGGGCGCATCCCCGTCGGTGGCCCGCTCTCCCACACCCGCGTCCACGTCCTCGACGCGCACCTGAACCCGGTGCCCGTCGGCGTCGTCGGCGAGGTGTACCTGGCCGGCATCGGTGTCGGCCGCGGCTACCTGGGCCGCGCGGGGCTGACCGCCGCCCGCTTCGTCGCCAACCCCTTCGGCGTCCCCGGCGAGCGCATGTACCGCAGCGGCGACCTCGCCCGCCGGTGCAAGGACGGCACGCTGGACTTCGTCAGCCGCGTCGACGGACAGGTCAAGCTGCGCGGCTTCCGCATCGAGCTCGGCGAGATCGAGGAGGTGCTGACCGAGCACCCGGCCGTCGCCCGCGCCGCGGTCGTCGTGCGCGAGGACCAGCCGGGCGACCGGCGCCTGGCCGCCTACGTCGTACCTGTCGAAGGCGCCGAGGCGCCGACGCCGGACGAGCTGCGCGGCCAGGTCGCCGGCCGGCTGCCCGACTACATGGTCCCGGCCGCCTACGTCCTGCTCGACGCGCTGCCGCTGCGTGGTAACGGCAAGCTCAACCGCGACCTGCTACCGCGCCCCGAGGTCGGCGCCACCACCTCCGGCCGCGCCCCGCGCAGCCCGCGCGAAGAGGTCATGTGCCAGCTGTTCGCCGAGGTCCTCGGCCTGCCGCACGTCAGCATCGATGACGACTTCTTCCAGCTAGGCGGGCACTCGCTGCTGGCCGCCCGGCTCATCGCCCGGGTCCGCACCGCCCTCGGGCTCGAACTGTCGATGGTCTCCTTCTTCGAGGCGCCCACCGTCGCCGGCCTCGCCGAGCGGGCCGGCGTCGACAACGGCGCCGCCGCCCTGGAGACGGTCCTGCCGCTGCGCACCGGCGGCGACCTGAAGCCGCTGTTCTGCATTCACCCCGGCGGCGGCCTCGCCTGGAGCTACTCCAGCTTCCTCAAGTACGTACCGGAGAACATGCCCGTCTACGGCATCCAGGCCCGCGGCCTGCTACGCCCCGACGACATGCCCGCGACGGTACGGGAGATGGCGACCGCGTACGTCCAGGAGATCCGGCGCATCCAGCCCCAGGGGCCCTACCACTTCCTGGGCTGGTCCTTCGGCGGCGTCGTCGCCTTCGAGATGGCCACCCAGCTGCAGGCCGAGGGCGACGAGACGGCGCTGCTCACGATGCTCGACTGCTACCCGGGCGTGCCCGACCACTACCGCGTCAACGAGCAGAACATGGTCGCCGCCCTCCTCGACCCCGAGCGGCCCGGCGTGGTGCCGCAGGCCGGCTCCAAGGAGATCACCGACGTCCTTGAGGTGCTCAAGCAGGACACCGGCGCGCTGGCGAGCCTCACCGAGGACCAGCTCGTCGCGCTGCTGACGGCGATGTCCCACAACCGCCACATCGTCAAGGACCACGAGCCGGAGAAGTTCCTCGGGGACGTGCTCTTCTTCCTGGCCACCGAGGGCCGTAACGACGGCGCGCCGATGCCCGACGTCTGGGAGCAGTACGTCACCGGCCGGGTCACCTGGCACTCCGTCAAGACCACCCACACCGCCATGAACCAGCCGGAGTCGCTGGCCCAGATGGGGCCGGTTCTCGCCGAGGCGCTGGCCGAGATCACCGCTGCCCAGCGCAGCCCGAAGCAGGGGAATGACCGATGACCAATCCGTTCGACGACGAGACCGGCCGCTTCCAGGTGATCGTCAACGCCCGGGGACAGCACTCGCTGTGGCCCGAGTTCGCCGACGTGCCGGCCGGCTGGTCGGTGGTCCTTCCGACCGACAGCCGTGAGGCGTGCCTCGCCTACGTGGAGGCGAACTGGACCGACCTGCGTCCCGCCCCCCTCGAGGAAGGCGCATCGGTATGACCAGCGACTTCGCGGTCCTGAAGGACCGCTCCGTGCTCGCGCTGTTCGCCGCCAGGTCCACCTCCCTGCTCGGCAACGCGATCGCCCCGATCGCGCTCGCGTTCACCGTGCTGCACCTGCCCGGCGGTTCCCCGACGATGCTCGGCGTCGTCCTGGCCGCGCGGCTGCTCAGCCAGGTCACGTTCGTCCTGCTGGGCGGGGCGATCGCCGACCGGCTTCCGAAACTGCGCGTCATGGTCGGCGCCGACCTGGCCGCGGGCCTCACCCAGGGGCTCGCCGCCGCCCTGGTCATCACCGGGCACGCCACTCCGTGGATGCTGGCCGGATTCGCGGCCCTGGCCGGAGCGGCCACCGCGCTCTTCGAGCCCGCCTCGCGGTCCGCGATGCCGCTGCTCGTCTCGGGCGACGACCTGCAGTCCGCCAACTCCCTGCTCAAGCTGTCGATGCGGGGCGGCGGCATCCTCGGCGCGGCCCTGGGCGGTGTGCTGGTCTCCACCGTCGGGGCCGGGAACACCATGCTCGTGCCCGCCGCGACCTTCACGCTCTCCGCGCTGCTGCTGCTCGGCGTCAAGGTCGCCCACCAGCCGCCGCCGTCCGACGCGCCCACGCTGATCCGGCAGATCCGCGAAGGCTGGCAGGAGTTCACGGCCAAGCAGTGGGTGTGGGTGATGGTCTCTCAGCTCGCCTACGTCAACGTCCTGCTCGCTGGCAGCTTCTACGTCCTGGGGCCGGTCATGGCCGACCAGTCCCTGGGCGGGGCCGGCGCCTGGAGCGTGGTGCTCATCGCGCAGGCCCTCGGCTTCATCGTGGGCAGCGTGGTGGCCATCAAGTTCCGCCCGCGCCGCCCGGTGCGCGCGGCCGCCCTCCTCACCATGGGCTTCCCGCTGTCGGTGCTGCTCATGGCCGCCGAGGCACCGCTCGCCGCGATCGCCGTCGCCACCTTCCTGGCCGGCATCGTCATCGACGTCTACGAGGTCCTGCTCGACACGTCGCTGCAGAAGAACGTGCCGCCGCACGCCCTGTCGCGCGTCATGTCCTACGAGTCCCTGGGCTCCTTCGCCCTGGTTCCGCTGGGCATGGCGGGCGCCGGGCCCGTGGCCGACGCCGTGGGCGTGCAGGCCGCGCTGTACGGAGCCGCCGCGCTGATCATGCTGGCGGGACCGGCAGTCCTGCTGCTGCGCTCGGTGCGCACCGTGACCGACGTACCCGAATCCGAGGCCGGGCACGAGTCCGGGGCCGAGGCCGCAGAGAAGAGCAAGGCATGACCGCATCCGCCCACGCCGCCACGACCGCCCCCGCGAAGTTCCCGCGCTCCCTGCTGCGCAAGCCGTCGGACGACGCGGCCGCCCGCGTCTTCTGCTTCCCGTACTCCGGGGTCGGCGCCTCGATGTTCAACCAGTGGCCGCGTATGATCGGGGACGTCGAGATCTGCCCCGTGCAGCTGCCGGCCCGCGAGAACCGCTTCCGCGAGGCCCACTACGGCACCTACCAGGACCTCGCGAAGAACCTCGCCGACGAGATGCTGCCCTACCTCGACCGGCCCGCCGTATTCTTCGGGCACTGCGCGGGCTCCCTGCCCGCCTTCGAGACGGCTCTGCGCCTCGCGGAGCTGGGCGGACCGGTACCGCGCGAGGTCGTCGTCTCCGCGCAGGTCGCCCCGCAGGACTGCCCCAAGGACCGGTTCTTGGACATGACCGACGAGGCGCTCGGCACCGAGCTGTCGGAACTCGTCGTCGCCCGCGGCGGGGAGGCCCACCCGATGCTGATCGAACTGACCCTGCACGTGCTGCACCAGGACCTCGACGCCAACCGGGTCTACCACCGGCCGGAGCCGGTCCGGCTGCCCTCCGCCGTCACCGCCCTCACCTGGAGCGAGGACCCGGAGATCGAGCCCGCCGAGCTGACCGGCTGGCAGGAGTGGTCCGAGCAGGTCACCTTCACCGAACTGCCCGGTGCCCACTATGCGTTCCTGAACGCCCCGGCCGAACTGACCCGGCTGCTGCACGCGCTGGCCCTGCCCGGCGCCCCGCTGCCCGCCGTGGCCGTCTCCTCGCCCGCCGAAGGACACCACTGATGACCGACACCATCGACTCCCTGTTCGCGCGCCTCGCGGCCGAACACCCGCACCGCACCGCGGTCACCGGCGACGACGCGACGCTGACGTACGCCGAACTCGATGCACGCGCGAACCGGCTGGCCCACCGCCTGCGCGCCGAGGGCGTACGCCCCGGCGACGTCGTCGCCCTCGCCGCCGGCCGCGGCGCCGCGACCGCCGTCCAGCTGCTCGCCGTCCTCAAGGCGGGCGCGGCCTACCTCGGCCTCGACCGCCGCCAGCCGGCCGCGCGCCGCGACCTGATCCTGCGCGACGCCGCGGTCCGCGTGGTGCTCGCCGACAAGGGCGCCGCCGACGAGCTCGGGGACGCGTACACCGTGATCGTCCCCCAAGACGAGCCGTCGGTCGAGACCGAGACCGAGAGCGAGACCGCCCCGCCGGCGCCCGTCGCCTGCGGTGACCGCGTCGCCTACGTCGCCTACACCTCTGGCTCCACCGGCACCCCGAAGGGGGTGTGCGTCCCGCACCGCGCCGTGCTGCGCCTGGTGCACGGCGCGGACTTCCTGACCGCCACGCCCGACGACGTGTTCCTGCACTTCGCGCCGCTCGCCTTCGACGCCTCCACGCTGGAGATCTGGGGCGCCCTGCTGAAGGGCGCCCGCCTCGCCGTCGCGCCCGACGGCGACCTCTCCCTGGAAGGGCTGCTCTCCTACGTACGGGAGGAGCGGGTCAGCGTCATGTGGCTGACCGCCGGCCTATTCCACCAAGCCGTGGACCTCGGGCTGCGCGACCTGCCCACGCTGCGCCATCTGCTGGCCGGCGGCGACACCCTCTCGGCCGCGCACGTCGACCAGGCGCTCGCCGCGCTACCGCACACCGTCGTCGCCAACGGCTACGGGCCCACCGAGAACACCACGTTCACCACCGTGCACGCCATGACCGAGCCGACCGGAGCGACGGCCGTCCCCGTCGGTCGGCCCATCTCCGGCACCGGCGTCCTGCTCCTCGACGAGCGGCTGCACCCGGTCGCCGACGGCGAGACCGGCGAGATCTACGCGACCGGCACCGGCCTGGCCCACGGCTACCTCGGCAACCCGGGCCTGACCGCCGCCCGCTTCGTCGCCGCCCCCACCGGCGTTCCCGGCGAGCGCATGTACCGCACCGGCGACCTGGCGCGCCGCACCGCCGACGGCACCCTGGAGTTCCTCGGCCGCGCCGACGGCCAGGTCAAGGTACGCGGCTTCCGCATCGAGACCGGCGAGGTCGTGGCCGCGCTGACCGCCCTGCCCGCGGTCGCCCGCGCCGAGGTCGTCGCCCCTCGCGACGGCTCCGGCACCCGCCGGCTGATCGCCTACGTCGTCCCCGCCGACGCCGCGGCCCGGCCCTCCGCGCTCGAGATGCGCACCCGGCTCACCGAGACCCTGCCCTCGTACGCCGTCCCCTCCCTGGTGCGCGTCGTCGACGACCTCCCGCTCACCCCGAACGGCAAGGTCGACCGCACCACGCTGGAACAGCGCTCCGTCCAGGAGCGCCCCGAGGTCAACGCCTCCTACCGCGCACCCGGAAGCGTCCTGGAGCACGCCGTCACCGGCATGTGGTGCGACCACCTGGGCCTGGAGGGCATCGGCGCCGACGACGACTTCTTCGAACTCGGCGGGCACTCGCTGCTCGCGGTGGCGCTCATCGCCGAACTGCACCGCGAGTTCGGCGTGGAGATCTCCCCGATCTCCTTCTACCTCGACCCGACCCCGGCCGGACTGGCCCGGTCCCTGACGCAGGCGGGAGTGACCAGGTGAAGCTGACCGACGTCACGGCCGCCGACCGGGCCGCGATCGACCTGTCCCGCGTCGACCTGTTCGACGCGGCCTACCACGCCGACGGCGACCCGCACGCCGCCTGGGCCGTCATGCGCGAGCAGGCCCCGCTGCACCGCAGCGAACTGCCCGACGGACGCGCCTTCTTCAACGTCACCCGCTACCACGACGCCTGCCGGGTCCTGGGTAACCACCGCGAGTTCACCTCCGAGCGCGGCAGCCTCCTCAGCCAGCTCGGACACGACGACGCCGCCTCCGGCCAGATGCTCGTCGCCACCGACCCGCCCCGCCACAGCGAACTGCGCCGCCCCCTGAACAAGATGTTCACCGGCCGCGGCCTGGCCCGCAGCGAGGACCGCATCCGGGCCGCCGTGCGCTCCCTGGTCGCCGGCGCCCTCGACGGGCCCGTCTGGGACCTGGCCCAGCAGGCCACCATGCTGCCGATGGCGATCGCCGGGGCCCTGATGGACCTGCCCGAGCCGGACTGGAAGGACCTGGTCCAGTGGACGGGCATGGCCGCCGCCCCGCAGGACCCGGTGTTCACCATCCGCAACCCGCACGCCACCCTCGCCATCGCCCACCACCAGCTCTTCGAGTACTTCGCCACGCAGTACGAGGCCCGCAAGGGCACCGACGGCGACGACGCGTTCCGGCTGCTGATGACCATGCGGGACGGCAAACTGACCCGCGAGGAGGTGGTCGTCAACTGCTACAGCCTGCTCCTGGGCGCCAACGCGACCACCCCGCACACCGTGGCCGGCACCGTCCTCGCGCTGATGGAGCGCCCTGACCAGCTCCGCGCCGTGCGCGAGAACCCCGAGCTGATCCCCTCCCTCGTCGAGGAGGGGCTGCGCTGGACCTCCCCGGCCAGCAGCTTCCTGCGCTACGCCGTGGACGACGTGGAGATCGCCGGGGGAGTCGTGCCCCGAGGCGAGGCCGTCGCCGTGTGGGTCGGCTCCGCCAACCGCGACGCCGACATCTTCCCGGAGCCGTACCGCTTCGACGTCCGCCGCTCCGACAACCGCCACATCGCCTTCGGCTACGGCGCCCACTACTGCCTCGGGGCGACCGTGGCACGCCTGACCCTGCGCCTGTTCTTCGAGGAAGTCCTCGACCGGTTCGAGGAGTTCGCTCCGGCCGGCGAACCGCAGCACCTTGTGTCCAACTTCGTCGCGGGCTTCACCAGCCTTCCGGTCCGCGCCATACCGCGCCGCGTCGAGGCGGTGGCGGGCCGATGAACGAGAGGAACCCCCACACCATGGACCAGTCCGCGACGGACCTGACCGCCGTACTGACCGGCATCGTCGGCGAGCAGCTCGGTGGCCAGGAGGTCGGTCCCGACGACGACTTCTACGCCCTGGGCGGCGACTCGCTGATCGCCCTGCGCGTCGTCTCGGCCGTGCAGGAGCGGGGCATTGCGATGACCCTCAAGGACCTTCTCTTCCACCCGACTGTCCACGAGCTGGCCGACCACCTGGCGACGCAGGCCCCCGCCCCCGCCGCCGCGCCGACACCGGCCGCGGAGCGGGGCGCGCTCCTCGACCCCAGCGACCGGATCCTCGTACCGAACGGCGTCGCGGCGGCCCTGCCCGCCTCCGCCCTCCAGGTCGGCATCATCTACCTGTGCGAGACCAGCGGTGACCCGGAGCTCTACCACTCCATCATCGGCTGGGAGACCGTCGCCGCCTTCGACGCGCAGCTGTTCCGCGAGGCCCTGGCCGAACTGTGCGACCGCCACGCCGCGCTGCGTACCTCCTTCGACCTCGGCACGTACTCCGAGTCGGTGCAGCTGCAGTGGGAGAAGGTCGAGACCCCGCTGACCGTCGAGCGGATCGGCGACGACAACCCGGCCAAGGGCCACGACAGCATCCGCGACTGGAGCCGCGAGGGCCTGAGCCTGCCCATCGACTGGAGCCGGGCGCCCCTGTTCCGCTGCCACGTCGTGGCCCAGCCCGACTCCTTCCAGGTCGCGATCGCCAGCCACCACGCGATCGTCGACGGCTGGAGCTACGGCCGGCTCATCGTCGACCTGCTGGAGCTGTACGCCGCCAAGCTGCGCGGCGAGAACGCCGAACTGCCGCAGCCGCCTGCCACCGGCGAGCACGACTTCATCGTCGCCGAGCGCGAGCTGCTCGCGTCCGGCGAGGCCGCCGACTTCTGGCACGGGCAGGCCGGCAGCGAGCCGCTGCTGTTCTCCCGCGGGCAGTTCCACGGCGCGGCCAACGCGGTCGCCGCCGTCGAGTTCACCGTCCCCGGAGCGGTACTCGACGGACTGCGCGCCACCGCCCGAGACGCCGGCGTCTCGCTTAAGTCGCTGGCGCTCGCCGCCCACGCGCGCGCCCTGTCCGCCTGGATCGGCCGCGACGACGTGGTGACCGGCGTCGTCGTCAACACCCGCCCGGAGCGGCCGGGCGCCGATCTGATGGTCGGCCTCTACCTCAACACGGTGCCGCTGCGGCTGACGGACCTCGGCGCGCCCCTGCCCGAGCTGGCCCGCAGGGCCCACGAGTCGGAGCGCGACGGAGCGCCCTACCGTGCCTTCCCGCTCGCGCAGATCGAGAGCCGCCTGGGCCGGCCGCCCTTCGACGTGACCTTCAACTTCATGAACTTCCACGTCTACGAGGACCTGGACGGCACCCAGGGCCTGCGGACCCGCGACTGGTGGGTGAAGGGCAAGCCGAGCTTCCCCTTCCGTGTCGACTTCGAGGTCGACGGCGCCGAGGCAGGCAGCCGCGTCTCGGTCGCCTACGACCCCGCCCTGCTCGACGAGGCCCGCGTACGCGAGTACGCCCGCCACTTCGAGGCCGCCCTCACGACTGCCGGAGGCACTGCATGAGTGAGCGGCGCCGCACCCTGGCGGTGCTCTACGACGACGGCGCGGCCTCCGCGGGCGAGATCGGGGTCGGCCTGGCCGACCTCGGGGACATCGTGTTCCTGCTCCCGCCCACCAGCCACGCCGAACGGCTGCGGCCCGTCCTGGAGAACTTCGGCACCGTGGTGCCGCTCACCGGCACCACCCAGGGCGACATCGCACTGGCGCGGGACCTGGCGCCGGACGCGGTAGTGACCTACAGCGAGCGCATGGTCCGCAGGACGGCGGAGCTCGCCGAGGCGCTGGGCCTGCCGTCCCACACCCCGGAGGTGGCCGCGACGGTCACCGACAAGATCCGCCAGCGCCAGGTGATGCGCGACGCCGGCGTCGACAAGGTCCGCTCCCACCCGCTGAGTTCCCCCGACGAGTGGCCGCGGGTGTACGACGCCGTGGGCCTGCCCGCCATCGTCAAGCCGGTGCGCGGCGGCGGCAGTCGCGACACCTACGCCGTCACGACCGCCGCCGAGATGGAGGAGCTGCTGCCGCGGCTGTTCCCCGAGGGCACGGAGGCCGCGTACACGGTCGAGGAGCTCCTGGAGGGCGTGCCGAGCGCGCCGTACGGCGACTACGTGTCCGTGGAGAGCGTCTGTACGCCGCAGGGCGTCCGGCACTTGGCGGTGACCGGCAAGTTCCCGCTGCTCAAGCCGTTTCGGGAACTGGGCAGCTACTGGCCCTCGCACCTGCCGGCCGACGTCCTGGAAGAGGTCACCGACCTCACCACCCGCGCCCTGGACGCCCTGGGAGTGCGCTACGGCATCACCCACACCGAGCTGAAGCTCACGGCCGACGGCCCGCGCGTCATCGAGGTCAACGGCCGGCTCTCGGGCCATCTCAACCTGATGAGCCGCCGAGTCTGCGGCGTCGACATGGTGCGCCTGGGCGGCCTCCTCGCCCTCGGGGACACCTCGCAGATCCCGGAGTTCGACTACGGCGGCCGCGTCCACTTCCTGTTCAACACCATGGCCCCGGTGGAGCCGTGCCGGCTGGAGGCGATCCACGGGGCCACGGATGTGCGCCAGGTGGAGGGCATCGAGGGCATCCGCCCCTACGTCCGCCCGGGCACCGACCTGGCAGGCGGGGTGATGACCACGCCGCTGGACGTCATCTGGGGCTCCTGCGCCGATCACACGGCGATGCTCGAGGCCCTGGAGGAGGCGCTGCCGAAGCTGACGTACGTCTTCACCCGTCCCGACGGCACCGTGCGCGAGGCGACCGCCGCGGCGCTCACCGACGTGAGCGAGGCCGGCGCATGACGGCGGCGGTGGGCCCCAGGACCTGGCTGCGCAGGTTCCACACCACGCCCGACCCGGCGACCCGCCCGGTCCAACTGGTGTGCCTGCCGCACGCGGGCGGCGCGGCGGGCTACTTCGTCCCGCTCTCCGCGGAACTGTGCGAGGTGGCCGACGTGCTGGCCGTCCAGTACCCTGGCCGCCAGGACCGCTGGCACGAACCCGCCGTCGACGACCTCCACGAGCTGGCCCGGCAGGTTGTCGCCGCGCTCGAACCGGCCCTGGACGACCGCCCGGTGGTGCTGTTCGGACACAGCATGGGTGCGCTGGTGGCGTACGAAGCGGCCCGCCTCCTGAACCCCGCGCGGCTGTACGTGTCCGGATGCCCCGCCCCCTCACGCGGAGTCGATAGCGAGCAGGAGATCACCGACGACCAGGGCATCATCGACGACCTGCGCGCGCTCGACGGAACGGACGCTGAACTGCTCTCCGACCCGGCGCTCCTGGAGCTGATCCTGCCCGCGCTGCGGGCGGACTACCGGGCCGTACGCACCTACAGTTGGCGGACGGGCCCCGAACCGTCCTGTCCGCTGACGGTGCTCACAGGCGACCGTGACCCCCGCACCCCGGCGGACGCGGTCCTGGAATGGAAGCAGCACGGCACGAAGGACATCCGCTTCCACGCCTATGAGGGCGGCCACTTCTACCTCACCGAGCACACCCGGCAGGTGGCGGAACTGATCGCCGCCGACCTCGCCTGAACCCCGAGATGCGATCGGCGAGACACCCCTAGCTTGACTCTGTCGGGGAGTGTCTGGCTGTCGACGGTGTGGGAAACGATCTTTGCCGGCTTGGGAAGCGATCTTCGTAAGCCTCTGGAGGGCCTGGTCAGGCATACTCGTGAACACCCCCACACCGCCCGAGCATCGCAGCGTGGGCGTGGCGCTGGAAGTAGACAGCGGTGCCCAGGAGCCGGTCGACCTCCTTCGCGGTGTTCTCGCGTGCCTTCTCGGGGCTGACGAGCGAGGTCGTCGGGTCGTAGGGCTGCACCCGGATCTTCAGCGCAGCCAGGCTGCGCGCGAGGTCATCGGCGATGCTGAGCAGCCCCACCAGATTCACGTCGCCGCGCTGGCGAGGCGGGGGCAGTTCGTCGGGGTAGCTCTCCAGCGGTTCCAGCGGTTCGTGCAGGTCGGTCAAGGTTCCTCCCGTGCCAGGTGCCAACCTCCCGATTCTCGATCCGGCTCGCCGGGGCTCGCGGGGGAAGTCCCAGATCGGCCATGCCCTGGCCGGTTGCCATCCCCTCACCGGTCGCGGCCCACTCCCCTGCCCTGGTCGGGCCGGTTCGTGTGGTGCTGCTGCTGGTCGGCTGGCTTGACCACGTCGGCCGACTGCTCGGGCTTCGGCCGGTCCTCGATGGCGCGGCGGCGGGCGTTGGCCGCTCGGTTGAAGGCGGCGAGCCGTTCCAGGTTCTCCGGTGTGCGCAACCACGTAGCCGGGTCGGTCGTACGGCCCTCCAGGTACTCCTCGGGCATCGCGGCCTGTTGATGGGCCTGGACCGCGGCGGCCCGCTGCGCCGGGGTGAGCGCGGCGTCCCGGTCCGGGTGGTCGACAGCGTGCGGCGCATCTGACGCCTGATCGTGGTGGTGGTCTTCCGCGTGCGCGGCGGTCGCGGTCGCGGCCGGGGCGTCGTCCCGTGCGGCGGCAGGCGCGGGGCGGGTGGCCCGGATCGCGTTCTGCACGGCGAGGCTGGCGACCCGGGCCCGCTCGTAGCGGCTCGACTCCCGCGGCGGCTTGCCGTCTGCCGCGGCGATCCACCAGGGATCGGGCTCGGTGAAGTCGGCGGTGTAGAAGATCTGGTCGGCGGCCGGGGTCCGGCGGCCGGGCTGGGGAGCGGTGGACTGGCGGGAGTGGTCGGACAGGGCGCGGTTGGCGATGTAGTCGTCCAGGCCGCGCGTGAACTCTTGGCCGCGCAGGGTCTCCAGCAGGTACCGGCGGGCTTCGGCCAGGACGTGGCGGCGGGCGAATTTGCCGCGCACGGTGGAGACGACCGCGGCAACGTCGACGGCGGCAAGTACGGCATCGACGTGCGGGTCCACCCGGGCCCGGATCGCCGCCCCCGCCGCGCGGCAGCGCTGAAGTAGCCCGTCGATCACCTGCTTGCCGAACTTCAGCAGCGCGGACGCCCGCCACCATGCGAGCAGCTGCTTCAACGGGCGCGGGTTCTTCTTCTCGGGACGGGTGTCCTGCGCCGCCCACCACCCGAGGCCGTGGCCGGCCTGCTCGCCGGGCAGCCGCCCGTGCTTCTGCGCGTACTTGTAGGTGAGGCCCTCCAGGACGTCCTCGATCCGCTGGCGGCGAGTGGAGGACCAGTCGATGAGCTCGGAGTCGACACCGGCTTTATGTGATCTGTCCAGCTGTCCGGGGCGTGTCTGTCTCTTCCGGGTTCAGTGCTGAGTGGGCAGGACGCTCACGTTCTCGGTCCTGTCGTGTAGCCGTCCGCGCAGAGCGGTGTTCTCGGCTTCGAGCTCGGCGTTCCTCAAGGCGAGCACCTGGATCTGGTTCGCGTAGGCGGCGCCGGTGGACCGAAGATCACGGACGTCGGCCGCGTGGTCCTGACGTAGCTTGCGCTCCACCTTCCTGAGCCGGGTGATCTCGGAGCGGAGCTCTTCGACCTCGGGTCGGCGGATGTCGGGGGCGGCAAGGATGTCCTTGATGACCGGCGCGACGGGAGAGCGGTAGTAGGAGGCGCGTGACACGCCCGCTTCGCCGCAGATGTTGACGACAGTCAGTGACCCGTCGGTGGCCTCGCTCAAGCCGTGCATGAGGCGTTCGAAGGCCTGCATGAGCGCCTGGTCGTTGGGGGTCAGATCAGGGTGATCAGCGGTCAGCCGCTCGAATGCCTGCCGGACGCGAAGTGCGGTGGTGTCGCTCATGTGTGCTGCGGTTCCTGGGCCGTGTCGGTGATCTCGGTGATGAGGTCATCCAACTGCTGGCTGTACTCGTTCAAAGCGATGAGCTGGAGGGGCGGAAGTTGCTCGCGGCCGGCTTCCTTCGCGGACAGGGCCTGGTCGCGGGCCAGGGTGAGCCGGGGCAGGTGGACCGACGACCGGCGGGAGTTCGGGCAGCTCAAGCACATGTTGTGCAGGGGCAGAGGGCGAACGAGAGACTGAGCGCGCTTGCTGCAGACGGCGGTGGGCGCCTGGTAGAAGCAGTCGTTGAGGACGCCGGGGTGCACCGTCTTGACGAGGTGGCGCATCGTGCGCAGGCGGGAGGGGCTGGCGACGACGCCGGGGAGGTCGCCCAGCTCGCGGCGGATCCGGTCGAACTTGGCGTGGACGTGCTTGGCGGCCCCGCCGGTGGCGCCGTTGCCGTCGTTCCAGTCCCGGTAGAGGTCCTCGACGTAGTCGAGTTTGGCGACGGCTTCCTCAGCGGCGACTTCGGCGGCGAACCCGGAGGCCGAGGCGCACGGGCCGAGGCAGTCCAGGTCAATCCGGCCGAGCCGAACGGTTTCCCACCCCAGTACCACCACCAGCGAATCTGGGTGGCGGTCGTCAATCCGCTGTCCTGACAGCAGAAACGCCGCGGTTTGCGCCACGGCGTCAGAGCGGCGGACATCGCCTGGCCAAGACCGCTCTTGCGGACCGTCTCCACGAGCAGGACCGAACCGGCGTGGGAGACGACCTGAGGGCCGTCGGCCCGGACCCGTACACGCGGGTAGGACCCGATAGGCTGCTTCACCTGGAAAGTGCCTCCGGCTTCAGCGGGAACAAGGACCTCGACAATCCTCATTCTCGCTGGTCAGAGGCACTTTCTGCTTTCCTGATCACCTGCCGGACAGCCCGCTTCATGAAAGCGCGAGGCTAGGCGGACACTCCCGCCTCACCAACCCATCTCCCGCCCGCCGATGCCTCGCCACCCCCATACGCGGCGCCACCTACTGGAACGGCCCCTGACCCGGACCACGACCTCAAGCAGCCGCGATCCGCTGCGGCGGCCAGCCATCCAGGGCCTGAGAGATCGGGGCATGTGACATGGACGATGACTACGGGTCCGTGGTCGCCTCCTACATGCGGGACCACGAACTGGCACACCTCTGCGCAGGACGCCGTGCCCGGCGACGACACCGCCAGCTGACGCCCGGCTGTGGACGCCTCTCGCTGCGCGCGGGCCACCCGCCGCTATTCAACCGATTGGTTGACAAGCCGAAGCGTCGGCCGTAACGTATTTAACCAATCGGTTGAATATGAGAGGTGAGAGGTGGCTGACGACCGGCTGTCCCAGGTGTTCTCCGCCCTGGCCGACCCGACCCGGCGCGACATCGTGGCCCGGCTCGCCGCCGGGGACGCCACGGTCAACGAACTGGCCGAGCCGTACGACGTCACGGTGCAGGCGGTGTCCAAGCACATCAGAGTCCTGGAAGACGCCGGTCTGGTCAGCCGCAGCAGGGAGGCCCAGCGGCGGCCCTGCCACCTGGAGGCAGAGGTCTTCGACCTGATGACGAAGTGGATCGAACGTTACCGACGGGAGGCGGAGGACCGTTTCCGCCGCCTCGATGCCCTCCTTGAACGGATGGACGAGCAGCCGGCGACGAGCACCCCGATGGAGGAAGCGGCATCATGAGCAACACCGGCACGCAGCACCGCAATGAGACGCAGATCGTGGCCGACCCGGCTCTGCCCACCATCGTGATCACCCGGGAGTTCGACGCTCCCCCGGAGCGAGTGTTCCGCGCGTACACCGATCCTGACCTGGTCCTCCAGTGGCTCGGCCCGCGTCGGCTCACGATGCTGATCGACCAGTACGACGCGCGCAGCGGTGGGTCGTACCGCTATGTGCATCGCGACAACGCCGGGGCCGAGTACGGCTTCCACGGTGTGTTCCACGAGGTGCGCCCTCACGAGCGCATCGTGCAGACCTTCACGTACGAGGGCTTCCCCGACAGCGTCAGCCTGGAGACCGCCGTGTTCGAGGACGTGGGTGGTCGCACCCGGGTGACCACCAAGTCGCTCATGGACTCCATCGAAGCCCGCGACTCGATGATCAAGAGCGGCATGGAACACGGCGTCCGCGAGGGCTACGAGCGGCTTGACGAACTGCTCGGCGACCGGCAGAGCGGAAACAACGACCGACACACCAAGACGGAGGCCTGAGGTCATGGCGAGAGCAGCAGCCGACGAGCACCGCATCGTCGCGCGCGTCTTCACCGACCGCGTACGCGGCACGGATCCAGAGGCATGGGACAACCCGGCGCCGTGCGAGGGGTGGGTCGCCCGCGACGTGGTCCGTCACCTCGTCGAGTGGTTCCCCGCCTTCCTGAAGGCGGGCGCCGGAGTCGAACTGCCCAAGGGGCCGTCGGCGGACGAAGACCCAGTGGTCGCCTGGGCGGTGCACAGCAACGGGGTGCAGGCCCTCCTCGACGATCCGGCCACCGCACACAAGCTGCTGTCGAACCCGCACATCGGACAGGTCCCACTGGACCAGGCGGTCGACCGGTTCTACACCGCCGATGTCTTCATGCACACCTGGGACCTGGCACGGGCCACCGGCCAGGACGAACACCTCGATCCCGCCAAGTGCACCCAGTTGCTCGAGGGGATGCTGCCGCTCGACGACGTGCTCCGTGCGAGCGGGCAGTACGGCCCACGGGTCGAGGTGCCGGAGAGCGCCAACGTCCAGACTCGCTTTCTCGCCTTCATCGGCCGCAAGCCCTGACGAGCCGGAAGGCACCGTCGGCGGGGCCAGCGCCGGAGCCCGGTGCGGGTACGCTCGCTCGGCGTCGTCGCTGTGTTCCGCCGCCTCCGTCGTGCAGCCGAGGCGGCGGAGCAGGTCGACGCGGACGGAGTGGAGGACGTGCTAGCCGTCCAGGTCCAGGGCCTCGACCTTAACCGCGGCCGACTCCCCGGGGCCCGTGGTGTCTTGTAGAGCGTCGGAGTGCCGAAGGTCATCCTTCGTCGGTCAGGGCCTTCGAGAAGTCCTCTTCGGAGCCCAGCGAGCGGAGCAGAGGACCGAGGAGCCGGCGGGCCACCGTACCCGGCGCGTCACGCAGTTCGGCCAGGGTAGCGCCGGTGGTCTCCTCGTAGGCGTCGTCGCTGTACCTGTGGTTGCTGGCGAAGACTGACGGTCCGGTGTACCTGCGGCGGCCGCGGAGCCGGGTGGCGCCGACCCCCACCGCCCAGTTCCCGTGGTAGCCCACGTCTTCGGAGACCATGCGGATCAGCTCCAGCATGTGCCGGGTGAGGATGACGGCGGCCGCGTCGAAGAGGACCTGCTCCGCGTCGTCTTCCGGCGCATGCCGGTCGGAGAGGCCGTCGGAGAGGCGGGTCATGAACAGACGTAGCCCACCGTCCTCGAAGTGCTGAACCTCGATCACGTGTTCATCGCCCCAGCGGCCCTCTGGGGCGTACGTCCGGGCGGATGTGAGACTTGACGAACTGCACCGCCACGCCCCTGGCGCGCCGATGCCCTTGGTGGGCGTCACTGAGATCGGGGCTGAAGCTCTGATCCGAGAGGGCGGTCCGCAGTTCCTGATTCTCCTGGACACGGTTGATCAGCGTGTGCAGTCGGAGGTTCCACTCGTGGGCGCCGGTGATGGGCAGGCACATGTCGCGTCGTCCGGCTGCGGGCCGAACTGCCGGAGCTGCGGCAGCTCGCCGGGCGGGCGGGGAAGTTCGGGCCGCTGTGGGAGCTTGCTGAGGGCCTGGACGCGCTGCCGCGCGGCTACGCCATGCACCCCTGCGGGGTGATCATCTCCAATGCGGCGCTGCTGGACCGGCTGCCGGTGCAGCCGACCCCGGCCGGCTACCCGATGGTGCAGGCCGACAAGGAGGACGTCGAGGACCTCGGCCTGCTCAAGCTGGATGTGCTCGGCGTACGCATGCAGTCCGCGATGGCCCACGCGGTCGCCGAGATCCGCCGCACCACCGGACGCCAGCTCGACCTCGACAACCCCGACCACGTCGACCTCAACGACCAGCTCGCCTTCGAGCTCATCCAGGCCTCCGACACCGTCGGCCTCTTCCAGCTCGATTCTGTGTCAACTCCAGCTGTGTTGCATTCCTTACTTCACCGGCTTCCAGGTCCCGCACCCTTGCGTGGTGAACTGACCGTCGGTAGGTGCGATCGTCACCGTGATCGTCTGCGCGGACGTTGCAAACTGGTTGTCGATGGTGCCCTCGTCCTTCTTTCCCAATAGCAGTCCGAGACGTGCGATAGGTGCCCGGCGCATCTCCCCGACGTCCTCCAACAGATCCTCCTATTTCGGGTGTGCCACCACGAGGTGGCCCAGCAATGGCCCCGACTGACACGCCCCCGCAGCTCATGACCGAGCATCGCTCGAATCACCAGTGCCGCCTCCGCTCGCCGCGCGCCGTTGCCTTCTACCGCCGGCAGGGCTGGACCCAGGCCACGCACCCCTCTCCTGAGGGCAGGGGCATCGTCGTCTTCCTCGGCCCCTGTCATCCCGCCCGCACCCTGGCCGCGCTCCCCCTCTGGGCGCGCGCAGGGCTTCACCCCTCCCGCCGACTGTCACGCCAACCCAGTCGTCCAACTCGCCCGCGCGACCGCCAAGACGCTGAAGCGCAGGCCCAACTTCGCCACACAGGGACGAGGCCGCGGCCATTGATCGAAAAGTTCAACTGTGCGGCCTGCTGGGCGCCACCGCAGGCAACCCGTCGACCGTTGCCGCGAGCAGAGGCAGGAGCTGGGCGAGTTTTCCTTGGTCACCGATGGCGTCGAGAAGCCGGGTTTGGTCGGAGTGGACGCGGTGGGCGGCACGCTGGTGGAGGATGCGGCCGCGGGCGGTGAGGTGCAGCAGGACGCGGCGGCGGTCGTCGGGGTCGGGCCGACGGTAGACCAGGTTGCCGGCGACCATGCGGTCGACGAGCTTGGTCAGAGTGGGCGCCGGCATGAGGGCGTGGTCGGCGATTTCGGACATCGGGTGGCCCTGCCCGTCGGCAACGGCCGACAGGACGCGCCACTCCTCCACCGAGGAGCCCTCCTCGGCCAGCACCGCGGCCAAGCGCCGGCCGAGGCGTCGCTCGGCGTGACTGAGGAGGTGGGCAAGGTCCGGGGAGGAGGGTTCGGAGGGCATTGCCGGTGTCCTTCCGATAGGTCTAGTGTTCGGGCACATTACGAGCCTCCGCGAGGGTGCCGGGGCCCGGACCGGGATCCGCGCGCCCAGTGCCCTCACGGAGGTGGTCTGTGCATCCGGTACCGTCCAGAGGGAACGGCGATTCGAGCACGACGCTGGTCGTGGCCCTGGTCGTGCCGCTGCAGGGCCCCGCGGGGGTCTTCGGCCCGTCGTGCGAGCTGGCCGCACAACTGGCCGCGGAGGAACTGAACGCCGTGGGCGGCGTGCTGGACCGGGAGGTCCGCCTGGTCACGGTGGACGGCGGGGCATCGCCGGAGCGGGTGGCGGCCGAGGTCGAGGCCCTGGTGTCGCTGCGCGCCGTCGACGGGGTGGTGGGCTGGCACACCTCGGCCGTGCGCCAGGCGCTGCTGCCGCGGATCGCGGGCCGCGTTCCATACGTCTACACAGCCCAGTACGAGGGCGGCGAGCGCACACCCGGGGTCTTCCTGACGGGCGAGACCGATGCCGCGCAACTGCTGCCGGCGATGCGGCTGCTGGCCGAGGCAACCGGCGCGCGACGCTGGTGCACGGTGGGCAACGACTATGTGTGGCCGCGCGTGACCGCCCGCGCCGCACGGCGATACGTCCGGGCGTGCGGCGGTCTGGTGCGCGACGAGGTCTTCGTGCCGCTGGGGACGCATGAGTTCGGGCCGGTGCTGCGCCGGATCGAGCGGTGCGAGGCGGACGCGGTGCTGATGCTGCTGGTCGGCGACGACGCGGCACGCTTCAACCGGGCGTTCGCCGCGTACGGCCTTCACCAGCGGTGTCTTCGGCTGAGCACCCATATGGACGAGAACATCCTGCTGGCCACCGGTGCCGAGGCCACCGACGGGCTGTGGGCGACGGCCGGTTTCTTCGAGACGCTCGCGACCGCCGAGAGCCTGGACTTCAGCGCCCGTTACGCGGCGCGGTTCGGTGTGGATGCCCCTGTCGTGGGCAGTCTGGGCGAGTCGTGTTTCGAAGGGGTGCGCCTGCTGGCGGCGTTGGCCGAGCGGGCGCGGTCGCTGGACGTGCCGGCGATGTGCACGGTGGGCGAAACGGTCTCCTACGAGGGACCGCGCGGCGCACTGCGGCTGCGCGGCAACCATCTCACCCAACGGCTGTACCTGGCACGGGCGGATGCCTTCGACTTCCACATCGTCACCCAACTCTGACCCCGCTCCCTGCCGTTGACATTACCCTGCCACAGAAATACTTTCTACGGGAAGTATCTGGCGGAGGCGAGGCATCCGTATTCAATGGGGCCCTTCGCTCGCCGCAGTCGCCCATGGACGGGCACCCCGGCCCACGCGGTTTCGCTCCTGTTGGCGTGCTATCTACGCGCATCGAATAAAGGCCCGTTAAAGACCTTTCCCTTAAAGGAAGCGAAACGTTCAAGAAACAGTGCGGCGTGACTCTTCCGTGCAATCACCCGGGGTCGCCCGGGTCGTCCCCAGTGCTGGGAAGAGGGAATGTCGTGACGGAGATCGTCGACAAGGAAGCACCGCCGGCGAGTACGGGCGGACGGACGTACAACAACTGGGCGCAGAACGACACGTTGGAGGACTACTCCCTGCGCTACGCGCCGAAGTCCTTCCGCCGCTGGACCCCCTACGTGGTGGCTACCACGGCACTCGGTGGCATCGCCTACCTCGCCGACTTCGCCATCGGCGGCTCGATCGCCATCTCCAACGGCTTCTCCTCCGCGATGGTCGCGATCCTCGCCGCCGCGGTCGTCATCTTCCTGACCGGCATCCCGATCTCGTACTACTCGGCGAAGTACTCCATCGACATGGACCTGCTGACCCGGGGCGCCGGCTTCGGCTACCTCGGATCCACGCTCACCTCGGTCATCTACGCCAGCTTCACCTTCATCTTCTTCGCCCTCGAAGGCTCGATCATGGCCCAGGCCCTGGAGCTGGGGCTGCACATCCCGCTCGCCGTCGGCTATCTGATCTGCTCGCTGATCATCCTGCCGCTGGTCATCTACGGCATGACGGCGTTGTCGAAGATGCAGGTGTGGACGCAGCCGGTGTGGCTGGTGCTGATGGTCGCGCCGTTCGTGTCCATCGCCATCCAGGAGCCGGACGAGTTCTCGCAGTTCACGCACTTCGCCGGCAACTCCCCCACCGGCTCGAGCATCAGCATGCTCGGCGTCGGCGCGGGCGCGGGCGTGGCCCTGTCGCTGATCGCGCAGATCGGCGAGCAGGTCGACTACCTGCGCTTCATGCCCGACAAGACGCCCGAGAACAGCAGGAAGTGGTGGGGGGCCGTCCTCTCCGCCGGCCCGGGCTGGGTGGTGCTCGGCGCGGCCAAGCAGATCGGCGGGGCCTTCCTCGCCTTCTACATCGCCGGCAGCGTGGGCCTGTCCAAGGCCAACGAGCCCATCCAGCAGTACGTCCACGGTTTCAAGACCTTCGCTGCACCCGTCGCCCTGGGCCTTGCCACGTTCTTCGTGATCCTGTCCCAGATAAAGATCAACTCGACGAACGCGTACTCCGGTTCGCTGTCCTGGTCGAACTTCTTCTCCCGCCTCACCCACCGCCACCCCGGCCGGGTCGTCTACATCTTCCTCAACGTCGGCATCGCGCTGGCCCTGATGGAGGGCGGCGTCTTCGGCTTCCTCAACACCGTCCTCGGCTTCTACTCCAACGTCGCCATCGCCTGGATCGGCGCGGTCGTCGCCGACCTCGTCATCAACAAACCGCTGAAGCTCAGTCCCTCGTACATCGAGTTCAAGCGCGCGCACCTGTACAACTTCAACCCGGTCGGCTTCGGATCGATGCTCATCGCCTCGGCCGTCTCCATCGCGGCCTACTTCGAGGCGTTCGGAGACTACGGCAAGGCATACTCCCCCTTCATCGCCCTGTTCCTCGCGATGGTCCTCTCACCGCTGTTCGCGGTGCTCACGAAGGGCAAGTACTACATCGCCCGCGTCGACGACCTGGAGGAGCCGCTGCTCGGGGCGGACGGCCTGCCCTCCGCGGCCATGCTGACCTGCACCGTGTGCACGACCGACTTCGAGCGGCCGGACGTGGCGAACTGCCCCTTCCACGCCGGGGCGATCTGCTCACTGTGCTGCAGCCTGGAGAAGGACTGCCACGACTCCTGCAAGAGCGGCTCCGGCACGGGACCGGTCGCCCTCGCCATGCCCACCGTGCGGTCCGTGGACTGACCAGCATCACCTTCCCGTGTCCCGTTTGGCTCCGGCTCGCGTTATTCGACGTGGGCCGGAGCCGACGTCGTCAGTCGGTCAGGTCTGCTTTAGCGTCGCGGGCGTACGGTGCTTCGAACGGGCATGCGTCGGTCAGCCCTTTGGCTGGTGCTGGACAGGTAGGACACGAACGGCACCGTCGCTCCCGGCGGACTGCCGCAGCTGCTGGTTCTCGGCCTCCAGGACCTGCAAGACCCGCACGAGTTGCTGGAAGTCTGTACGCAGTTGGTTGTGCTCGGCGCGCAGGCGGGTGAGCTTGTGCTGCAGTTCGTCGTTCTTCCGCTTGAGGTCGTCGACGACCTTCGGGCGTGGCCGAGACCGGCCGCCTCACAGCCAGCCAGCCCTACACCGGCCTGCAGGACCTGTGGCAGCGCGCCCGCCCCTCGCTCCCGCTCGCCCAGCGCCTGCTCCAGATCGGCGCCCTGGACGCTTTCGCCGCCGGCCAGACCCGCCGCGATCTGCTGCTGCAGGCCGAAGAGCTGCACCGGCACTCCCGCAACCGGGCCGCCGCCGACGGGCAACTCCCCCTCAGCGGCGAGCTGGTGACCGCCGAACCGAGCGGCCTGCCCGAGATGACCAGTCGCGACAAGCTCAGCGCTGAAATCGACAGCCTCTCCATCGACGTCACCCACCACCTCATGGAGCACCACCACCGTCTGCTGCGGGAGCTCGGCGCCACCGACGCCGCCCACCTGCGCGGCATGATCCCCGGCCAGGAGGTGCTCCGGGGTCCGGGTCTCCACCCAGACCCCGCCGATCCCCTCCGGCAAGCGGGTCATCTTCTGCACGCTGGAGGACGGCTCCGGCCTGGTCGACATCGCCTTCTTCGAAGACAGCCACGAGGCCTGCGCCCACACCGTGTTCCACTCAGGGCTCCTCCTGGTGCGCGGCACCGTCGAGGCCCGCGGCCCGCGCCGCACCGTCGTCGGCGAAATGGCATGGGATCTCGAAGAAATCGCCGCCGCCCGCCGCGACCACGGCCCCCAAGCCGCACTCGACCTCCTCGACCGCACCACCCCGGCCCCGACCCCGGCACAGCCCGCCGCCCCGGCCCGCACCCTCACCGACGGCACCGCCGGCGCCCGCCTCCACCCCTACGCGGACCTCCAGCCCGCCGGCAGCCGGTCGGCAGACCTTCGCCGACTCGGCCACCGCAGTCAGGGAAGCGCGGGGTGATCACCGTGAGCGAAGGGCGTCACATCCTCCACATCCGGTTCGCCCTTGCGCCCGAGCACGACCCGGATCTCCTTCAGCAACTGCGCCGTCTCCTGGAGGACTTCACGCCGCGCGTGCAGATGCTGGAGCCGGACAGTGCCGTTGCGGACCTCACCGGCGCGCTCCGGTTCTGGCAGCGGGACGCCCGGGGCATCACCGAACTCATCCAGCTGCGGGCCCTGGCGTACTACGGGCTGCGCAGCGCGGCCGCGGCCGCACCCACCGGCCGCTCGCCGCCATGGCCGCCGCCCTCACCCCCTTCAGTCAGCGCACCGTCATCGAGAACGCGCCCGCGGCGATCGACGCATTCCTGCGGCCACGCCCGGTCCGCGAGCTGCCCGGCATCGGCGCCCGGGCCACCGCCACACTCGCCGCATACGGCCTGCACACCATCGGCGCCGTCGCCGATGTCCCCCAGCTCACCCTGCAGCGCCTGCTCGGCGCCCGCGCCGGCCGCGCCCTCCACGAACACGCCCACAGCCGCGACACCCAGGCCGTCGACCCCAACCCGGCACCGGCGAGCATCAGCGCCGACCACCGCTTCCCACGTGACGAACTCGATCCCACCGAGCACCGGCGCGCCCTGCTCGCCCTCGCCGACGACCTCGGCGCCCGCCTACGCACCAGCGACCGGATCGCCCAGGGGCTGACCTGCACCATCCGCTACGCCGACACCAGCGCCACCCGACGCAGCCGCACCCTGCCCGAGGCGACCCAGCACACCGTCCTCCTGGCGCACGCCGCGTACGCGGCGTACGAATCCCTCGGACTACAACGCGCTCGAGTGCGCGGCATCGCGCTGCGCGGCCGACGCCCTGCAGCCCGCCGACCGCGCCACCCGGCAGCTCACCCTCGACTCCGTCGACGACAAGCCGCTCGCCATCGAAGCCGTCGCCGACCGCGACCGCGCCCGCTTCGGGCACGGCGTGCTGTACCCGGCATCCCTCACCATCGCAGCACGAACACCAACTGCCGAAGCCCACAACCACGGCGCCGCCTACAGCCAGCGTCAGACAGGAGGGGACCAATGACCTAACGTCAGCTGGTGGACCTGATGGCGGCGCTGCAGGAGTCCGTGAGCATGGCCCGAGCCGCGCGCGGCGAGAGGGACGTCCACGAACTGCCCGGCACGTCCGCGACGAAGGCCCGGCCCGGAAAGACGGGAAGAAGGCGCCCGCAGAAAGGGCTTCTTCCAGGAAGCCTCAGCTTGTATGGGCAGGCCGGCTAGCACCAAGGACGTGAAGTCTGCGGCTGGGCCTCGTTGTCAAAGGCCTGCGGGCGCGAGGATTTCGATGCCTGTGGGGCTCCCCCTGGACAACCCCGCCGGACCCATAACTTCACGGCCTTGGGTCTAGCCCGCAGAAAAGGGCCGTCAGCGGTCGGCCCACCGCGCGGCCAGCTCCGTCCGGTTCGCGTACCCGAGCTTGCCCAGGATGCTGCGCACATGGCTCTCCACCGTCCGCTCGGAGATCACCAGATCACAGGCGATCTGCCGGTTCGTACACGCCCGCGCCACGAACGCGGCGATCTCCCGCTCGCGCGGCGTCAGCGGGTCACCGTCCGCCCGCGGCGCCGCGACTTCCCCGACCAGCCGCGCCGCGGCGGCGGATACCCCGGGCTGGCCCAGCTCACCGGCGATCGCCAGCGCCTCCCCGGCCAGCCCGGCCGCCTCGCCCAGACCACCCCGCTCCCGCACCACACCGGCCAGGTCCAGACACGTCAGCGCCACATACGGCCGCGCACCCAGCGCCCGGTTGCGCACCAGCGCCTCGCGCAGCAGCTCCTCGGCCTCCACCGCACGCCCCGCCACCCGCGCGAGCCGGCCCAGATCACGGCTCGGGTTCCCCGAGAAGTACGCCGTCGGCGTGCCGAGCGCCCCTGGATACGGCCGGAACACCGCCAGCTGCTCGTACGCGAGCCCTGCGGCCTCCCCATCCCCGAACGCCTCGATCAACTCGACCAGATGCAGCAGCACCGCCGGCCATGACGCCGTCGTCATCGGCACCGGCACCTGCGCCCGCAGCCGCTCGTACAACCCCCGCGCCTCGTCCAGCCGCCCCATCAGGAACAGCTGCCGCGCCCGCACCGACAGCACCAGCGGAGTCTTCGGCGCCCGCTCCAGGTCCCGCCCCATCCGCTCCGGCAGCTCCGCCGCGTCCCCCCGCACCAGCGCCAGGTGCTGGCGCAGCACATGGCCCATCCCGATCGCCGTGTGGTCCCCGCCGGCCCGCGCCACCTCCGTGGCCTCCTCGTTGCAGGCCCGCGCGGCCTCGAACCGCCCCTCCTGCAGCGCCCGCGCCGCACCTACCCGCAGCAGGTGCCAGCGCGCCAACGGCAGCCCGCAGCGCTCCACGATCGCCTCGATGCCATGGACCGCGTCGTCCACGACCTCCACCCGCCCCAGCAGATAACCGGCCTGCACCCGCCACACCTCCGCCAGCACCCCGGCCAGCGGATCGCCCAGCCGCTCGGCCCGCACCACGGACAGCTCGCCCAGCCGCAGCCGCTCGGCGCTGTCGTCCGGATGCACCAGCAGCGTCTCCAGCGCCCGGGCCGCCTCCAGCCCGGCCCGCGGATCACCGCAGGCCTCGGCCAGCTCGTGGGCGGCCCGGGCATGCTCCGCCGCCGCTTCGAACCGGCCCAGATCCGCCGAGGCCGTGGCGTGCTGCGCGAGCAGCCGCGCCCGCACCCCGTCCGCCAGCCCCGGGGCCGCCAACGCCGCCCCGCACAGCCGGACGATCGCCTGCGAGGCGTGCGGAAAACTCACCCCCTGCATCACCAGCGCCGCCTCGGCCAGCACCTCCCCCCGCCCGCTCGCCTGCGCCACCGCGGCCGCCTCCGTACAGTGCCGCAGACTCGCGTCGTAGCGTCCCGACAGGTGCTCGGCCCGGGCCAGCTCGATCAGCACGTCGGCCCGCTCCGCATCGGCCGGTTCAAGCACGGCCACCGCCTCGGCCAGATACCGGGCCGCGTCGGCGTACGCGTACCGCTGCCGGGCCTGCTCCGCGGCGACCCGCGACCAGCGCGCCGCCGCGGCCCGGTGACCGGGCTCCGCGCCCGACCGCCGCCAGTGCGCCGCGATCCGGGCCGCCTGCGCCCGGTCCCCCGCCCGCTCCAGCGCCCGCGCGGCCGCCCCGTGCAGCCCCCGGGCGGCGGCCGGCGAGATCCGGCCGAGCACCTCGTCCCGTACGAGATCGTGCGCGAACCGGTACGAGCGCCCGGCGCCACCGGTCCGTACGGCCGTCAGCACCCCCGAGTGCCAGGCCGCCGCCAGCGCCCGCGCGACCAGGGCCTCGTCCGACTCAGGCAGAACCGCGGCGAGCTGCGCGGCGTCCAGCTGCTCGCCGAGCACCGCGGCCGCCCCTACGACCTCCCGCTGCCCGTCGGTCAGCCCGGCCAGCAGCCCGCTCACGACGGTCCCGATGTCACCCGCGTGCGCCCGCAGCGCCGCGACCAGCAACGGCAGCCCGCCCGTACGCCGGTACGACTCCGCCGCGTCCGGCTCCCCGACGTAACTGGCGACCTCCGCCAGCGTGAACGGCGCCAGCTGCAGCGTGCCTGCCCCGTACCGGCCCAGCTCCGCCAGCGCGCCCGCGGTCTCCTCCGGCACCGGCTCCCGTACCGTGCCGAGCACGAACAGCCTGCACTCGGCCACCTCACCGGTCACCTGCCGCAGCAGATCCAGGCTCGCGGCATCCGCCCAGTGCAGGTCCTCCAGCAGCACCACCAGCCCGCCGCCGGCGGAGACGGCCAACGCCTCGCTCATCGCAGCCAGTTCGAGGAACCGGGCCGCGGTCGCCGCCGCCGGCTCCAGAGCACTCCACCGCCCATCGGACCGCGCAGCCACCCCCGGGGTGACACCGGCCCGGCGCAGCGCCCGCTGCCACGGCCACAGCGGCGGAGCCGCCCCGTCCCTGGGGCAGTGGCCCCGTACGACGGCCAGGCCCGCCGGATCCGCGTGGCGGCGCAGCGCCTCGGCCGCCAGCGTGCTCTTGCCGATGCCCGCCGGTCCCGCCAGTAACACCACCGATCCCGCGCCGCGCGCCGCGGCGGCCATCCGTTCCCCCAGGACCGCGAGCTCGGCCCCCCGCCCGACGAAGTCGCTTCCCACCCCGGCAGTATCCCGGTTCCGAGAGCCCGCGGAGGGTGCGTACCGGATCTCAGTGGCAGTACTGATGTGCCGCACGACCTGCCCGGGCCACCCTTGCGGCATCGCGTCCACGACACGGTCGCGTCCACCACACACCGGAAGGTGACTTCTCATGAGCGCTGCTGTCCGACGAACCGCCTACGGCCTGGGTGCGGCCGCCTCTGTCCTGCTCGCCGCCACCGTCCTCAGCCCCAGCGCCGCCGATGCCGCGGCCACCAGCTCCATCACGTCCACCGTCAAGTCGAAGTACTTCACCGGCGGGTACACCACGATCACCTGCCCGTCCGGCTACGTGGCCACCGGCGGCGGCGTCGGGGCCGACAGCACCCGGATGTACGTCGTCCTCACCGAGCCGACGCGCAACTCCGCTGGCCGGCCGAACGGGTGGAAGGGCTGGCTGCAGAGGACGGACGGCGGCTACGGCAGCGGCACCATCTACGTCGTCTGCACCCGCTGACACCCGGCCGGGCGAGGGCAGGGCGGGCGGCACCACGACACGGGGCGCGGTGCCGCCCGCCACTCCCGCACCCTGCTTCAGGCGGCTTGACACGCTCGCCCCACACCTAACTACACGGCATTGCGGCTAGCACCTGCCGAAGCCGGGGCACGTCGACGTTCCCGCGGTTCAACGCGTCGTACACGGCGCCGTGCCCGCGCCGGTGCTCGGCCACCAGCGTCAGGTCCACCGGCGCCGTTACCCGCCCGTCCGCACGCAGCAACGCGTCCACCAGCTCGAACAGCTCGTCCCCGCGCGCGGTCAGGCAGTCGAAAAGGTCGTCCCGGAGGCGTGATGTTTCCGCAATCGCATCCCACGGGACATGCCGTTCCCCATACTCATGGCTACGGCCTTCGGCTGATCAAGTACCTCTGTGACGGAGCACATGATCAGACGAAGGCCGCGTTCGCGTCAGCTGAACCGCAGAGCGATGCGTAAGTTCGAAGCCCCTTTCGAGCGAGCTGCCACCGCTGCCCTCACGCAGAGGCAGCCAGCTGCCTACTCGTCCTCAGTGAAATGCCGGATGACGGTGTCCGGGCCCGGCGACATGAGGGTTTCGTGCCCGTCTTCAAAGCGCACTCGGTAGGGAGGCGTGCCTTCCGGCCCCAGCACTTCGATGACCTCGGCCGACCGATCGTGCTGGCCCACGGTCCTGCCGTGGACAAGGAGCCTGTCGCCTACGCTGGCCTGCATCCCATCACCTCTCTCCAGACGTCGTGAGCTTGACTCATACCCCGCAGGCTGTCCTCACCAGCGCAAGCACCCGGATGTTCCGGCCTATTGGTGAACCGCGACGGCGGACTGGACCCCCACGCGTTCAGAAACAAGAGGTTAAAGAACAAGCTCCCGCCTCGTTCACCTTCCTCTTGCCCGCCATCAGGCTCGCCCTCCCGTCGTCCGCGTCCGGCCAGCGGCCGGGCGCCGGCCCCCGGCCGTGGAGGGATCCGGCCCCCCGGACCCGATGATCTCCCCCACCACTGACAACCAACTCGGGTCATAGGGAAGAGAAGAGGGTTGTGACGATCCGGCGCGGGCCCTAAAACCGTGGTGACAAGGGGAAATGCGCGGTGCGCGGGTGCCGGGCACGGAAGTGGCTTCGGCAGTGGGGACGCAAGCGCCGGCGGTGGGAGCTCACCGGGGCTTGCCCACCGCTGCGCGCAGGCCGCGGACGGCGCGGGCCGGGCGGTGGTGTCGCGGCGGTGGGCGGGGCTCCATCGTGCCGGGCGGGCGTGGCGGGAAGGGGTGGCGGGGGTCGGTGCGGGCGCAGGTGTGGGCACTGGGTCCTCGTTCCTCCCGGCTGGGGCCGGGATGGGGTGGCTGTTCGTCCGTCCCGTGCGCACCTGACGCGTGCGGGACGGACGGCCAGCCTGCGGGGTCACCCCTTGCCCGCGATCTACTCATCCCGGCTCGCGGTGTCCGTTTTGGCCCTCGACCACCCCTTGACCGGACGGTTGGTCCGTGGCCGATGCCACACCGCCCAGCGCCGGTTCAGCGGGCGGGCCAGGTGCTGGACGGCGACGGCACCCGGTGCGCACCGGTGCGATGAGTCGTGCAGGATGCAGCGCGCTCCCCACTGGGTGGTGCGCATCGGATGTCGTTCACCCTGTGGTCGGTGCGCATCGAGGTGCGGTGGCCGGCTATCACGGGCGCGCTCCCGGTGCGGGCCCGGTGCCGGGCTGCTGGCGCTGCTGCTCGTGCTCCTGGCGATGCGGGTCGGCTGGGCCGCTGGCGGCCGGGGGCTCCTGGTCCTCGATGGCGCGGCGGCGTGCCTCGGCCTCACGGGTGAAGGCGGCGAGCCGGTCCAGGTTCTCCGGCGTGTGCATCCACGTCGCCGGGTCGGTCGTACGGCCCTCCAGGTACTCCTCGGGCATCGCGCCCTGCTGATGGACGTGGACGGCGCCGGACCGCTGCGCCGGGGTGAGCACGGCGTCCCGGCCCGGGTGGTCGACGGCGTGCGGCGTGGCCGCCGCCTGGTCGTGGTTGTGGTCGTCGGCGCGCGCGGTGGCTGACACGGTCGCGGCCGGGGCGTCGTCCCGCGCGGCGGCGGGCGTAGTGCGGGCGGCGCGGATCGCGTTCTGCAGGGCGAGGCTGGCGACCCGGGCCCGCTCGTACCGGGTCGATGCCCGCGGCGGCTTGCCGTCGGTGCCGGCGATCCACCAGCGGTCGGGCCAGGTGAAGTCGGCGGTGTAGCTGAGCTGGTCCGCCGCTGGGGTGCGGCGCCCTTCCTGAGGCACGGTGAGCTGGCGGGAGTGGCGGGACGGGGCCCCGTCGGCGATGTCGTCGTCCAGGCCGGTGCTCGACGCCTTCGACGAACCCCTCGCCGTCCGCGCCCGTCGGACTCCCCCACCAGGCCCCGGTGCGCCGCCTGCTCAAACGGCCCTTCATCCGCGAGGACGCCTTCGCGCTGTGGCCCTTCCACCTCCACGGCCTCATCCGCTCCACCATCCGCAGCGTCGACGACCAGACCGATGACCACTGGACAGCGGGCGACTGGAAGCAGGCCGCCCAGCGCGCGTTCACCGCGCTCGGCGAGCAGTGGAGTGCCGGCTCTCTGCCCGACCGCGCCCTGCTCGTCGGCTGTCTGCGCCAGGGCCTGCGCCTCTCCAGAGACCACAGCCTCGACCTGGACTGGCTCACCGAGGCCGCCTGGTCCCACACCGCCGACTTCGTCTGCTCCGCCTCGGCCAGGACCTCGTGCAGCGGGGCGGGGTAGGCGTGGAACTCGTCGGAGTCGGCGAGCAGATGCCAGCCCGTCCCGGCGCGCTCGCGCAGGGCGTCCCGCAGCTGGGGGTTGGTGTGCTCGTGCCACGGCCCGCAGCTCACCGCGGCCGGGACGATCCCGAGCTCGCGGCAGGCGGCCTGCACTTGGTGGCGCCGCTCCGGCTCGACGTGCTCGGGGAAGTGGAAGGCCAGGTGGAACCGCTCGATACCCACGGCCTGGTAGTGGTGCACCCAGGCTGTCAGCAGGGCGGGCTCGACGGGGCCGACGACGGCGATCAGCGGGGGCAGGGCGGGCACGGTTGCGGCTCCTTCAGCTCGGTGAGGAAGGCGGTCTGCTCGGCGGCCGTCGGCACGTCCAGTGCGGCGACCGTGGTCGCGGCGGGCCTGGGCAGCGGGGACCAGGCCAGGTCACTCAGGAGGTCGGCCAGGGCGGCGCCGTCGCCCGGCGGGAAGAGGCGGACCCAGTCCTGCCCAGCAAGGGCCTTGGTCAGGTGCGGGTCGTGGTCGGAGACGATCAGCGGGACACCCATCCGGGCGGCGTCGATGACCAGCCCGGATTCCTTGCCCAACCACCCGGGCAGACGTGCTGGACAGCCACCTCGAGGCGGTGTTCACGAAGGAGAGGGCCGACGGCCGCTTCCCCGACCCGTCCAAGCATCAGCTGTGGGAATCCATGACCCGCGACTTCCTCAACCTGCGCACCTACAGCCACAAGGACCTGAACCACTGGATGGAGAAGCAGACCCACCTGGCAGTGGGCCTGACCATGATGGCCGCCGCCGAACTCGGCGTCGAGGCCACGCCGCTCGAGGGATTCGACCCCACCAGCGTCGACAATGCATTCAAGATCCGCGAGACCGGACACAGCACAACGCTGCTGCTGACCCTCGGCTACCCCGCCCCCGACAAGCAGTACACCAGCCCGATCTCACGATTCGACGCCGACCAGCTGTTCACCTACGCCTGAACACCACTCGGAAACCAAAACCCACAACACATACGAGGAAGTGGAAATCTCCATGAGAGCCATTGTGGTAACCGACCAGGCCGCGGGAACGGCCGGGATGACGCTGACGGAGCGGCCTGAGCCGGCCGCAGCGATCAACGACGTCATCGTTCAGATTCATGCATCGGGCTTCGTCCCGACTGAGATGGAGTGGCCATCGACCTGGACCGATCGCGCCGGCCGTGACAAGACACCGTCGGTCCCCGGCCACGAGCTGGCCGGAGTGGTCACCGCCCTCGGCTACGGCACGACGGGGCTGTCGGTCGGGCAGCGGGTGTTCGGCCTCGCCGACTGGCACCGCGACGGCACTCTGGCGGAGTACGTGGCGATCGAAGCACGTAACCTCGCACCGCTGCCCGGCGACGTCGACTTCACGGTAGGCGCGTCCCTGCCCATCTCAGGTCTGACCGCGTGGCAGGGGCTGTTCCAGCACGGCCGCCTTCAGGCCGGCCAGACCGTCCTCGCCCATGGCGCGGCCGGGGCAGTCGGGACGATGGTGACCCAGCTCGCACGTGAGGCCGGCGCTTACGTCATCGGCACCGGACGCGCCTCCGACCGTGCGAAGGCACTTGATTTCGGCGCGCATGAGTTCGTCGACCTCGAGAGGGACGCGCTGAAAGACGTGGGCGGCGTCGATCTGGTCTTCGATGTCATCGGTGGCGACGTTCAGAAGCGGTCCGCCGCCCTGATCAGGGCCGGAGGAACGCTGGTGTCCATCGTCGGCCCGGTCGAGGCCCGGCCCGCTGACGGACTGGCGGTGGACTTCGTTGTCGAGGCCGACCGTGCCGAACTGGGTGAGATCGTGCAGCGGGTGCGGGACGGACGGCTACGGACAAACATCGGTGACATCGCGAGCCTCGACGATGCCGTCGATGCCTTCAACCCGACCACGCGACGCAGCGGGAAGACAGTCATCCGCGTACGCCCGTAGGGAGTGACAGCCACAGCCCGGCCGACGGGGTCGAACAGCGGGTCACGCGGCTCGTCGAGGCAAGCACCGTCGGGTCTGCTGTACGAACGGGTGCACTCACTCGCCGGAACCGAGGCTGCGGTGGCCGAGGCGGCGCAGGTCGGCTCAACGCCGCGCCTTGCGCCCCTTCACCGGAGGTCGCGAGGCGCGAGGATGCAGGTTCGCCGTCGCGTCAGCGAGGCGAGCCAGGTCCGCGAGGTCGCCAGTCCGATTCCCCCGACGGTGTCGTCAGCGTCCTCCGACCGTGACGACACGGTCTTGTGGGAGGTTCAAAGATGGTTTCTCAGGCATCGGCGTTCAACGCGAACGAGGCACAGTCCCGGTCGCCCCCTGGACATCAAGGAATCCGAGACCCGGCAGCCCTGTTGCCCCCTCCCCTGGTCTTGGTGGTGAGTGGCGGGTGGGTGGTGGGGTGCGGTGCGGGCGAGGTCGGGTACCTGGTGACGCTCCCGGGCCGCGAGCCCCCTCTCCCGGCCGTGCGGCCCCGGCCGAGAGGCCTGGGCCGCTGGCGGTGCGGCCTGCGGCAGGTGTCCGGCCCGGGGGCGGTTCTGGCGGGTTCAGGAGGTGGGGGCGACGAGCATGTGCTCGGTTCCGAGGTGGTTGGTGCCGGTGTCGGTGTACATGGTGGTTTCGCCGTCGGACCAGCGGATGAGGAGGTCGTCGGTGCGGTTGTTGCCGGTGTAGTCGCCGGTGGTCATGGCCGCGTCGTGGGTCCAGGTCTTGTTGGGGTTCAGGATGCGCTGCTCGGTGCCGAGGCCCGATGTGGTGGTGCCGACGTAGTTGTCGAGTTCGCCGTCGGTCCAGCGGACCATGAGGTCCCACTTCTGGTTGCCGGAGAACTCACCGGCGGTCAGGAGTGTGGCGTCCTTCCATGTGTCGTTCTTCGGCTTCAGTTGGTGTTCCTGGCCGAAGGTGCCGGCGCTGACGTTGGTGTAGAGGGTCAGCTCGCCGTCGATCCAGCGGACGACCAGGTCGGTGGCGTACTGGGAGGCGGCGAAGCGGCCGGCGGCGATCTGAGTGGCGTTCTTCCAGAGGTCGTTGGGTTTGATCATCTGGGTGCCGGCCCAGTTCAGTCCCTTGGTGCCGACGTCGCCGTACAGTGTCACCTCTCCGTCGGACCAGCGGACCAGCAGGTCGAACCGGTTGGACCCGGTGAAGTCACCTGCGGTGATGGTCCTGGCGTTCGTCCAGGTGTCGTTCTTGGGCAACAGTTGCCGTTCGGGGGCGTAGCCGCCGTGTCCGGTGCCGGGGTAGAGGGTGAC
The DNA here is from genome assembly GCF_055570785.1 of Streptomyces sp. NPDC031100. Classification (NCBI taxonomy): domain Bacteria; kingdom Bacillati; phylum Actinomycetota; class Actinomycetes; order Kitasatosporales; family Streptomycetaceae; genus Streptomyces; species Streptomyces sp. NPDC031100. The sequence continues at coordinate 362,207 of NZ_JBVIGN010000010.1, forward strand.
CTCGCCGTCGGTCCAGACCACGATCATGTCGCTGTGGCCGGTCTGGCGGAAGTCACCCGAGGCCAGCAGCTTGGCGTGCTGCCAGGTGGAGGCCGAGCCGGGCAGCCAGGGGTCCCCGGACGGCGGGTACGGCGGTTTCTGGTCATCCACGATCCGGTGGGCGCCGGCGTCGGCGAACAGGTCCTGGGCGTCCTTGCCAGCTGTTCCTCTCGTAGCGCGGGTCTATGTAGAGCTGGGACACCGGGAACACGCCGTCCGGCTGCTCGGCGGCGGGCTTGCCGATGCGGTATCGCGGCACGAAGATGCGGTGGGTGGCTGACTTCAGGCCTAGGCCACAGTGTCCGGCGGTCAGGACGATGTCCTTGGCGGCCGTGTGCACGACGCTGCCCGTGCAGTACGTCTTCTTGCCGCCGAGCTGCCGGCCGTCGTAGAAGAACGTGCCGATCATCGGGTGGCCGAGGAAGTGCTCGGGGGTGGGGGTGCCCGACGGCGGCGGCCGGTGCGTGACGGCGCTTCCTGCGGCGATGCCGTGCTTCGAGGCGGCCGGAGCGGGGTCCGGCGGGGCATCGACCGGGACCGCGTTGGCCATGCGCTCCGCCGTCCAGTACTTCTCCTCCTCGCTCAGACTCGGTCCGTCCGAGGGGGAGGGGAACGTGGTCGGCTCGGCAGACCGCGAGGGGGATGGCTCTGCGGGCTGCGTCGAGGGGGCCGAGGGGGTGGCGGAGTCGGTCGGGTCGACGGCCCCCGCGTCCGTCGACGGCGCCGATGCCGATGCCGATGCCGATGCCGAGGGCAGTGTCGGCGGGACCTGACGTCCGGTGCCGGGAGTCTCCGGTGATGCGGAGGCTGTCGGTGGGGTGGAGAGCGCTGGTGACGGATCGCCCGTGGCGGCCGATGTTGTCCCGGCTCCGAGAACGCCTACGCCCAGTCCCAGCACAAGGGCTGGAATCCATCTGTGTCTGGAACGCAAGAAGATGCCTTTCCGTCTTGGAGAGGGCCGAACAGCGAGCGGGCCCTGAACTGACCAGAATCCGCACATATGTTCAATCAAGTGGCGATAGTGTACTACTGAGTAACAACTGGCATGTCGTCAAATAAGAGGACAGGGTGTAGCGATGGACCGACTCCGCAAGACCGCGTGGGCGGCACTCCCCCTCCTGCTCCCCTTCCTGGCAGCCGAGCCAGCCTCGGCCGCGCCGCCCGGACCCTCGCTCCCGTTCGGAAGTGTCCGCTCGGTGCATCCCGGCGACACACTGACGGTCAACACCGCGGCCAGCGATGTCACTTACCTCGCAACCATCAACTCCCCCGCGTTCGTTGCGGCAGGGAAGCTGCGCATGATGCATCCGGTGCTGACCACCACCGTCACCATCGCCTGCGACGCCCGGCCTGGCACCTACCCGGTGACGCAGCGCGGCGCCGGAGACGTGGGCCCGGACGAGCATCCGTTCCGATGGGCACGGGTGCGCGTGGAACCCGCCGACGAGGCGGCACGCCGCGCCTGCCGGAACAAGGTCAGGAAACTGCCTCCGCCCAGGCTGGAGGAACGCTGGGCTCCGGACAGAACGTGGCCCCAGTCGGAATGGGACGTGCGAACCTTCCGGGCCGGCAGCCGCATCACGATCACGGACAACGACGACGAGGGAGCGGACGGAGATATCACCCTCACCTCCCGCGCCTTCACCGACCGCCCCGTCCTGCGCGGCGCCAAAGCCGTCCTGACCGCCACCACCACCCTGACCTGCGACTCCGCACCCGGCATCTACGTCGTCTACCGGCACGACGTCGACCAGACCGGCGCCGACAAACCCTGGGCCCGACTGCGCATCGCCCCCGCCGCCCCCGGAAAGAAGTGCCTGGCACAGCACTCAACCGGGTCGTCCCGCACTGCCACGCTGGCCTGGGCCGCCGTCGGCGTACTCCTCACCGCCGCAGCCGGCACCGCACTCCTTCGGCGGGCCCGCTCCCGCCGCACGACCTCCGCCTGAGCACGCATCACCACTCGTCGCCCAGCCTGAAGCAGCCGCGCCGACGCGGGCGTAGAACTGGGGCCGCGGCGAGGCGGCGGCTCTCGCCCGGGAAGGCGTGGACGCCTCGGTGTCGCCTGACGGTTTCTTCGCCTTCGCCCGCGCCCGCCTTGTGACCACGTCCGACTATCCGGCGGCGGCACGGGACTACGCGCTGCTGCGCACCTTGTATCACTCGGCGCCTCGGGTGAGTGAGGCCGTTCGCCTCGACAGGTGCGATGTCCATCCCGACCTCGGCCCCTCAAGCAAGCTCCACGTGCAGTTCGGCAAGGCGGCCCATGCATCGGGCCCGCGCCCGAAGTGGGCGCCTATGCTCGACGGACTGGACCCGCAGCGGCGGCGGTGTGCCGTCGTCATCCTCTGGGCGTGGGGATGCACGTGCGAGGGCGTTGATGCTCCTATTGCTGGTCAAGCAGTTTGGAGCCAGTTGCGGTAGGCGTGGGCGAGGTCGTCGAGTCGGCGGGTTCCGCGTTCGATGTCGGAGATTCTGGTCGGCCAGACGCCGAGGTGTCGTGCGGCGGCGGTGAGGGTGGTGTTCTTGGACAGCCGCAGGGGACGCAGGTCGGCGATGACGGGAACGTTGACCGTGGTGGTCAGACATCCCTACCTTCTTTCATGGGTCGCCCCGGGCCAGTCGTAGCGTTCTGGAACCCAGGAGCGCTGGGTGTGGCTTTCAGGCATCTGCCGACCGTGTGGCTTCGCCCGATTGGCCGCCCGGCGCTCCGCGACGACTCGGCCGCTGATGGAGAATTGCGATCGCATCGCTGCGTAGGGATGAGCCGGCGAGGTCGTCTGTGGGAACACATCGGACGAGCCGTTGGGAGGCGGCGGTGCAACAAGCGTGGGCCGGGGTGGACATCGGCAAGGGCCACCACCATGTGGTCGTGATCGACCAGGAGGGACAGCGCCTGCTGTCCCGGCGCGTGGCCAACGACGAGAGCGAACTGCTGGCCGTGATGGTCCAGGTGCTCGACCTCGCTGATGAAGTGACCTGGGTCGTGGACATCAGCACCGGAGGAGCCGTGCTCCTGCCGGCCCTGCTGCTGACGCACGGGCAACGCGTGCTCTACATCTCCAGCACCATGGTCAACCGGGCCGCCGGCGGCTACCGGGGCGAAGGCAAGACCGACGCCCGGGACGCAGCGGAGTTCATTGCCTGCACCGGAGGGGACATGGACGCCTTCGGCAGCACGGGACGGCTTGCCGGAGTCGCCGGTCTCGCGCCGGTCCCACGGGACTCAGGCCGGATCAGCGGAAACATGCGCCGACCACATCGCTACCACCGCCGGCTCCTGCGCGTCTTCTACCTCTCGGCCCAGATCGCCGCGCGCTTCTGCCCTACGTCGAAGACGTTCTACGCCCGCAAGAGAAACGAGGGCAAGAGTCACAAGCAGGCGATCCTCGCACTCGCTCGCCGTCGGCTCGACGTCCTATGGGCTCTCATCCGGGATCAACGGCACTGGACCCCCGAGCCGCCCCAGCCGGGTTGACAAGGACGATTGGGAATCAGTCACATGATAGCGGCCGGTGTCCCTTCGCAGCGAAGGCCGAGCATTCTCACCAAAGGTTGGGCGGAGAGGCTTCTTCTCACGAAGGTTGAGAGCGTGCCATCGCGGCCTGCGCCGCGGGCCGGTAGCCTGCTCGCTGACCTGCGAGCGCCTGCAGGGGGCCGGAGACTATCGGAACCGGTTCTGGCGGTAGGGCTCAGCGCTCTCTGGAGGGGTCGGTGCAGCCCGCGCACGGCGCCGGAATCCCGCACCGGCCGGTCAACGCCCGCACTAAGAGGCCGCGCAGATAGGCGCGGTGGTGGGCCTCGACAGCAAAGCAGGCACAGGTCTTGATGATTATGGAGTTGCGACGCTCTGTGAATGATCACCAGGAGACCCGTGCCTGTGCTGCCGTCGTGGCTGTAGGCACCCTCGTTCCAGTGGAGTCCAGGCTGTCAGGCTTGCCCATCGCTTGAGGCGCATCCCGGACAAGTCATCGTGAGGTGCGATGCGCAAGTTCGGAGTCGAATACCGCAATTCCTGCCCGATGTCGGGCAGAAATGTGGACGCCCCGTGGCTCCCGACCTAGGGTGATGGCTCATGATCACCCCAGACGCAATGGGCGCTTTCGCCCTTATGGTGGGACTTCTCACGCTTACTCCCGGGCTGGATACCGCCCTCATCCTGCGCACCGCGGCGCTCGGGCACCGACGTCGCGCCTGGGGTGTGGTCCTCGGCATCCAGAGCGGCACGCTGGTCTGGGGCGTGCTCACCTCGCTCGGTGTGACTGCACTGCTGACCGCGTCTCACCTCGCCTACGAGGCTCTTCGCTGGGCCGGCGCCGCATACCTGGTGTGGATGGGCGGCAGACTGCTGTGGGCCACCCGGCACCACTCATCGAGCCAGAGCCCGCCGACATCGGGGGCCCGGGCCGAGGGCAGGACCAGGACAGGCGCCGACGACACCCTGCTCGCCGGCTGGCGGCAAGGGTTCGTGACCAATCTCCTCAACCCGAAGATGGGCGCCTTCTATGTGGCGGTGCTCCCGCAGTTCATTCCCGCCGGCGCCTCGCACCTCGCTTCAGGCGTGCTCCTGGCTGGTGTGCACATCCTCCTGGCTCTCACCTGGGCCTGCGCGCTGATCGTCTTCGCGCACGTGCTCCGAGACCGCTTGCAACGGCCCTCGGCTCGCCGCTCCCTGGACCGCATCACCGGCTCGGTCATCGCCGCCTTCGGCATCCGGCTCGCACTCGGACAGTAAGCCACCGGTCGACGCAACCGCAGGCGATCCGACAGCCACCGAACGGGCACCTGCGCCACCTGAAGCGAAAGGGCATCTGCATGGGCTCGCTCCTCACCAGCGCCGAGGCGGTGGTCTTCGACTGCGATGGCCTGTTGGTCAACACCGAAGCATGCTGGGCCGTTGCGGAAACGGCCATCTTCGCCGCGCACGGCCATCCCTTCGGCCCCGAACAGAAAACCCTGGTCATCGGCCGCACCGTGGAGGACGCTGGAGAGGCCATGGCCGAATACCTCGGACGCCAGGACGCTGGCGCCGAACTCGCCGCCGAACTCCTCGAAAGGGTCCGCGAGGAGCTTTCCCGGGGCGCCGCAGCCCTCCCCGGGGCAGCGGAACTGGTGCGCGGCTGCCGGGCAGCCGTACCCATCGCCGTAGCCAGCAATAGCCCCCGGGAACTGCTGGACGCGGCACTGTGGTCGGCCGGCCTCGCCGACTACTTCACCCACACGTTCGCCGACGACGAAGTGTGCTCCCCCCCCCCAAGCCTGCACCAGAGCTCTACCTCACGGCATGCGAGACACTCGGTGTGCCCCCGAAGCGTTCCGTCGTGTTCGAGGACTCGGCCACGGGCATTGCCTCGGCGCGTGCTGCCGGACTCTACGTCGCGGTCGTACCGTCCCTTTCAGGGGCCGACCTCGACCACGACTGGCTGGGCGCCAGCCTGATCGTCGGCCTCGTCCTCGACCAGATCGCCGTGGACGGCGCCATCACCAAGGCCCCCGGCGGCGGTGAAGCGGCCGGACGCTCACCGGTCGACTGGGGCAAGCAGGGCGTGAAGCGTTCAGGCATGACCGACGGCTACGGCATCCCCATCGGCCGTGTGCTGGCCAGCGCCAACTGCCACTCGCCGCTCCTGGCTCCAACACCGGATCTGTTGCCCGAACTTGGACCACTGCCCGACGAGATCACCGTGCACCTCGACGCCGGCTACGACGCGGCCAAGTCACGCGCCCTGCTCGGCGAGCGGGGGCTGCACGGCCGGATCGCCCACAAGGGGACCAACGCACCAGTCCAGGCAACCCAGCGGTGGCACGTCGAGCGCACTCATGCCTGGCAGAACGCCTTCCACCGGCTCGCACGCTGCTACGAACGGCGGATCAGCGTCATCGAAGTCTCCTTCGTCCTGACCGACACGATCATCACCGTCCGCAGTCTCATCCGCCGTGCCTGGACCACTCACCGATGGGATACACGCCCCCGCCGCCGACCATGACCGACCACTTATCTGCGCGACCTCTAAGATGCGCGGATGAGCGAACTGGCGCCAGCCGGACGGCGCACTCTGTACCAGCGTGGGTCCCTGCGCAGCGCGCTGCTGGACACCTCCGTGCTGGCCACGGACATCATCGCGGCCACCCGGCGGCCGGCCCCGTCGTCGTTCGTCGCCGGGGCGCGGGCCGGAACGGTGCGGTGCCTGATGCCGGTCCACGCGTGGGAGGAGGTGCCCCGGGTACTGGCCGACCGGCACCGCGAGAGCGGCCGGTTCGACCTGGGACGGGCACTGGCGCTGTGGCCGTCCCGGTACGCGCCCGTCCTGTACGTCGTGGACACCGCCGGCCTGCCGATGACCCCGCAGGCTGAGGTTCTCGCCGGGCGGGACGCCTCTGATGTGCCGATGCTGCTGCTGGCCGGGGTGATCGCCCCGGTGGTTACCATCGGGACCGACGCGGACCTGGTCGACAGCGGGCTCGCGGTGAGCGACTGGATCGCCCTGTGCGCGGCCCTGGGGGACGTGGGGGTGGCGGAAGGCCGGATGGCCGACCTGGAGCGGCAGGCGAGTGTCTTGGCGAACCTGACCCGGCCACCTGGTTAGAGCGGCGGTGGAGCAGTTCAGCGAACCGAAGCGGTTGACGGCCGCGGCGGTGCTGGGACGGCGGCCGGGGCACTGTACTGGCGGCAGCGGAAGCGCCCGCGAGTCCCCTCACAGCGGCAGCCGGTGCTGCCCGTGGTGCTGGAGCACGTCTCGACGCGGATGGCCGCACTCACCGAGCGGCGCACCCGCGGTGAAGACCGGTGGCGGCAGGCGGAGCTGGGGACGCCTGGGGACACGCTGCTGCACCGGGTCGCCCGGACACTGGTCAGGTCCCGGGAGCCCCTGACCCGCACGGCGATCGTGGAGCGCCTGAGCAAGGCCGTCCCCGGTGCCGGGCACACCGGGCGGATGGCCGCCGTCCTGGATGTGCTGGCCGCCCACGCGATGTTCGTGGACGCCAAGGGTCGGGGGCACTGGCAGGTCGGCCGCCTCGACGGCCGGTAACGGGAGAGGGCTGAGCCTTACCGCTGAAACCGGTTCGTTGCGATAATTCCCGGACCCCCTGCCCCTCACCTGCACCGTGTCGTTACTCAACCTTCGATGAGAATCGCTCAACTTTCGATGCGACAGGTCAGCCGGTGCCGTGGGTGCCGTTCACGGCCACCTTCACAGAATCGAACAATGACCGAGTTTCCGCCGGACCCACCACGCCTCCGCGCGATTCTGGGCCACCTCGAGCACCGGCTCGCCGACCACGCGGCCGTCGGGACCTACCGACGACTCCAGCGCATCGCCGTCCAGCAGACGCTCGCCGCGGCCGAGCAGCAGACGCGCGGCAGGCGCCAGCTCCCCCATCCCAGTAGCCGGCGCTCGAGGGACCCGCACAGCAGGCAGACGGATACAAGGTGGAGCAGGAGCTCCGCGAGGGCCATCAGCTCGGGGCCGCCATCCACCTCGCCGACACGCCGCCCTTCCGCGCCTGCGAGTACTGCCGACCCGAAACCAAGCCGGGGATCCTGGACTAGGCACTGCGCAACCCCATGCCCTATCCTGTCCCGCTGCGGCTGCAGACTCAGACAGAGCTGTCCAGGCGCTGGAGGCGGCCGACTCTGCATGCCGGGGCTTCACCCGAAGCGGACACCGACGCCAGGACGGCTTCCCTGTGGACAGATTCCGCGTGTCTGGGCGGGCGGGTACGCCTTTGCTGGGTGAAGCTGAAGGCGTGAGCATCAGTAGCGAGCGCCCCGTAAGTGCTGAGCAGATCTACGCAGCGCTGGCCGCTCTTGCGGCTGAGCCGGCTGCAGATCCGGACAAGCAACCCGCGGGACCACAGGAGGAAGACCGCCTGCGCCTGCTGGGCAGTCTGCTGGCGAAAACGGAGCTCGAGATCACCGCCGCAACCCGTCTGACCGACGAGGAGGAGGAGATCGAGGACGTCCTTGAGACATTGCTCGGCTGGGGAGAACAGCTAGGAGCGGAGCCCGGCCTCGCGGTCAACGTCCTGACCAACAGGCTGCAGCGCACCGCACTGCAGGTCTCCGAACCCGAAGCAGAAGAACTGCCACCCGGCCGGGAGGCCGCCTTCGCCGCCGTCATGACAGCGGTGTACGCACTCAGCGCCCAACTGCACGCCGAGCGCGGCGACGCGGACGGAACCCGACACGCTCTGAGCGGGGCGGAAGAAGCCCTCATCGATATCCTGCAAGGCATGCATGACCTGCGCGTCGCCATCGGCGACGCGCCCGGACAGGAAGACGAAGCCGATGGGCAGGAGGACGAAGCCGATGACTGACCCGCTCGGCACCTGACCCGCAAGAGCCTCTCACGACGGGAGCCAGCACGGCGCCGAGATAACTGCGAGCGAAGCGCCCAAGCGTGCGGTCGGGTCCGAGAGTATGGCCCTCGTCCGGGCGAAGAAGGCACAGGAAGGGCAGTCGGGCGCAGCAGAGCTGGCGCAGACGCTCGCGACGTCGGCGATGCTCGCGCTGGCGCTGATCGTCTCCGATCGTGTGCTGGCTGTTGTTTTCTGCATGTACACGCTCAGGTTGCACGCCCCTGCACGCGATCTCCGAGGCGCTGGCGCCCCCCGTGTGGGGGATGTGCTCCGGGCTTGAGCGACGAGACGCTGCCTGCGCGTCCGCGGGTGCGGCGGCCGCCGGCGGAGGTAGATCTGGCGGTCGGCGGCTCGCTCGAACGGGCCATGCCAGGCGGCCGACGGCAGGAGCGTGTGTCGGCTGGCTCCGGCGCCCCGTGTCGACGGCCCGCACCGCGTGGACGGGGCCGCCGGTCGCGGTGTGACCGGGTGCCTCCTGGTACAGAAGGAGGGTCCTCATATGGCAAGAATCGGTCGCCTCGTGGTCTGCGCCGTCGCGTTCTCGTCGCTTGTCCTCGCGACCGCCGACGTTGGGCACGCGGGTACGGCGGCCGGCCATCGCATCGGCCTCGCCCCGGCGCCGAAGACCATGGAGAACGATGCGCTCACCTTCAGTGCGGGGACGTGGGTGGATCTGCAGCGTGTGACGGGGGCGGACCCTGGCGTCGACGTGGACACGCGGGGCAATGGCCGCGTCTTCGTCGATTTCCCCTGGGGAAGGATCATGACGCCCACGCTCCCCAACATCGTGGCACGCTCGCTCGACCGCGGTGACACCTTCCGGACCCTGTTCGACGAGAGTTGTCCGACCAGCAACTCACAGCCGCACTGCGGCGATCCGGGCTTCGGCAACAGCGCGCTTGCGCTCTCCCCTGGCAATGACAATGTCTACCTGTCCGGAATCGTGCCCGGATTCGGCTCCCTGACGGCGTCCGCGTCCTCCGACGCCGGCGACACCTGGCCAAACTTCAACCCGGTGACGTCGCCGGGCGGCGCGGATCGGCCCTGGTTGCTCGCCCCGGGCGGCCAGAGGGCGTACCTCGAGTGGGCCAACCTGGCGCTGGCGAACCTGGGGCAGCCGAGCACGCAGTACGCGACCACGCAGGACGGCGGGGCCTCGTGGAACGTCGATCCGATTCCCAAGTACGCCGCGGGCGGTGCGACACGATTGGTGATGGACCGGTCCGCCCAGAGCCCTGCGCACGGTGCCATCTATCAAGTCTTCGACGAAGTAGGCCAGCTGGGGAACCCGACTCCGACGGTCGGCATCGCCGTTTCCACGGATGCCACCAAGACCTTCCGGACCCACGACGTCGGGGGCGACCTGGCGTGCGGCGGCTGCCAGGGGAGGCCGTACCACGGATTCTCTCTGCCGTGGGTGACCACCGATACCGGCGGAAATCTCTATGCCGTCTGGGGGACGGACAGCGGTTCCGACGCCGTCATGAGTACGTCGAACATCTCCGACCCGGCCAATGATCCGACGAAAGGCGGCAACCCCGGCAGCAGGTGGAGTACGCCCGTCCGCGTGTCGACGGGGGCCGCGGAAACCGCTGTCGTCAGCAACGTCGTGGCCGGCTCGCCGGGCAACGTCGCCATCGTCTATTACGGGACCAACGGCTCCGGGATCCCCGACACTCAGCCGGCCGACGTCGCGTGGCACGCGTTCGTCGCGCACTCCGCCAACGCCCTCAGCTCAAGCCCGGACTTCACCCAATCGGTCATCGACCATCGCGTGGTTCACACGGGCCCGTTCTGCACCGATGGATCGGGGGCACTCTGTTCGGGCGGCCATGACCGCGGCCTGCGCAACTGGATGAGGGTGGGCATGGATCCCGACGGCCGTCTGTACACCGCGTACAGCGATGACAACAACGACGGCAACCGGACCGGGATCCGCTTCGCGAAACAGCTCACCGGTCCGAGTCTGGTGGCCGGGAACCCCCCGTTCAGCGACCCGGTGCCGTCGAGCCCGATGGCCGATCCCTCCGGCGACGCCACGTGGCCCAATCGCATCGCGGGCGGCACCAACCTGCCCGGGGCCGACCTCACCGGCGTCGCATTGGACAGGACCGGTGCGAACATCCGTTTCACGCTGTCGGTCGGCGATGCGACGCGATTCGAAGAGGCGGTCAACGCGGTCCCCTCGGTCGGCCGACTGCTCTTCATCGTACGGTTCGAAACGGCGGGCCAAGACTATTTCGCGGCGTACGAATACTCGAAAGGCGGAGCAACCCGCGCCTATAGCGGACGCATCAAAGCCGGCGACGGCGTCGAGGGCGGAAACTTCCCGAACGCGATTGCTTTTGTCCGCCACGATCAGGCCGATGACGCAACGGCGACGGTCAGAGGTAACACCATCACGATCACGCAGCAGCTATCGGCCCTCGACAACCCCCGAAACCTCCTCAGCGTCGTCGGGGCGGCCCTGATCGGCCCGTCCGAGCCAACCGAGAACCGGTCCAAATTGCTGAACCCCATTGACGCGACACGGGCCTTCGATCACAAGCTGTGATCACCGCTGAGGACGTACGGCGCATGCCGCCCCAGAGGCACCGATCACCCGCTCAAGATCGCGCTCTATCCCTTTCGATCGTATCTCTCAACCTCCGCACCTCGCCGCCGCTGACATCTGACCAGACGCCAGACACGGAACCGCCTCCGACGTCAACTCCCGAAGGACTTTCGGTGCCGACCACTTAGGGTCCTGCTCTGCGAGGAAGGCGTGGCCTTCCACCGCATAAAGACCTGGAACAGCGACGAGAAGGCCGCCACCTGCGCCGGGCCGCCGCCTTCATCGCCGCATCGGGTATCGACCGCATCGAACGGGTCCTGACCGACAACGCCTGGCCCTACCGCAAGAGCTTCGCCTGGCGCCAGGCACTTGCCGACCTCGGCGCGGTCGGCAAGCTCACCCGCGCCTACCGGCCACAGACCAACGGCAAGGTCGAACGCTTCAACCGCACCCTGCTCGACGAATGGGCCTACCAGCGGCCCTACACCAGCAACACCGAACGGACGAAAGCCCTGGCAGACTTCCTCCACACCTACAACCACCACCGCTGCCACACCGCACTCGGCGGCCAGCCACCCATCACCCGCGTGAACAACCCTGCGGGTCAATACACCTAGGGCTCAGCGCAAGGGTCACAGACTCAACGGCGCGCCCACCAGGCCTGTGATGTCTGTCAGGATGGCGTCGGGATCGGTGTGAAGAGCGCGGGCGCGTTCCACGTAGCTGATGTTTTGGGCGTGGGCAGTAGTCGGCGTGACGGCCGTCAATAGGCCGACAGCTACACCCGTCGCCATCGTTCGCAGCACCTTGATCATGCTCTTCTCTCCGATCTCAGGTTCAACCTGGATCAAGGTTCGATGCCGGCCAATCGCGGGGCGAACCACGCGGGCTGAATGGCTGACGGCCGCTCGGTGTAGCACGAGGCCCCGCTGCTGAGAAGCCGACGGGGCCAAGCGGAACCGTCTCCGGAGACGTCACCCTGATGCGTCCCCGGCGCCTGCGGGAGGGGCATACATCATCAGCCGTGAATGAATGAACTAACCATGGCACAATCCGCGATACAAACAGAGCCTCAAAGGGGGTTTGAGCGGATGCTCGGTGCTCCATCCGCTTGTCAAGGATTCGAGTTCCGACTGCGACAAAAGGGGGTGGCGGACCGGCCTCCCCCTCCCGCCCCGAAAGGCGGGAGGGGTTGCGCCAATCGCCGTGAGTGAATGAACTGTCCGATGGGTCCGTCGGCAGGCAGCGCGTCCGCCTTGATCCGGAAGTAGCTCTCACCGGAGATCACGTGGACATTGCCGCTGTCTGGGTCCGGCATCACGTCATCTACTTTCATTTCTGTCTTGCCAGCGAGCTTCTGAGCCAGTTCATCCAGGGCGGGGTGCTGAGGAACTCGCGGTCATGGTCAGCGGGATCGTCCCAGAAGAAGAACTGGGCTGACTCTGCTGTCTCACCTGCCAGCGGTCCGCAGGCGGTGCGTACACCATGAGTCTGTCCGGGTGGCAGAACGTGTGCGGGTTCGTGAGATCGATGACGATGAAGGCCGGAGGTCGCTGCAAAGCCCGGCACCGGGATCGGTGTTCCGGGCCCCGCCCCCTTGTCGATCTCGCGGGTCAGCCTTCGGAGGGACGCGGGGCGCGCAGGTGCGCCCGTTGCTTCAGCTCCTCCTCGTCGACCAGCGTGAGCATGGGCTGACCCGGCGCGCACAGCATCGTCACCACGAACCTGGTCGGTGCGTCCGACAGGGCGTTGCCGTCCTGGTAGTGGATCACGTCACCGCCTGGCTCCCAGAACGTCCCACCGGCCTCGACCACACGCTCCGGCTCACCCTCGAGCTCGAACCGGAGCGCGCCCTCCATCACGTAGCCGAACGACGGGCCCGAGTGGCGATGCGGAGGGAGCCCGGGGTGACCGGGAGGCCACTCGACGAGAATGGTCATTCCCGAACCGCCTTCGGGAAAGAAGGGCGGAGTGACTTCCTGCAGCAACTTGACTTCGGACGGCAAGGAGACCTCGTGGGCGGTCCCGTGCTCTGGGTTCTTCTTTGCCATGTACCCACCTCCGTAAGCCCCCCGGAATGGACGATCTTGCGTTGACCACCGCATTCCGGACCGGTGTACCGACCCCCGCGTTCGGCGGTGACCAAGTTCGCCGGTTCCCGGCTAACACAACTCGCTTCGCAATGAGGACAAGCCACAGCCCGTATCCGTGACAGGCCGTGTTCCTTCTACCTCGCCCAAACGGTCTCAAGACCACCCTGCCTCCCGTCGGCGGCCACCACAATCCGGGGCGTGGTGGACGCCGTCGCCTCTGAGACGGCAGTCCCGAAGGATCTTCCAGGTCTTCCTGCGGGCGAAGACGTGCTCGACGCGGGCGCGGACCTTGCGGTGAGAGGCGTTGTGTTCCTCCTTCCAGGCGGGTAGTTCGCTCTGGCCTTTCTCTCGGCGGTGTGGGATGACCAGGCCGGTGCCGCGGTAGCCGCGGTCCGCGATGACGGTGGTCGTACCGACGGCGGCTTTCGCCCCGGACAGCTCCCATGCCTTGCAGTCGTTGCGGTTGCCGGGCACCGGCTTGCCGACGGTGACGACCAGGCGGGTGTCGGCGTCGATGACGACGTGGTGGTTGGTGGAGTACCGGTGGTTTTTCGACCGCTCGGCGACGGTGTGATCGCGAGTGGGCACCAGGGTGCCGTCCACGATCAGCACGGTGTCCTTGCGGAACCGCTTGCGCTGCTGGAGCGAGAGCGAGGGCCCAAGGTGGTCGACGATGCGATCGGCAGCCGACTTCGACACCCCGAACAGCGGTGCCAGCTGCCGTAGCGTGAGGTTAGTGCGCCAGTACGCGGCGACCAGCAGGATTCGGTTTCTCCAGCGGCAGGCTCCACGGCCGGCCCTTGCGAACGGGGTCTGCGCCCTCGCGTCGTAACTCCGTGACCAGCTTGACGAACTGTCGCGGGCTCAGTCCGCTGAACGGGGCTATCCAGGACGGCTCCGACGCCGTGATCACACCAGCCGCAGCGAGATCATCTCAACTGCCGGCCAATCGCGGTGACCGGTGAGCCAGGAGTGCGGGCCGAGGAAACGGCTTTGCGCCCCGTGTGATCGGCGTGGAAGCTGGCTCGCCGGAGGTACTGAAGATGACCAACATTGTGTTGAAGCTGTCAGCCCGTGACTTGGTGCATGCGGATCTGGCATCGTGCGGGTGGGCAGGGTCTGACCACCACCTGGCTGGTGTCGCCAAGCAGTTGGAACGTGCACGCATCGGTGAGGTCGACTACCTTGCGGTCTGCCCCGCAACCAACATCCCTGTGGCGAAGGGTGGCGTCGACTACCAGGTCAAGGACGGTGTCGGCACTTTGTGGCAGCTGGCAGTCCACCCCGCATTGCAGTCGTGCGGGATCGGCACGTTCCTTGTCGAAGCCGCAGAACTGCGAATCAGGAGCCGCGGTCTGCGGCAGGCCGAGCTGGCGGTGGAGGAACACAACCCCCGGGCACGGGCACTATACGAACGACTGGGATATGTCGAGTACGACCGCCAGCCGGACTCGTGGGACGAGCAAGCCCCTGATGGATCGTTGCGCCGCTACGAAACTATCTGCACGTTGATGCGGAAGGAACTCGCGTAGGCTCAGTCACCTTCACGGGATCTGCCGGCGAACGCGTCGTCGCAGGTCATGTAGTCATCGGTTCCGGGTGCGTCCTCCAAAGCCGTGGGCCACAGCGAAGGCTCCGTCCGGATCGACGGCATGGAACGATGACCACCATGTCAGGTCAGGTCTGGGTTTCACTCATATCGCTGGGCGGCGTTGTCCTCGGCGGCATGCTGTCCTACCTCGTTCAGTACAGGACTCAACTGTCAGCGGAACGCGGTGAACAGCAACGGCAGCAGAACGCCCTGTCGGAGGCTCGGCGCGCGGAACGGCTGGCGCTACTGGAGCGGTTCGTGGAGGTGGGGGCCGAGGCCGAACGCTCCGCGTTCAGCCGGCCTTCCGAGTTCGACGACACCCACCCCTGGTACCTCAAGACTCAGGATGTCATGAACAGGCTGTGGATCGCCGAGCGACTCATCCGCATCCAGTTCCCTCTGCCCGTGCATGACGCGGCACGTGCGTACTTCCTCGACCTCAACCGAACGGTATGGGAAGGCTTGCCCGACGGTGAGAGCGTACGGGACTACCTGGAGGAGAACCGGCTGGCGTTCCTCGACACGGCCCGAGCGGTCATGGGGTAGCCCGCCGGTCCCGAAGATCCTTTACGGGACAGCCCCTAGCCTCAGGCGGACCTACGCTCCTGGCCGTCAAAGCCGGCGACCAGCGTCGGCACCTGGACCTGCGGGGGACCGGCCGCAGGACATACGCGGGACGGCCCCGAAGTGAAGCGGCGGGCGATGCCCGGAGGATCAGGCCACGTTCGCGAGCTTCTGGCGCACGACGATCGCGTTGAGCCGGACCGCGAACGGTGCGGTGTCGGTGAGGCCCAGGGTCCCCACACAGGTCTTGCCGAAGCCGACGGTGACGTCGGTGCAGAAGGCAAGGGCGTACAGGTACGCGCCGGCTTCTTCGTCCTGGAGGGCGAAGAACAAGTCGCGGTAGTAGCTTGTGTGGTCCGGACTCTCCTCGTAGTAGGCCAGTCCCGGTTCGCCCTCCTGCGCCGCGAGACCGGTGAAGGCATCCACGAGATCGCGCTCGATGGTGTCCCAGAACGACGCCTGAGCCGCCTCGGGCGGGAGCGCCTGGCGGACCGCCTCCTTGAGGGAGAGCACCATCACCAGGATCGGCGCCTCCTCCTGGAGCCCCCAACCCCGGACCATCTTGACGATGTCGCTGTCGGGAAGCCTTGCGGCGGCATCGCGTATGTGACCGAAGTCGTAGTTGACGGTGGCGGGCGCGATCGCCTCCTGGAAGGCGCGGCCCAGGGCCTCCGCCTGGGCACGGTGAGCCTCTCCCACCTCGGTGACTGTCCTGAAACAGGCTGCCAACTCTGACTCCTTAAACATT
Organism: Streptomyces sp. NPDC031100; assembly: GCF_055570785.1. Lineage (NCBI taxonomy): Bacteria > Bacillati > Actinomycetota > Actinomycetes > Kitasatosporales > Streptomycetaceae > Streptomyces > Streptomyces sp. NPDC031100. The sequence goes on from NZ_JBVIGN010000010.1 coordinate 378,157, forward strand.
TTGTTGCACTGGTGAGGCGTCAGTATGCCGTAGCGGTGCGCCACAGCAACCCGCGGGGCGCCGGTGCGGCAGGCGCCACGCGTGACAGCGCCGGGAACAGCAATTCCTCCAGCCGGAGCGCGACCTCTTGCACGGCTCCGAACTCTGGCCACAGTCCCGGGGGCCGCTCCAACCGTCGGCCACCACTCAGCGCTGCGGACCACAGAAGTTGAGCCAGAACCCGAGTTACCGCAGCAGGTGGCCAGCGGAAGGGGGAGATCCCAAGATCACTCCCTGTTGGATGTTCGTGAGAACGGACATCGGTACAGCCGCTCGGCTTGTCGGCAGGTTCGGGGATCCACCACTATCGATGCTCGGTCGGCCACCCGATGGGCTGGAAGAGAGAGTGTCAGTTTCGTTGTGTAAGCCCTGGTGCCGACGCTGTTGATTGATGCCCAACTGCGGCGCCAGACCGCGATCAGTGCCGGGTAAGCCGCGTTCGAACAGTGCAACGCGCTACGGAGAGCGCGCGGTTGACCGTGCGCTGGGTCGGTGACAGCTCACCGCTGGGCGGGCATCTGACGGGCGTGGTCACCCACGGTCCGCCGCCCAGGTAGGTGCGGTCCGCGACGACCGGGATGCTCTGGCGTTCGCAGATCCGAAGGATGCGACGGGTGCGGGCCGCGGTCAGGTCGTACGCCCGGGCGGGCAGCGTGGGCGAGATCCACAGCAGCCGCCCGGCCGGGTCGGTCACACCTGCACATTCACCCCGTGCCTGCGGTGCTTGTGGGAGTAGTCGGCCCGGCTGTCGCCGACCCGGTCGCATTCCGCGAGTGTGCCATCCAGCAGGACGTAGTCCCGGGGGGCTTCGCGCAGCGCACGTAGCAGCCCAGGCGCGCGATCGGCGAGCAGGGCGATGACCGCTGCTACATAGGCGTGGGCGGTGCCGAAGCCGCTGGCGAGCTGCGCGAAGGTATCGTGCCGGCGCAGGTACACCAGGCCGACCAGGGCACGTCGGTGCAGCGGGAGCTTGCAGCGACGGTCACCCTCGCGGGTGACGATGAGCATGGTGACCCACTCGACCAGAGCGTGGGGCAGATCGAGTGCGGCAGGAGCCGCGGCGCCGACAGGCGCGGCCGCTGGCCGAGCACTACGGCGACTTGGTCCGCGTCGCCCTGATGGAAGCCAAGGCCGGCGGGCCTGCGCTCCGTCCAGCTCATGTCCGCCACCCGCCTGACCCGCTCGCAGGTCGGCCGCCGGATCAGGCACGTCCGCGACGCCGGCGCCGGTGAGAACCCGACCCCGATCACCTGGACCCGCGGGGACGGCTACATGTTCTCCGACGGCCTGCCGACTGATCGAGTACGACAAGCGCCAGTTCCGGCAGATCCTCGGCCGGCCAGCCGGGTGATCACTGGCACGCTCGACCCGCACCTGGCCCGCTACCCCGACGGCGAAAGGCCCCAGCTCGCCACCGCCCAGCTCACCGGCGTCCGTGCCACCCGCGCCCAGCCCTCCACATGTTCCCCAGTCACCCCCTCTGCCGAGCCGTCATGCCGGCTGCTGCCGCTCCCCGTCGTCGCCGCTGCCTCTCCGACACATCCGTTGCCGAGTGAGCCCTGGCTGCCGGTCCCAGCCTGTCAGACCAAGACCGGCCGGCACCCCGAGGGGTGGCCGCGGCGGGAGATCGTCGACAGCAGCCGCCACATCGTCGACAACGGCGCGAAGTGGAGGGCTCTGCCTGCCGATCTTCCCTGGGAGACGGTGTACGGGTCCTTCCGGAGGTGGAACCGGGCCGGGGTGGCCATAGCCCACCTGGCGGGTGCAACTGTGCCGATCACCGGTCGACGCGGTTTCCGATGGTTCGATCGTGCCAGGAGGCGTATGACATGACTGCAGAGCGACAGCAGGACACCCGCTCCCGACTCACCGCGTCCCGGCGCCGTGTGCTGGCCGCGGCGGCCCTTGTGCCCGTAGCCACCGGTGTGCCGGCGCGGGCGCGCGCCCTGTCCGCGGGACCGGAGGACCGCGTCCTGGTCGATCCGGTGATGACCAAGCTGACGGACTGGGCGGACGTGGGTGAGACTCTGGGCCGACCCGGTGACATGAGGCGATTCATGTACCACACGGGCTTGCCGCGCCGAGACCTCAGGGTCTTCTCCCGCGGCATTCTGATCAACCCCGCGCTCGCCCTGGGCACGCACGTGTCCTTCGTCCGGTACGCCGACCACAGCACGCTCATGATGGGCGATGCCGTGGTCACCGAGCGCGAACTGCAACACTTCAGTGACGTCCTGCAGAAGCACGGGATCATGCAGACTGCCATCCACAAGCACCTGCTCGCCCACGAGCCGGATGTCTGGTGGGTTCATCTGCACGCCCACGGTCACGATCCGGTCGCCGTCGCTCGCGGTCTGCGCGCCGCATTCGACTGCACCGGTACTCCACCCGCCGAACGTGCCACCCCTTCGCCGCCCGTCGACCTGGACACCACCGCCATCGACGCCGCAATGGGCGTCAAGGGCGCCGCTGACGGCGAGATCTACAGGTGCACCTATGTCCGCCGCGAGACCGTCGCCGACGGCCCTATGGCCCTGCCTCCGGGACTGGGATCCACCACCTCCGTCAGCTTCCAGCCGCTCGGCGGCGGCAGGGCCGCCCTCAGCGGCGACCTGGTCATGATCGCCAACGAGGTCCAGCCCGTCCTCGCGGCCCTGCGACGCGGTGGGGTCGAACTCGTCGAGGTGCACCACCACAACCTCGCCGACGAACCACGCCTGTTCTTCGTCCACTACTGGGCCGTCGGCGATGCCGTCAGGCTGGCCAAGGCCGTTCGCCTGGCCGTGGACACCACCAACGTCGTACCCGTGCCTGGTGGAGCCGGCTGATGACCGCGGGGCGCCAGCCCGAGACCTTGACCGACGGCTTGCACGAAATGCTCCGTGAGAGCCTCAGCCGGTGACGGTGGCCCGCACAGCGGCCGGCCCAGACTGTGCCCTCCGGCCGCTCGCCCTGCACGCCCTGTCCGTCCGCCTGACGCAGCTTCAGCGCCGCAGCATGCACACTCGCCCCCGGTCCGCCTCCAGCGATATGCAGCCCGCACCCCGGTAGCGAGCGTCGCACCGCCCGCAATGGCCGGCCCGTGACGCCCTCCGTCCCGCGCCGCAACCAAACGTGGCTGAAAATGTGTCTCTCAACGCGGCCGAGGTGCTCGGAGCGCGTGGGATTCCGGCGGTGCGGCGGGGCTGGGGGACGGAATGAGCGCATGGGCGGTGCCCGGGTACACCGAGTCGTTGGAGCTCGGGTCGGGGGCGAGCGGGCGGGTCGTACTGGCCGTGCACGAGGAGACCGGCGTTGCGGTCGCGGTGAAGTATCTCAGCGAGTCACTGCGCACCCGGCCGGGCTTCGTGTACGAGTTCAGGGCCGAGGCGCGACTGCTCGGCGGGCTGGAGAGTCCGTACGTCGCCGAGTTGTACGAGTACGTCGAGAGCCCGGACGGCGCCGCCATCGTGATGGAGCTGGTGGACGGAGCCGCGTTGCGGACCCTGCTGTCCAGGGAGGGCCCCCTGGATCCCGAGTCCGCGCTCGTGGTCCTCAAGGGATCACTGCTCGGCCTCGCCGACGCGCACCGCGTCGGTGTCGTCCACCGCGACTACAAACCGGAGAACGTCCTGGTCGTGAGGGACGGCTCGTCCAGGCTCGTCGACTTCGGCATCGCGGTGGACAGCGGTACCAGCGTCGGCATCGCGGGAACTCCCTCGTACATGGCCCCGGAACAGTGGACCGGCGCGCCGGCGTCTCCCGCCGCCGACGTGTACGCGGCCACGGCCACGTTCTTCGAGTGCCTGACGGGCCACAAGCCGTACGCGGGTGACAACCTCGCCGAACTCGCGCTGCGGCATGTCGATGCGCCCATCCCCGTCGACGAGGTGCCCGAGGCGGTGCGGGATCTGGTACGGCGTGGTCTGGCCAAGGCTCCGGAGGAACGGCCCGCCCACGCCGAGGCGTTCGTCGGGGAACTTGAGGCGGCCGCCGGCGCCGCCTACGGCCCCGACTGGGAGGAACGTGGCCGCGGTCGGCTCGCCGCGCTGGTGGCGCTGCTGCCGCTGTTGCTGCCCTCGGCGCGCAGCGCCCCGCACACCACCACGGACACCGCGTGCACGGTCCTGGGCCGGGAGCCGGGCCGCGGCCGGGCTCGGTCATGGCTCCCCGGCCGGCCGGGGATGCTGGTGTCCGCTGCGGCCGTGCTTCTGGGCATCCTGTCCGCCTACGGAGCCCAGGCCATCCAGGGAGCGGCCCCACAGCAGACGGCACAGGCCCTGGCCACCACCAGCGCCCGGCCCGGCATGACGCCGCAGGGACCCACCTCGCCGGCCTCGTCGGCTCACCCGTCGCCGTCCCCGGCGCCCAGCCTTTCCGCCAGCCTGTCGCCCCCTGCCCCGACGATCGGGGGGACGCCCGGCACCGGCGAGCCCTCGGCGTCCGTCACCACGCCGTCGGGGGAGACGGCCTCCGGCGCCTCCGGTGGGGCGACCACGGATCCGACGCCCACCAACGCTTCCCCGACCGCGCCGTCCGCTCCCGCCGTCAAGGACGTCGCGGTGTCGGCCTTCCGGCAGACGGGTCCGTCCACCGCCACGGCAACCATCGGCATCACCACGGACGGCACCGGGCCGATCTCCATCACCGTCTCCTGGTTCACGGGCGATGTCGCGGGGGTGCTCGGTGCGCCGGACGGTGCGCCCCAGACCTTCGAGCGCAGCGGCGCCACCCAGTACACCCTCAGCGTCGATCACGCCTTCCAGGGCAAGGGCTGCTACTGGGCGGTCCAGGCCACGACGACCCCGGCCGCCGCAGACGGCGGCGCCTCGCAGCAGCTTCTGACCAGGCAGTGTGATCTTCGATGACCGCTCACGACGACCGCATTCCCGCGGCTGCCGAGGATGGCGAGCCCACCCGTGTGGCAGGTCCCGACGAGGAACCCACTCGCGTGCTCGGCTCCGGCGACGAACATGCCCCGACCGTTCGCCTCGCCGCGACCGGGGAACGTCCTCCGATCGGTGAACCCGGTTCCGACGACGCCGAGTACAGCGCCACCGTACTGGCCAGCCACTGGATCCTCAGGCCCGAGCCCGACACTGAGCCCGAGGACGCAGACCTCGTGGAGCCGCCCGGCCCGGCCGGCGTGCCTTTCCCGTCGGTCCGGCCGGATCGTGTCGACGGCACGGTGCTGCGTTTCGGCCCGGGAGTCACGGCCGCTGTCGCTCACCGCACCCATCGGACGCTGCCCACCGTGTCACCATCCCCCGCGCCGCCGCGCCGGCGCCTGCGCAGACACGCCCTGCCCGCGCTGGTGCTGATCTGCGTCATCGCCTTCCTCGCCTGGCAGCACCTCGGGCCGGCCGTCCAGATACGCACCGTGGCAGTCACCGCCAGGCCGGCGGCCGTCGGGTGCGACGGCACCGCCGACGTCGTCGGTTTCGTCACCACGAACGGCCGACCGGGCACGCTCTCCTACCGCTGGAACCGAAGCGACGGCACCACCTCGGCCGTGCTGCGGGAAACGGTGGTCCGAGGCCAGCGGCAGGCACGGTTGCACCTGTTGTGGACTTTCCAGGGCACGGGTCACTACAGGGCACGAGCGGATCTGCGCATCCTCTCCCCCACCTATCGGACGGTTGCCGCCTACCTCGCCTACGACTGCCCCTGAGCGGCCACGGGTGAGGACGCTGTTGCGGCGGGCCTGGCCGGCTCACCAGGCCATCTCGTCCATCAGCGCGGTCATGTCCGGCTCCCGGGCGCGGCCGAGGCTCTGTTCGGCCCAGATCACCTTTCCGTCGGCCGCATAGCGTGTCCCCCACCGGTCCGCGTACTGGGAGACCAGGAAGAGGCCGCGGCCTCCTTCTTCGGTGGTGGCCGCGCGCCGCAGCCGGGGTGAGGTGTTGCTGTGGTCCGACACCTCGCAGACCAGGGTCCGGCCGAGCAGGATCCTGACGCCCACGGGTGGAGCGCCGTAGCGGATGGCATTGGTGAGGAGTTCGCTGAGGATGAGTTCGGTGGCGAAAGCCGATTCCTCCAGTCCCCATTCCTCCAGTCGGCGGCTGACGTCCTTGCGTACCCCGGAGACGGCCATCGCATCGAACGGCACCTGCCAGGTCGCGACCTTGGACGGGTCGAGGACCCGGGTCCGGGCGACCAGCAGCGCCACGTCGTCGCTGGGATGCTCGGGCAGCATGGTCTCCACCAGCCTGCGGCAGGTCTCCTCCGGCGTCCGGCCCGCCTCGGCGATGGTCGAACGCATCAGCTCCAGGCCCTCGTCGATGTCCCGTCCGCGGTCCCCGATCAGCCCGTTCGTGAACAGGATGAGCCTGCTGCCCTCCGGCAGGTCCAGTTCACCGGCTTCGAAGGGCTGCCCGCCCACCCCGAGGGGCGGCGACAGGGGAAGGTCGGGGAAGGTCACCCGGCCGCCGGGATCCACCACGGCCGGTGCGACGTGGCCGGCGCGCGAGACGGTGCAGTGGCCGCCCACCGGGTCGTAAATGGCGTAGAGGCAGGTGGCACCGGTCAGGGGTGCACGGTCGTCGTCGGTGTTCGGCGTGTACGTGTCCAGTCGGGTCACCATCTCGTCGAGGCGACCGAGCAGTTCGTCCGGGGCAAGGTCCAGTGCGGAGAAGTTCAGCACGGCGGTCCGCAGCCGTCCCATGGCCACCGCGGCGTGCAACCCGTGTCCCACGATGTCGCCGACGACCAGGGCTACCCGGAAGCCGGGGAGGGGGATCACGTCGAACCAGTCGCCGCCGACGCCGGACTGCGCAGGCAGATAGCGGGAGGCGATCTCCAGTACGTCCTGGTCGGGCAGGGCCAGGGGCAGCAGACTGCGCTGCAGTGTCTCGACCATGGCGTGCTCGCGGGAGTACCGGCGTGCGTTGTCGATCGCGACAGCCGTCCGGGCGACCAGTTCCTCGGCCACGGCGACGTCCTCCTCCTCGTACGGCGCGGAGCCGGCGCCGCGCCAGAAGTTGGCCATGCCAAGGACGACTCCCCGGGCCCGCACAGGCACTGAGATCATCGAATGGATGCCGTAGCCCAGTACCTGCTGGGCTCCCTGCGGGTCCTGGGCCCGCCAGTCCTCGGCGGCGTGCAGATCCGGGATCAGGACGGCCTTGCCGCGCCGCAATGCCGCCACCATCGGTGTGTCGGCCATGACGAAATGGATCAGGTCTCCCACCGGCTGCAACGGATGCCCGGCCTGTCCGCCCAGTGCCGTGCGTCGCATCCGGTCGACGGCACCCGTGGGCTCCTCGCCCCGCAGTACCGAGTCGAGGATCTCCACGGTGACGAAGTCCGCCAGGCGCGGGACGGCCACCTCGGCGAGTTCTTCGGCGGTGCGCCGCACGTCGAGCGTGGTGCCGATCCGCATGCCGGCCTCGTACAGGAACGACAGCCGGCTCCGCGCCACCTCGGCCTGGCCGGACAGGGCCGTCAGCTCCGTGGTGTCACGGAGGGTGGCGACCAGGCCCTGCCCGCCGCCGTGGGGTGCGGTGGGCCGGAGGTTCACCGCCAGCAGCCGGTCCCCGGCCTCGACCACCTCGTCGGACACGGCTTCACCCGACTCCAGCAATCGCGTCAGCCTGGGCCCCAGCCCCAGTTCCGTCACCTTCCGCCGTTCGGCGTCCTCGGTCAGGCCGAGCAGGCGGCGTGCCTCGTCGTTGGAGAGCAGCAGCTGCCCGTCGCCGCCGACGATCAGGACTCCTTCGCGCACCGCGTGCAGCACGGCGTCGTGGTGCTCGTACATCCGGGTCATCTCGGCCGGGCCGAGACCCCGGGTCTGCCGTAGCAGCCGCCGGCTGACCAGAGCCGTGCCGCCGGTCGCGAGCGCGAGTGCCGCCGCCGCCGAACCGAGCAGCAACGGCACCTGGCGGTTCAGCATGTGGCCGAGCGTTGCGTACTGGACCCCGGCGCCGACCACGCCGACCACGCGTCTGCTCGCATCGAACACGGGGACGATCGCGCGCACGGCGTCGGTCGGCCGGCCGTGGTAGACCTCGGTGAACGTCTCCCCGGCGGCGGCCCGGCCGACGCCTTCCGCCTTCGTACCGATCAGGGTGGGATCGGTGTCGGCGAGCCGGACCCCCTGTTTGTTCAGGACGGTCATGAAGTCGACGCCGGATCCTTGCCTCGCCTGCTCCGCCGCCGCCTTCAGCCGGGGGCCCGGATCCGGTGACCGTAGCGCCAGTGCCGTGCCGGGGGCGTGCGCGAATCCCTCCGCCGCGGCCAGTGAGCGGTTCGTGGCGTCGCGCTGCGCGTCGTACTGGCTCTGCACCACCAGGGACGTGGCCGCCGCCGCGACCACGAGCAGCATGATGAGGGCCTGCAGGAGAAAGACCTGCGCGGCGAGCGTGCGGACGCTCAGGGACCGCAGGAGGCCGCGTCTCTGTGATGGCCGGGGTCCTGGACGAGGGGACGGATCGGATGACCGCCGGTTGCTCGGCGGCGACGCCGCTCTCGCCCATGACCAGCGGGAACGTCCCCTCATATCCCCTTTCTAGCATTGTGTCTCGCTGCTCGGCGACCGGTGGGTGACCTACTGCCCGGTCTCCGGCAGGCCGGCGAGCATCGTCCGATCGCGTCTTGGACGCACGGGGATCGCCCGTCGGCTACGCCTTGTGCTCCTGCTCCGGGGCGGTCCGGCAGCGTACGGCGAGGGCCGCGATGTCGTCATTGAGTCGTCCGCCGCTGTAGTGGAGCAGGTCGCGGTGCAGCCGGTCCAGCAGCTCACGGGGCGGCATCGGGCCGAGCTGCCGCATCCAGTCCGGCAGCGGGAAGAACGTGCCGTCGTGGTCGCGGGTCTCCGTTACGCCGTCGGTGTAGAGCAGCATCTGGTCACCCTCGCCGAAGGCTACGGTGTCGACGGCGTAGCGGTCTCCGAGGAGCGTCGCGAGGTTGAGGGGCGGCGACGGCGTGGTGCACTCGAGGACGTGGATCTCCCCGCTCCGCACCAGCAGGGGCGGGGGGTGCCCGCAGTTGAGGATCCTGACCTGCCCACCGCCGTACGGAATCTCCGCGATGAGTGCGGTGGCAAAGTTCTCGGGTTGATCCGGGGAGGGGGTCGCGAAGCTGTGGCGGGAGATGCTGGTGTCCAGGCGACGGATGATGCTCCGCAGGTCGGGCTGGTCGTACGCGTTCTCCCGGAAGCAGTTGATCACCGCAGAGGCGGCCCCCACCGCCGGGAGTCCCTTGCCGCGTACGTCTCCGATGAGCAGGCGGACGCCGTACGGCGTGTCGGCCGCCTCGTAGAAGTCGCCTCCGATGCGGGCCTGCTCCTGAGCCGCCAGATACAGCGACTCGATCTCGACGTTCTGGATACGGCGCGGTAGTGGGCGGAGCAGCACCTTCTGGGCTGCGTCGGCGACGAGCCGGACCTGGATGAGCATCTCCTCGCGCTGGAGTCGGAGATGGCTGGCATAGGCGGCCGCCAGAGTGACCGCGACGATGGCAGCAGCCGTGTACGACGTCCCCAGGTCGGTGTAGAAGAAGCTGAGCGTGATCATCACCAGCAGGCAGAGCGCCCCCAGCAGGATCGTCGGGAGGACGGGCCACATCGCGGCCGCGAGGGCCGGCGCCGCGGGCAGGAGGCGGCTGAAGGCGAACTCTCTGGGGGTGGCGAATGCCAGGCTGGCGATGAGGAAGGTGACGATCAACGGTGACAGCAGGACGGCTTCCCGTGGGCCACCGTACGGAGCGCGGCGGCGACGAAACCAGCCTGACCTGATCACAAGCCGTATCTTATCGGGATCAAAGGGAAGTCGTGCCGTGAAGGAGTGGGCGCTCACGCGCGGTGATCAGCCGCTGCAGGCTCACGGACGTCACAGGCGGCGGATGACTGACAGGACCACGGCAACGCTCGACGTGGTGGCGCATGTCATGACGCCGGCCTCGAAGCGGGCCATTCGGGTGGTGCCGGACTCGCGCCCCCGCCGGCCACGCGCGGGGCGCGGCCGGCCGTGCGGGCGCTGGCGCCTCAGGCCGGGGGCAGGGTCCACCTCTGCGCCGCTGTCCCGTTGCAGGTGTAGATCTGCAGGCGTGTGCCTTCCGAGGTGGACGAGTTGGGGTCGTCCAGGCACAGACCGGAGTTGGTGTTCGTCAGGGAGCCGTTGGATCCGATCGTCCACTTCTGGGCGCCGGTGCCGTTGCAGGTGTAGAGCTGGACGAGGGTGCCGTTGGTCGTTCCGCTGTTGGTCGCGTCGAGGCATTTGCCGAGGGTCCGCAGAGTGCCGTCGGCCGCGACGGTCCAGTCCTGGGCGTAGGTGCCGTTGCAGGTCCACAGACGGATCGCGGTGTGGTCGGCGGTGCCGGAGTTGGCGTCGTCGATGCACTGCGTGGCGGTCACGCCCGACGTGACGGGACCCACGCGGGGCTTCGTCGGTGCCGCCGTGTCGCCGGGGTAGGAGGGAGGGGCGGCCGACGCGGCCGTCGCCCAGGTGCTGGGGCTCGTGCCGAGCGTGTAGGTGAGGGTGCCACCGGAGGTGAGGGCGCTCGGGGGCGCGTAGGCGTTGTTCCACGCGGAATCGTTGAACGTGGCGGACTGGACGTAGGGCGCGTTGTCGGCGGCGCCGTTCCCGTTGATGGTCAGGGTCCTGCCGGACGGCAGAGTGATCACGGCCTGGGAGAACAGGGGTGAGCCGAGGGCGAGGTCGGACGTACCCGGAGTCATGGGGTACATGCCGAGCGCGGACCACACGTACCAGGCGCTCATCGCGCCGAGGTCGTCGTTGCCGTCCGCGAGGCCGGCCGGGGTGTTCGACCAGATCTGGTCCTGGATCGAGCGCACGGTCCCCTGTGTCTTGTAGGGCTCTGCGATGTAGTCGTACTCCCAGGGCAGCTCGATGCTCGGCTCGTTGCCGACCCAGGCGTAGCCGTTGGCGCCGGTGTAACTGCGCAGCACGGTGTCGAGGTAGTCGCCCATCACCTCGTTGCCGCCCTTGGCGGTGGCGAGTCCGGCCACGTCGAAGGGCACCATGCCCGTGTAGATCCACGAGTCCGCCTCGACCATGTCCGTGCCGCTGGTGGGGTCGAAGCCGCCGGTCCAGGAGCCGCTGGCGTTGCGGGGCTGGACGAAACCGGAGGCCGGGTTCAGCGTGTTGCGCCAGTCCTGCGCGCGATGGGCGTACGTCTGCCGGCTCCGGGTGTCGCCGAGGGCTCCGGCGAAGGCGGAGAGGGCGAAGTCGGCGGTGTCGTACTCCAGCGTCGTGGCCACCGGGCCGTAGAAGTTGCAGCAGCCATAGCTGCCGTCGTGGGGTTCGTAGCCCGGGTTGTCCAGGTAGTTCAGGCCCGGACGGTCGTTGTTCGCGGTGCTCGCCTGTTTCAGCAGGCCGGCCAGTGCTGTGGAGGTGTCGAAGTTGCGGGCGCCGAAGGCGTAGTAGTCGGCGATGATCGCTGCCGCAGGGTCACCGACCATGACGTAGGACTCGCCGTTGTTCTCGGACCACTTGGGGAAGAGCCCGGTCTGGACGTAGTCGTCGGTCATCGACTGGGCGGTGTCGGAGGCGACCTGAGGGCTCACCAGGGCCTCGAGCTGGGCCTGGGAGCGGTAGATGTCCCAGCCGGAGTAGTTGGCGTAGGCGGCGCTGTGGCCCGCGTCCACCGTGTGTGTCCTGCCGTCGAAGCCGTAGTACTGGCCGTTCGTGTCGCTGATGACGTTCGGATGGAGCAGCGAGTGGTACAGCGCTGTGTAGAAGATCTTCTGCTGGTCCGCCGTGCCGCCGGCGATCCGCACCTTGCCGAGCGCGCTGTCCCAGGCGGAATGGGCGGAGCTGCGGACGGAGTCGAAGTTCCACCCGCTGTTCTCGGCAGTACGGTTGGCGGCCGCGCCTGCGACGGAGACGTAGGAGATGCCGACCTTGGCCTGGACGACCGGGTTCGTGGTGGTGTCGAAGGTGACGTGCGCGTTCGAGGCGGCGGCGCCCGCAGCCGTGCCCGGGCCGTGCGGCGCCGTGGCGGCGGACGGCTTCGGCATCGAGCCGTGCAGGCGCGGCTTGTTCGGCTTGTCCGGGGCGTTCTTGTCCGCCCGGCCGGTGGAGGGCTCGGGCGTCTGCGTCGTGGGCGTGAGGGTACTGCCGCTGGAGGTGAAGGGCCGGTCGAAGACCATGTCGAAGTAGACGGTGTAGGTGTTCCCCGCGCCGCAGAATCTCCCGCTCGTGACCTGGCCGCTGACCTCGGTGCCGGAGACGACGTTGAACTGCGTCGAGGTACCTCCGTTCTGACTGCCGGTCAGTTTGAAGAGCAGGTTGGCCTGGGTGGTCCCGGGAAAGGTGAAGCGTGCCATGCCGGTGCGGGTGGTGGTGGTGAGTTCTGTGGTCACCTTGTTGTCGAGGGCTACCTTGTAGGAGCCGGCAGCGGCGGACTCGTCGGCGTGCGAGAAGGACTCCGTCGCCGTGTTGATGACGGCGCCGACCGTGGGCAGTACGGGTATGTCACCCGCGGCTCCGCAGCCCGGTCCCGCGATGTGGGTCAGGCTGAATCCCGTGATCGAGGAGTCCTTGTACTCGTACCCGCCACCAGGTGGCCGCGACGAGGTGTCGGGACTCCACTGCACCATTCCGAAGGGCACGTCCGCACCGGGGAAGTCGTTGGCGTCGTTGGACGTGCCGATGAAGGGGTTGACCAGATCCGCCGGTGCCGACACGAGTTCCGCAGCTCTCACGGGCGCGGCCCAGGTGACGGGTGCGGGTAATGCGTACGCGCCCAGGAGGGCGGCGGCGCCGGCGGCGGCGCTCAGGGCCTTGTGGATCCGGGGGCGGCGGGACGGTCGTCTGCGCTTGCCGAGCCGGCGGTCGTCGGCCGGAGTCGAGAACATCGCGATCTGCCTCCTGAGAGATGCATCGGGTTGCACACCGGGCCGCGCGGAAGGACGTGAGGATGGAGTGGTGACAACGTTGTCCAGCGCGATCGCAACGTAGCGACTGGGCGTGCTCACGTCAATACGGTGGTATGGGCCGGCATCTTCCAGAGGCGGAAATCTGACGCATTGTCATTGCTGCGGCATCAGGCGGCAGTTGGGGGCGCTGTCGTGCCCCCAACTGCGGGAGGACCTTGTCAGGAGGCGGGCCGGGCGCAGGTGGCGCCCATGGCCGGCAGGCGTCCGCTCGCGAGGTAGGCGTTGACCGTGGCATCCACGCAGGAGCTGCCGAAGACGCCGTAGACCGCGTGCTGATCGGCCCCACGCAGGGTCACCAGGCGGGAGCTGGGCCACATGTGACGTACCGATGCAGCACTGCGGTGGGTGGTGCGCGGGTCGCCGGTGGAGTTGACGAGGAGGGCCGGCAGGTCGTTTCGGATCCTGGTCGGACGCTCGCGCGGCGGGTCCCAGAAGGCGCACGGGCCGATGTCGTTCGCCACGGGGCTGAACAGCCTGTCCCGGGTCCCGGCGCGGCGCAGGTCGCGCCAGTAGGTCTCGGGGTCGCGCGGTGCGGGCACGTCGCCGCACAGGATCGATGTCTGAGCACTGCCGTAGGCGGAGTCGGACCCGGTCAGCAGGAAGTCCAGGGAGCCGGCCAGCCACGGCGACGGTGTCACCGTCCGGCCGGCGGCGGCACGCCGCAGGTCCCGTACGGCCTGGGCCAGCTCCCCGTACGCGGTGGGGTTGTCCTGCGAGAGACCGTTGAAGACGACGACGGGCAGCGCGTGCTCGTCCACCCGGTGGTTCCCGAGCCGCAGGGGCCTGGGGGTGGCGGCTGCCTGGACCTCGTTCACTGCGGCCAGTACGGCGCCGCGCGTGCGGCCCAGGCCGTATTCCGCATCGCGCGCGGCGGCCCAGCGGGCCCAGTCACGCAGGGCGTGCCGGTTGGCGTCCTCGGTGCCGCGCAGCAGCCGCGGACCGTAACGGCCGGGGTCCACCACGCCGTCGAGGACGACCCGGTCGGTGCGGCCGGGGAACATCGTGGCGTACACCTCGCCCAGATAACTGCCGTACGAGTAACCGAGGTAGGAGATTCGGCGCTCGCCGAGGGCGGCGCGGATCACGTCCATGTCGCGCGCGGTGTTCCGGGTGCTGGAGTACGGCAGCAGGTCGCCCGCGTGGGTGCGGCAGCGGTGGGCGAGGCCGGCGGCGAGGTCCACCATGCGGTCGAACGCCGCGCGGCCGGTGCCGGCCCCGCGGAACATGGTGCCGGTCGGCCAGTGGCAGTCCAGCGTCGTACTCCGGCCGACGAACCGGGGATCCACGCCCACCACGTCGTACCGTGCGCCGACCTCCTTCATCGCCTTGCGCACCCAGGGTGGGTCGCCGATCGTCTGCCCGCCGGGGCCGCCGCTGTTGAGGAGCAGCGCGCCGATGCGGTGGGCGGTGTCGGTGCCTCGGATCCGGGAGATCGCGACGGTGATCGTACGGCCGTCGGGCCGCGCGTAGTCCAGCGGGACGGTGACGTCGGCACATTGCGCACCGGCCTGTTCGAGTTCCTTGCCCGTGGCGTCGTCGGGACCCAGCACGCAGCTCTTCCAGGCGAGCCGCTGGTGGTCGTAGCGGCCCAAGGGGTCGGTGGCGGCGGGGCCCGCAGCGCTCGCGCCTGGGGCGGCGCCCAGGGTCAGCACAGCCGTCAGACACAGGGCGGCGGCTCTGGCGATCCGGGACGTCGGCCTGGCCACGCGGCCGGTGCGCGGGCGGTCTGCGCCGCCGGGAAGGATGAAGCCGGTCATTCGGGTGTCCCTTCGGAAGGCCTGCCCTCGCAGAGGGCCTTGTCGACGACGTCGAGGAAGTCCAGTTCGGCCTGGAGGGTGCCGGGGATCTCGTTCAGCGCTACGGCGACGCTCCTGCCCAGGGGGCCGACGGCGACCAGTGCCCGGTGGCCGCCGGGCACGGTCCCGGCGTGGCCCCACCAGTCACCGCCGCAGGTGAGGGGTGAGGAGATCAGGCCGAGCCCGTAGCGGGCGCCCGGCCAGAGCCGGTCGGGGTCGGCTGCCACCGTCCGCTGCATCTCGGTGCGTTGGGCCGCGGGCAGCAGGCGGCCGCCGAACAGCGCGGCGGCGAACCGGGTCAGGTCGGACGGTGTCGACACCAGGGCGCCGCCGGCGCCGCCGAAGGTCATGTTCCAGGCGGTGCCGTCCGCACGACGGCCGTCGTCCGCGGTGAAGTAGCTGCGGGAGTGCGGTCCTGCGATCCGGGTGTCGTCGCCGGGCCAGTACGTGTCGTGCAGCCCGAGCGGCGCGATGATGCGGCGGGTGACCTCGGTCTCGAGCGTGTGGCCGGTGACCTGGCGGACGATCAGCCCGGCGACGAGGTAGTTGGTGGTCGCGTAGTGCCAGGCGTTCTGCGGTTGCGGCATCCGCAGGGCGCGGCCGATCAGAGCGCGTGGCTCGAAATGGCGGTACCGCAGCCGTTCGGGATGGTCCCATTCGGGTGCGTCGATGTAGTCGGGCAGACCGCTGGTGTGCTGCAGCACCTGTCGTACGGTGATCCGGTGGCCGTCGTACCCGTTTCCACGGATCAGGCCGGGCAGGTAGCGCTCGACCGGCGCGTCGAGCGACAGTCGCCGCTCGGCTGCGAGTTGGAGGACCACGGTCGCGGTGAACGTCTTGGTGACGCTGCCGACGCGAAGCCGGTCGGTGGTGTTCATGGGACGGCCGGTGCGCCGATCGGCGAGGCCGTCCGTCACGGTCCAGCGGGCGCATCGTGCGTCCGTCGTGCCGCCGTCGACCAGGACCGCGGCACCCGCGATCCGGTCCTGGTCGACCAGTCGGTGCACCGACCGCCTCAACTCGTCGTGGGTGCCGCAAGGGCGGGGCGAGGCCCGATGTGGCTGGGCGGCCACCGGTGGGGCGGCGGCCAGCACGACGACCGCGGCCAGGGCCGCCAAGCCAGTGTTTCTGCGGAGTGCGGAACGCGATAAGCGGGCTGCGGAACGCAACAAGGAGAGCGCCATACGGCGTCACGCTAGGCGCCGTTCGCGCATCGAACACTCCGGCTGGCGGCCGGTTCCGTGGTGGGGCTGGCACCAGCGGAGAACGGGAGCACACCCCCTTGCCACCTGTGTGTCCCACCGATGACGCCCGGGACAGCGAGCGAGGGCGCAGGCTTCCGCAAGGGAGAATGCCCGCAACGTGAGGAGCAGGGATGGCAACAGGACACGAGCACGGACCCGTCGCCGCAGCGCCGGACGAGCCGGCTGGCGCACTGGTGACACGGCGCGTCCCGCACTCGCCCCGGGCCGCCGTGCTGTTCCTGCACGGCGGCAAGGAGGACAGCCGGGCACGGTCGCGGCCATGGCAGCCGGCGGCCCTGAGGATGAGGCCCTTCGTCCGGGCCGTCGCCGAAGCGACATCCGACGACGGCATCGTCCTGGCGGAGGTCCGCTACCGGGTCCAGGGATGGAACGGCCTCGACGCCGATCCCGTGCGGGACACCCAGCGGGCGCTGGCGGAGCTCGGCCGGCGCTTCGGGCGCATCCCCACCGTCCTGGTCGGCCACTCGATGGGTGGTCGGGCGGCCCTGCGCGCCGCGGCCGCACCCGAGGTCCGTGCCGTGCTGGCACTGGCGCCCTGGTGCCCCGACGGCGAGCCGGTGGCCCATCTGCGGGGCAAGGACGTCGTCGTCCTGCACGGAGACCGCGACCGGATCACCGACCCCGACGCATCGGTGGCCTTCGTGAACCGGGCCCGCGCGGAGGGCGCGCGAGCGGACACCGTTCTCATGGCGGGCGGCGACCACGCCATGCTGCGCCACAGCGGCATCTGGCACCGCACCGCGAGCTCGACCGTGGTCGCCCTTCTGGCACCGCGGCCGGACGTACGCTCGGACGTACGTCCTTGACCACCCTGACTGCCGTATCGAGCGGGCGGAGTGCCCAAGGCACCCGAGGCGAGGAGCCACGGAACAACTCTGACATTCCTGGCAGTCCGGGCAGTCAGCCGTACCTGCCGATATTCGTTTCGTGCCGTGTGCGAAGCGCCCTACTGTGGCGCGGTGACGACTCAGATGATCATTCTCAACGGTGGTTCCAGCTCGGGGAAGTCCGGGATCGTCCGGTGCCTGCAGGCCGTACTGCCGGATCCGTGGCTGGCGTTCGGGTGCGACTCGTTCGTCGACGCCCTGCCCGCGAAGATGCAGGGGGCGAACGGGGGCATCGAGTTCGCCGCGGACGGCGCAGTGAGCGTCGGGACGGACTTCCGGGCACTTGAGGCGGCCTGGACTGAGGGCATCGTGACGATGGCCCGCGCAGGTGCCCGGATCATCATCGACGACGTCTTCCTCGGCGGAGCGGCATCCCAGGAGCGGTGGCACAAGGCTTTGGGTGGACTGCCGGTGCTGTGGGTCGGCGTCAGGTGTGAGAGTGCGGTTGCCGCGGGCCGTGAGGTGGCACGCGGAGATCGCGTCCGTGGCATGGCCGCGTTGCAGGCGGAGGCGGTTCACGAGGGGGTGTTCTACGACCTGGAGGTGGACACGACCCGTACCGAGTCCCTGGAGTGTGCGCGGACCATCGCCGCCCAGGTCGGCTGATCGCCGGACCCGGTTCCCTGCGCCCGACCGGGACCGGGCGACAGGCATCAGACAGGGCCGCGCGGCCATCAGAGTGGTCTCCGGCCGTGTCGGGCGGCCGACGCGAGCATGGTTGGCCATGCTGGGCCGGGAACGGCACCTTCCCGGCGAACAAGGAGCACGTCATGCCGAGGGACTCTGTCGGACGATTCCTGGAGGCTCTGGACCCCGAGCACCGGGAGGCGGTCGGAGCCAAACCCCGCGAGGAGCAGGAACGTCTCGCGGCGGCCTGGGAACGGGAACTGGAATCGGACGACGAGCTCGACACCCTCGACGAGTTGTCCCCGCCCGCGGCAGAGGCGGAGGCCGCCCGCCGGGTCATGGAACGCGGTACCGATTAGGGCCTGTCTGGTGTTGTGATCTCCGTTGTAGGGTCTTGCTGCTGATGTCGTAATCTCACGGTCCGTGTCGTACCGATGTCGTATACGACATCACCGTGAGACTAACAACGGCTAACACAATGAGATGGGCCGGTCCTGGCTGCCGTGTCCAGCACTGGAGTTGAGCGTTTCGTCCAGTGTGGGGACGTCACCGTGGATC